>DASXGT010000066.1:0-1529 GCA_036488895.1 Bryobacteraceae bacterium | reverse complement strand
CGGCGCCATCGAAGCCTGGCAGCGCCTGTGGTTGATGATGAAGGCCGAGACCGGAAGCTACGCCGCTTACATTGGCATGAAGATTGTTTTGGCGCTGGGCGCTGCAATCGTTTTCGGCATCATCGGCGCCATCTTTGCTCTAATCATTTTGGTCCCAGCCGCCGGCGTGGCGATAGCAACCGTCATGGCCGCCAAAGCAGCGGGCGTCGGATGGACGGTTTACACAATCACCCTGGCAGTCGTCGCGGGATGCGCATTGCTGGCTGCTTTTCTTTTCATGACATCGCTAATCTCCGTTCCCGCAATCGTATTCTTCCCCGCCTACTCCATCTATTTCTTCGCAGCGCGCTATCCCGCGCTGGGTGCGGTTCTTCATCCCACACCGCCAATCGCTCCGCTTCCGGTTGTGCCGGAGCCGACGCCCTCGTACGAACCGCCGCCGCTACCTCCTGCGCCTGACCCGACAGGATAGATGCGATCAGCCCCTACTCAGGAGCTTTCAACTTGGCCTCACGCTCGTGAGTCCAGGAAAATCGCCGCCCAATAATGCACTTCACGAGCAGATGATCGGTTGAGTGCGTCGTGCCAACTCCGACACCAAAGTTAAACTCCCACTGCGGAGCGAAGTCGATATCGATCGAAGGAACGAACTGCTGCTGCTGATCTCTCAGTGCGTCAAACCCGGTCAGCGATCCGTACGCCGCGTAGTATTCCAGTCCGCCCGCAATTTTCTTGGTGAAGTCGTAACTGAATTTCGCGTTCGGAGAAAACGTCACGCCCTGCTTCACGCCCGGGCCGTGCCACGAGCGATCAAACGCCGGATTGAAGGCCAGATACCACGGTCCGAGTTTCCTGTCGACGATAGGACGGATTTCCCATGTCCACGTATCGGGCGAGAACGCAGCACGCTGGTAGCCAATTTCATTGGATAGACTCAAGCCCACCGGCCAGTGCCACGATTCGGGAATGCGCACCCTCGGCCGTATGTGATCGCCTACCCATTGCCATCCGCTGTCGGGTTGAATGCTGGTGAACACATAAAAACCAACTTCGGCCCAATCGCCCATCCCCTGCGTAATCTCGAGCGTTTGATGCTCGGCATGGTTCGTAGGCAAAACTCCATTTTGCACCGTCTTGCTTCCATCGACCGTAAAGTTCGAATGAATCTCAACCATGGTGGAATGGTTCGGAACCATGTCTGAGCCGTAAACCTGGATTTCGTAATTGTCTTGTGCCATGGCAAGCGAGCCGAATACCAAGGCAAAAAAAGAAGTGGCGAGTACTGCAACGAACGATCGTCCCATGCGGAAGTATACCTGTCCGCATTTTTACGTCAGCCGGAAAGCTGGAAACTCCCGCCACACCGCAGGTGTCAGATGTTGCAGACACGCGCGTGCTGGCGCTCATCATGCGGTGTGCGGCAGGCGGGATTGCCAGCGATGGATCGTGTAGGGCTGAGAAGCAAGAAAACTCAATTCCTCGCCCTGTTCTTAATCCAAATCGGCGTCCCCAAAAATCCAAACGCCTCG
>DASXGT010000061.1:0-14896 GCA_036488895.1 Bryobacteraceae bacterium | reverse complement strand
TGGTCCTAACCAAGCATGGTTTAGCACAAGCTCATTCGCCGTTCCCGGTGCAAACCGTTTCGGCAGCGCCGGGCGAAATACCATTAGAGGGCCGCATCTAAGCAACTACGACTTCTCGTTGTTCCGGGGGTTTTCCATCAAGGAGCGGATTAAGCTGGAACTTCGCGGCGAATTTTACAACCTGACGAATACGCCTCATTTCAGCAATCCCAGTGGCAACGTTAGTTCCGCTTCCTTCGGTACGATTACCAGCACTCTCAGCGGTTACGGAAACAGGCAGGTGCAGACCGCCCTGCGCGTCACATTCTAAAGGTCGAGGGGAACCAAGGTCAGTGCCAGAACAACAAAACGGCTCCACGGGTGTGTCTCGAAGGGCAGCCGCCGCTTCGGCGTTGAGTGCGTTGATCGTACCTCGGCATGTTCTGGGAGGCAGAGGTTTTCAGTCTCCTAGCGACACGTTGCGCATAGCCGCTATCGGCGTCGGTGGAATGGGGAGGCGTTACATCAAAGGTTGCGATAGCGAACGGATCGATGTTCTTTGCGATATCGATCACAGCTTTGCGGCCCCGGTATTCCGCACGTATCCCGGAGGTCGCGTTTACAGCGATTACAGGCAGATGTTCGACAAGGAAGAAAAGAACATCGATGCCGTGATTGTGGCTACACCCGACCATAACCACGCGGTGATCACGATGCAGGCTTTGAAACGAGGCAAGCCCGTCTACTGTGCAAAACCGTTGACCCACACGGTGCACGAAGTACGAGCAATCGCCGCCGCCGCGCGAGACGCCAAAGTAGCTACGCAAATGAGCGTACAGAGTTGCGCCAGTGATGACGCTCTGGGCACTGCCGAAATTTTATTGTCCGGCGTAATCGGCAATGTTCGAGAAGTTCACGTTTGGACGCCCCATCCCATCTATCCGGCCGCGCAAGTAAGGCCTACCGACACTCCTTCAGTGCCTTACGCCTTTGACTGGGACATGTGGATCGGCCCGGCGCCGTTTCGCGCTTACAATCCCGCTTACCATCCGTGGATTTGGCGCAGTTGGTGGGATTTTGGCGGAGGCACCGTCGCCGATATGGCGTGCCATGCCATGCATGTATTCCACGCCGCGCTTAAATTGGGGTCGCCGCGCTCCATTTTGGCGTCACGATCGACCATGTACGGAGGTTACTTTCACATGCAGCCTGACGGTAACGAACGCCTGCCTCCGAAGATTGAAACGCCGGAAACGGAAAGTTATTCAAACGTGGTGACCTGGGAATTTCCGGAACGGCAGGGGATGCCGGTTTTGCAGATGACCTGGTACGACGGAGGAATCCGTCCTCCGCGCCCCGTGGAATTGAGTTTCAAAACACCCATGCCGGTAGAGGGTTTGCTATTCGTCGGCGACAAAGGCAAGTTACTGAGCGGATATTATGGCGGCAAGAATCAATTGCTGCCGGAAAAGCAGTTCAGCGGTTTTCAGACTCCCGCGAAAACTCTGCCGCGAACCATCGGCCATTACAAAGAATGGGTTCAAGCCTGTAAAACCGGGTCACCGACCAATGTCAACTTCGATTTCGGCAGCCGCATGACTGAGATTGCTTTGTTAGGGACAATTGCCGCCCGCACGGCGCGCCCGCTTGAATATAATTCAGAACGGCCCGCAATTACGAACGACGAGGAAGCAAATTCCTTGCTCAATCCGTCTTACCGGACGGGCTGGTCCTTATGACAAAAAGGCAGTGGCCGATAGAGCTTGTTCTACCGGGGTTTGTAGCCTTCGCCCTATTATCTGCCGTTACCGTAAACGGCGCGCAGCACGTCGAGCTGAACGATGGGCAGCCGCATGGAGATCCTCCTTATCTGCTCGAAAAAGGCTGGACACCGCTTCTCAGCGGGTCGAATTTGCAAGGCTGGATGTTCGAGCATCCCGAAAAAGGAGTCTGGACTACCAGCCCAGCCATCTACTGGAACGGAAAAAACTCCCCCAAAGAGCTGCTACCTTTTCCGGGCGCAGGCAACCGGATTGCCAATGGGTCGAAGGGCGCGGTCAGCAACATAGTAACCACCCAAAAGTTTGGCGACATGGAGTTGTATCTTGAGTTCCTGATTCCCGCCAATTCAAATTCCGGCGTTTACTTGCACGGCCTGTACGAGGTGCAGGTCTATGACAGTTTTGGCGTCGAACATCCCAAATACAGCGATTGCGGCGGGATTTACGAGCGCTGGATCAATGAGAAAGGGGTGGGTGGCTCTCCCCCGCTCGTCAACGCCAGCCGCCAACCCGCGGACTGGCAATCGTTTCATATCTGGTTTCAAGCGCCCCGGTTTGACTCGTCGGGCCACAAGATTGAGAATGCGAAGTTCATCCGGGTGCTTCACAACAATATACTTGTGCAAGACAACACGGAGGCTCCTGGACCGACACGTTCAGGCTTGGAGATTCCAGAAGCAACAGAGAATCCGCTGATGCTGCAAGGCGATCACGGCCCGGTAGCGTACCGGAATATCTATTTCAGGCCGCTCATTCGCCGCTAATGACAAAATCCGTCAACCCTCGCAAAGGAGATCCAACATGGCCGCTGGCCCGCTGAAAAAGGACGCCATCGCCGAGTACGAAGATACAGGCTTCGTCATCGCGCGGAAGATGTTCGACACTGAGGAAATAGCTCTGCTTCGCCAAGCCGCTAAGCAAGACCGCGACCTCGACCAACACTCGTTCGGGCGTGCCGATGGCGAAGGCGGAATTGTACGGTTATCTCTCTGGAATCATCCGGGAGACACGATCTACGGCATGTTTGCCCGCTGCGAAAGCATCGTGAATTCGGCCGAGACGCTGCTCAAAGGCGAGGTCTATCATTATCACTCGAAAATGATCATGAAGGATGCCAAAGTCGGCGGCGCCTGGGCGTGGCATCAGGATTACGGCTATTGGTATCAGAACGGAGTGTTGTTTCCGCTGCTGACAAGCGCCTTTATTGCGGTAGACCCGGCTACACGCGAAAACGGCTGCATGCAGGTGCTGGCCGGTTCTCATCACATGGGCCGTGTTGATCACGTCCTCACAGGCGATCAGGCTGGAGCGGATATGGAACGCGTGCGCGAAGCCGAAAAGCGCTTGGAGCTTGTGTATGTGGAAATGGATCCGGGCGATGTCCTGTTCTTCCATGCCAATCTTCTGCACCGATCGGACCAAAACCGGTCTGACCATCCTCGCTGGGCCATGATCGCTTGTTACAACGCTGCCCGTAACGATCCTTATAAAGATGCACACCATCCTCGTTACACCCCGCTGGCAAAGGTGCCGGATTCGGCAATCCGTCAAGCCGGCCTAAGGCGCTTTAGCGATAGCGTGGCAGGCGTTGCATGGCTTGAGAATCAAAAGGACCAAAGCGCGCGCAGCCTAAGAAAAGACACGCTCTAATGTCTAGCGATGAGCAATCCCCTTCCCGTCACCCCTTTTTTACTCAAATGAAATGATCTCCCCCGCAACCGCCGCGCCGGGGTTCACGTCTGATCCGCTGTTATACTTAGCTACTTTGGCGGTTCGTCGGCGCTGTTCGGGCAGTGAGGGGCATTTCTGTGCTCTTTTCGGTAGGCCAAGCGTCCGGGTGTTGCCGGTAATCAGCGCGTTTTGGGGTCTCATAGTTGAGAAAGCTTACACCAGTTTTACTTTTCCTTTCTTTTGTCTTTTCCGTCCATGCTCAGCAATTCATAAACGGGCAAGCCGCCCGGGCCGTAGTCGGCCAGTTGAATTTCACGGTAGGAAACAGCGCGCAGAGCGGCTACATTTTGGGGGGTGCCGGCGGCGTTGCTTATGACACCGCTCATCACCTGTTATACGTCGCCGATTCCAACCGGGTCGGCGCTTCAGCGAATGGGAATGCGGACACCCAGACGAGCCGCGTCCTGGTTTTCAATACCAGCGTCATTCCCGCCCCCCGCGATCCGCTCAACAACTCTTATTTCAGTTATTGCTACGTGTGCGGATACCCCGCCTCTCTCAGCTTGGGGCAGCCTAGCTTTACTCCCACGGACAGCAGCAGCGGCACCCCGGTGTTCGATCCCGGCCTGGCAGCCACCAACACCAGCCAGCCTTATCTTTATAATGCCAGCGGCGTGGGGACTGACGGCAAAATCTTGGCTGTGGCCGACACCGACAACAATCGTGTTTTAATCTGGACCTCCATTCCCTCCTCCATGAACCAGCTACCCAACTTGGTGCTGGGCCAGCCGGATCTATCCACGCGCCAGTCGCCGGGCCAGGGCGTCGTCAGCTCCACCATCATGCGCGGTCCTCAGGGCGTTTGGGTGAGCAACAATCACTTATTCGTCGCCGACACATCGAACAACCGCATCCTTATCTGGAACTCTATTCCCACCGTCAACAACCAGCCTCCGGATGTGGAGTTGGGCCAGCCGGATTTCAATCACGCCAACGCTCCGCCGGTCACGACTTCGGGTAATCCCAACGCGGCGCCTAACGAGCTGCTGAGTCCTACGTCCGTCACCTCCGACGGAACACACGTCTTTGTCACCGATCTTGGTTTCAACCGCGTATTGATTTGGAACAGCCTCCCCACGTCCAACGGCCAGAACGCGGATGTGGAAATCGGCCAGCCCGACATGATCCAGACGATTTCCAACGATGCCAACTCCTGCGGCGCATTGCCCATCGGACCGTACGGCGCTTGCCAGTCCAATCTGAGTTTTCCGCGCTTTGCCCTTCCCGACGGCAACGGCCGCTTGTTCATCGCCGACGGCGGAAACGATCGTGTCTTGATCTACAACTCCATCCCCACTGTCAACGGGGCGCCCGCCGACGGTGTGCTCGGCCAGCCGGACTTTATTAATGATCTGGTCAGCAGCGCGGCCATCAGCATCGCCAGCACAGCCATCGACAATACCGGTGCAGTAGACGTCACGCCGTCCCCCACATCGCTGGCCTGGGATGGCACAAACCTGTATGTGGCCGATCCCTTTAACCGCCGCGTGCTGCTGTTTTCCGTCGGCGATGCGCCCCTGTACTCGAACCAATACTCCAGCCCGCCCATCTACTCCATCGTGAACTGGGCCAGCGAAACCGTCCGCCAGGAAGGTTTGGTGCAATTCTCACTTGCCGGAGGCATCGTCGCCAATGACACCGCCACCATCACCATCCAAAGTGTCGGCTATACGTACACCATTAAAAGCACCGACACGGTGGATACCATCGCCCAGGCGCTGGTGGCGCTGATCAACAAATCCGATACAAACGCCACCGCTGCTTTTGCCGGCATCGGAAGCGGAACTGTTTATCTGAGTTCCAAGAATGTGGGTGTCGGCTATGACACGATTACGCTTGCAGCGACCACCTCAAACACGGCCGATGTTCTCGCCACGGCCTCCGGCGGTTATCTTACGGCCGGTAATGCCGCTACCGGCGCGCCCGGAATGTTGATTGAAGTGGATGCGCCGCCAGGCACCACCTTTACCGATTCGGACGCCACCTATACACCCGCTTTCAATGGCGATCCCCTGCCCACCACGCTAGGCGGAGTGCAGCTTTCCTTGGACGGTGTCGCCTCGCCTCTGTTAAAAGTCTCTAAGACGCAGCTAGTCGGACAAATTCCGTATTACTTTACGGATCGCAACAGCACCAGCGTGTACGTGCGCACACAGCATATTGACGGCAGCATAACCGTGACCAACGCCGCGCCTATCTATATTGCGCCGGCCAATCCAGGGATTTTCGACGCTCCAAGTTATCCGGATCAACCGCGTCCGTGGCCCGCCTCCCAGGCTTATCATCAGCCGGGCAACCCAACCGCGGTGGTATCTATTGATGGCTCAGTGAACGCCACCGATGTGGCTACCGTCACGATCAACGGTACGGCTTATAACTACACCGTAGTCGCCAGCGATACCTTGCTGACCATTGCACAAAGCTTGATTAGTAAGATCAACAGTGCGCCGGACCCGAACGTAACCGCGTCTCTGGGCGGAGCTTTTGACCGCATCATCTTGACCGCCCGGCAGCCGGGCGCGGCCGGTACCGGAATCACGATTGCCGGAAGCGCCAGCACTAATGCCAACGTCACCGTCACGGCGTATAGCGGCACCACCTGCTGTAATGTAACGCCGGGTTCCGTGATCACTCCCACAAATCCGGCTGGTCCTGGCGAGCTCATTACGGTCAACGCCGCCGGGCTCGGAACGCTGGTCGATATGAATGGGACGAATGTCAACCTGATCACGGGCTCTCCCTATCCGAGCACGTCACCGGTGCCCAATAGCGCTTCCAACTTCGTGGCCGCCACCATGGGCGGAGTCACCGCGCAGGTGATTAGCGCCGGCTTTCCGCCAGGATCATATGGGATATACGGAGTGCAAATGGTGGTTCCGACCAGCCTGACGCCGAGTACAGCCCAGCTCTATATTGCGCAAAACGCCTTCATCAGCAATACCGTGACGGTGGCGGTTGGTAATCCGGTGCCGGGCGCGCCTGCCGTAGGGCCGACGCCTACCGCTAGCCCCATCACCACAACCATTGACGCTCCAGCCGCCAATTCAACCGCTACCGGCGTCATTCCCGTCCAGGGCTGGTCTATTGACGCCAAAGCGCCCATCACGGGTGTCAAAATTCTGGTGGACGGCAATTCATTCGGCACGGCGGCCTATGGCGCTTCCCGCCCGGATGTTTGCGCATCCTATCCAGGCACTATCAGTTGCCCCAATGTCGGTTGGACCGGTTCGGTCGATACCACTTCGCTGCCGAACGGCACGCACAGCTTCCAAGTGACGGCCACTGACGCAAATGGCGTCAGCTTCACCTCTTCCGCGGCATTTACCGTCTCTAATGATGTGACCGACGGCCCCACTCACGCGAATATCGATCTGCCGGGTCCGGGTTACACCTACCATGGCGCTTTGACTTTTTCCGGTTGGGCGCTCAATGACAATACCTCTATCAGCAGCGTGCAAGTGTTTGTGGATGGCGCCCAACGCGGCACTGCCACTTATGGAGCGGCCCGTGCCGACGTCTGCGCTGCGTTCTCGGGCAGAGCAGGCTGCCCGAATGTGGGATGGTCTTATTACCTCGACACTGCTTCACTAGCAGATGGAACGCACAACTTCTCCATTACCGCCCTTGCCGCGAACGGTCAAAAAACAACTGTGGCGAATAGCTTTATCGTGTCCAATCACGCCACCGGGAATCCGGTGATCATCACGATTGATACGCCCGGTGCCACCAGCGGTACTTTCAGCGGCACAGCTACTTTCTCGGGCTGGGCCTTGGATTCCAATGCGGTGATTAACTCCGTCACCGTCGCCGTGGATGGCGTAGTCTATGGCGGGGCCAATTACAATCTGGCCCGCACCGACGTTTGCACGGCTTTACCGAACTACCCTGGTTGCCCCAATGTCGGTTGGAACGCCATGATCGATACCACGCAGCTAGCCGATGGCAGTCACACCCTTTCCGTCACGGCCAACCCAAATTCCGGGCAAAGCTTCACCACGACCACTACTTTTAGCGTGGCGAACTTAGCATCCGCGGCCAACCCCGTGAGAATCAATATCGACACCCCCGCTATCAACGCAACTGTGAACGGCATCGCGGGCATCAGCGGCTGGGCCGTCAGTGATAATTCGGCTATCTCCAGCGTCCAAGTGCTGGTGGACGGCGTCCTGAAAGGCGTCGCTACCTATGGCGCAAGCCGTCCGGACGTCTGCACTGTATTGACAAATCGGCCCGGTTGTCCCAATGTGGGCTGGAGTTACCCCCTCAACACCACGCAACTGGGTGATGGCACTCATACACTGGCAATCACCGCTACTACGGCGTCCGGCGAACGTGCCACCACCAGCTCACCGTTTATGGTGCTGAACGGCGCCGCGGCAAACACCGGCCCCGGCCGCATCGAGTTCGACGCGCCCAACGTGAATAGCAATCCGTACAACGGCGTTGCTCAATTCTCGGGTTGGGCTCTAAACGATAATTCCGCCGTCACCTCGGTCTCCATGACCGTGGACGGAGTTCCATACGGGAACGCAACCTACGGCGCCCCCAGGCCGGACGTTTGCGCGGCATTCCCCGGCCGCCAGGGCTGCCCGAACGTGGGCTGGTCTTTCACTCTCGATACCACGCGTTTTGCAGACGGCGTTCACACCCTGGGCGTCACTGAAGTGTTGGCGAACGGAACGTTCTTTACCGCGGCGTCCCCATTTACAGTGGCCAATTGGTCCGGCGTAAATCCGATGCAAATCATGATCGATTCGCCCACCGCGGCGGCCCCGCTCGTGTTTGGAAGCATCAATCTGCACGGCTGGGTAGTGAACTCAAACGTGACTATCGCCAACGTCACGCTCGCCATAGACGGCGTACCTTTCGGCAATGCCGGGTATGGCGTGTCCCGTCCCGATGTCTGCAGCGTGTTTGCGAGCGCCAACTGTCCCAACGTAGGTTGGAGCTACCAATTGGATACAACGCTGCTGCCGGATGGCCAACACACGCTGGCCGTCACCGGCGTCACCGTTTTAGGACAAACCTCCACCGGCACGGTTGTCTTTGATGTGGTGAATTAACGGCTGGCAAAGGCCGGGCGTCTCCGCCTTAGGAGACGTCCGGCCTTTGCTATTCTAAAGGTTCCTTTTAACAGGTTCTTACGTGGTGGTTTTGCCCACGTCCTGCCATTCGTTTCACCATGCATATAAGAAAGCAGCGTCTCCTTACACCTGGTCCCACGCCCCTGTTGCCCGCGGCCTTGCACGCCATGATGGGCGCCGATATCCATCACCGCACGGAAGACTTTCGCAACCTTTACAAGCAGGTATTATCCGATCTGAAACTTGTTCTAGGTACATCTAACGATGTGCTGGTCCTGGTGGCTTCCGGCTCCGGCGGTCTTGAAGCCGCCGCTCAAAATTTCTTCACATCCGGCGATGAGGTTCTGGTCTGCTCGGCCGGGAAATTCGGTGAGCGCTGGGTCGAAATCGCAAAAGCGTGGGGGCTGCAAGCCACCGTGCTGACCGCTCCGTACGGCTCCGTTGTTCCCCCCGCTGAAGTGGAGCAGGCGCTTGCCGCCAACCCCAACATTAAGGGCGTCTTCGTACAGGCTTCCGAGACTTCCACCGGCTCCCAGCATGACGTCAAGGCCATGGGTCTGGCCGTCAAAAAAACCAACGCACTCTTCGTGGTGGATGCCATCACAGGCATCGGCACCATGCCGCTCGACATCGAAGCATGGGGCCTCGATGTCGTTGTCGGCGGTTCGCAGAAAGCATTCATGATTCCGCCCGGCTTGGCCTTTCTCGCCGTCAGCCCCAAAGCCTGGGCGGCGGCCGACGCCTCCAAAAATCCCCGTTATTATTTCGATCTAAAAAAAGAGCGCAAAAACGCGGTGAACGGCGAATCCGCCTGGACCCCCAACATCGCCTTGCTCCTAGCCCTGGCCGAAGCGCTGAAATATATCAAGTCGATCGGTATGGACAAGGTTGTCGAGAACGCCCAAATCCTGGCGCGCGCCACCCGCGCTGCCATGCAGGAACTAGGCCTCGGACTATTTTCAAATGCTCCCGGCTCGTCCGTGACCTCCATCCGGCCGCCTGACGGCATGGATTCCGGCGTGATCGTCAAGGAATTCCGCAAACGCTTTAACACCATCATTACCAACGGCCAAGGCACCATGCAGGGCCAAATTTTCCGCCTGGCCCATCTCGGGTACTTCGATTTTCACGACCTGTTCGCCATTGTCGCCGAGCTGGAAATAATTTTGACCGCCAATGGCCATCCGGTGCGTTTCGGCGCCGGCGTGGCGGCTGTTCAAAACGTGTATGCCGAGGTCGCCATGACCAAAGCCCCGGAACTAGCGGTTCGTTAACTCTTGAGTCCAATGAAAATTTTAGTTGCAGAGCCGCTTGCTCCAGCGGCCTTAGAACTCTTGCACGCGCAAGCAGGTTGGGAGATCATTGTTGCTGACCCGAAGACGTACCAGTCTCATTTGTCCGATTGCGACGCCCTTCTCGTTCGCAGCGCCGTCAAAGTAAATAAGCAGGTGCTCGCCGCTGCCCCGAAACTACGTGTCATCGGGCGCGCCGGCGTGGGTGTCGATAACGTCGATCTTCCGGCAGCTACCGACGCCGGCGTCCTGGTCATGAACACGCCCGGCGGCAACGCCATCTCGGTGGCCGAGCACACGCTAGCCCTCATGCTGTCCATGGCGCGCTCCGTGCCGCAGGCCACCACTTCCACCAAGTCCGGTAAATGGGAAAAGAAGAAATTTCTAGGCAATGAGCTGCGCGGCAAAACGCTCGGCGTAGTCGGCCTCGGCAGCATCGGCCGCGAAGTCATCAAACGCGCCAAGCCATTCGAAATGCGCATCATCGGGCATGACCCCTACGTCAGCTCGCAAAGCGCCTTCAACTTGGGCGTGGAACTGGTGTCGCTTCCGGAACTGTACCGCCAAAGCGATTACATAACGCTGCACGTCGCCCTCACTCCGGAAACCGATCAGATGTTGAACGCCGCCGCCTTCGCGCAAATGAAGCCCGGCGTCCGTGTCGTCAATTGCGCGCGCGGCGAATTGATTGACGAGTCCGCCTTGCAATCCGCCATTACCAACGGCAACGTCGACGGTGCGGCATTGGACGTTTTTCTGAAGGAGCCTCCCGGCGAAAATCCGCTTTTTCAATTGGAGACAGTCGTCGCCACCCCACACATCGCCGGTTCCACGGAAGAAGCGCAGGAGATCGTCGGCATCCGTATTGTCGAGCAAGTGGTGGATTATTTGAAGAGCGGCGTCGCCTTGAACGCTGTCAACATGCCAGCCCTCACGGCCGATCAATACCGGACCCTCAAGCCGTTCGTTACCCTCGCTGAGCGTATGGGCCTGTTTCTCAGCCACATCGCCATTGGCAATGCCCACACGATTCGATTCGTATATTCGGGGCGCTTGGCCGATCAGAATACACAAATCTTGCGTAACGCCGGGCTCTCCGGAGTGCTGGGCCGCTCGCTCGAATATCGCGCCAACGTAGTCAACGCGATGCAAATTGCTACGCAGCGGGGTTTCAGCGTCGCCGAGAAACTCGAGCCTGGGAAAGAGCATATGGACTCCGTCCGCATGGAGCTCGAAACCGATGCTGGTGTGTTTTCCGCGCTAGGCGCCATCGTTCTCGACAAGCCTCGCCTGCTACAGGTAGAGAACATCTCCTGCGAAGCGACCTTGCAAGGGAACTTGCTCTACTCGCGCAACCAGGACGTTCCCGGCGTCATCGGCTACATCGGCAACGTACTTGGCCGCAACAGCCTCAACATCGCCAACTTCGCCCTCGGACGCCAAGACGAAAACGGCCCCCGCAAACCCGGCGAACCGCTCACCGCCATCTCCATTATCGAAACCGACCAACCCGTCCCCGATTCGGTAATTTCGCAACTCTTCGAAAACCAAGCCATTCAGGTAGTCCGCCGCGTCGTGCTTTAAGTGTTCTCTAGGCGCCGTTGCCCGCTGACGAAGCCTGCCCCATGGGAAATCCGATTCGGCGGCGGTTGGCATCGTCAGGCGGTGCGATCAACTGCCGAATGGCGGCGAAGACATCCTCGATCCCATGATCATGCCCGTCTAGCCGGACCGCCTGATCCAATTGTCTCCGTTCCAATTCGTCGAGCCTCTGCGCTAACTCCGCATGCGTAGTTAAGAATTGCCGAAGCCGCACAAACGTCCGCATAATTGCGACGTTCACAGCCGCGGCCCGTTTGCCGCGCAGGACAGAGGACAACATGGCAACCCCCTGCTCGGTAAACGCATTCGGCAGCGACCGCCGCCGCCCGCCATGTTCTTTACCGTCCAAACTTGTTCTTCCAATTTGGAATTTCAACTTCTCCGCTTCCACGCGGCTCAACCGAAACACAAAGTCCTTGGGAAAACGGTTCCGATTGCGTTGCACTGCTTTATTCAGATTGCCGGTCGCGACTTGATAAAGCTCGGCGAGATGCGTGTCCAACATTACTTTTTGGCCACGGATGAGGAAAATGCGGCTTTCAAGAGCCGCGGGTGCGAGGTCAGTTTGGGGCATAAATTTCCCGGTCCTTGGAATAAGTAGCGGTTTGCCGGTGACAACTCTCAAACTATTTTCCTTTCCCTCCCTGCGGGCGTTCAATGCCAGCGCATCGCATGCGCGTTCACAATACGAGCGCATCGCATGTGCGTTCAATATAGAATAATCACGATGACTCGCCGGACCCTCGTCTCCTCGCTCGCCGCGGCCGCTGCCCTGAAAGCCGCCAAACCCGTACACCCCGAATGGAAGCCCCTGATCGGCGTCCTCGGCCCTTACACGCCTGCCAACGTCGCCTGGACCAAAGCGCAAGGCTATACGAACATGATCCTAGGCTCCGGCCCCGGCGCGCGCAACACGCTCAACGCCGAAACCATCACAGACGCCCAAATTGCCGACGTCAAAGCCACCCTGGAAAAGCACCAGATGAACGTATCCGCCCTGCAAGTCGGCGGTGACTCCATCAATCCCGATCCCGACCGCCGCGCCCGCTCGAACCACTTCTTCGTCAAAGCCATCGAGCTCGCGGGCAAACTAGGCGTGCCCTATATCGGTACCCAATCCGGCAAAGACGCCGCCAAACCTTTTCAGCAGCAGGTGGATGAAATCGTGCGCGTCTACAACGAACAATTTTTCCCAGCCTGCCAGCAGCACAAAGTGCGCATCCTGTGGGAACCGTATCCCGAAGCCGCCAACATCGCCACCAGCCCAGTCGGATTTGAGGCGCTCTTCAAAGGCTTCGGTAACTCCCCCTATGTCGGACTGCAATACGATCCGTCACATTTAGTTCGCCAGTTCATGGATCCCATTCAAACCGCCCGCGATTTCGCCGACAAGATCTACGACGTTCACCTGAAAGACACCGAAATCCTCTGGCCCGTCCTCCGCGCCGGCGGCATCAATCCCGTGAACAAAGCCCGCTGGTGGCGCTATCGCATTCCCGGCATGGGCTCTATCAACTGGCGGGAGTTCTTCAGCGTCTTGCAAGACATCGGCTACACCGGCGCCATGAGCGTGGAGCAGGAAGATGATCTCTATGGCGCATCCAACAATCCCGGTCCCGACTTCAGCGACGATTTTAAGGTCGGCCTGACCATGGCCAAACGCTACCTGAATCAGTACGTTCCCTGACCAGAACACGTCTCAGCGATCTATACTAGTCAGCCTAGTGGACTGATGCTAATACACTGATACTAATGGATTTATTGGCAAAATTAAACCGCCGATTTATCGCAAAAACGATTGACCTGCACTCTCCCCGGTAATAAACTTCTCTTCATGTGTTCTCATCCGGCTGGGCCCAGCCGGTTACACCAGCGGAGTCTCGCCTCCCTGGCGTCCTAATCGAAAACCATTACTGAGGAGTTCTTTGTTAATAATGAGGTCTGTTCCCTCGAAGTTTGCACACGTTTGCATAGCAGTGCTGCTTTCCCTCTTCTTTTCAATTGCCGCGTTCGCTCAGTCCGACGCTGGCACAATCACGGGCTTTGTCAGAGATCAAACCGGTGCAAATATACCCGGTGCTTCGGTAGTCATCACAAGTGAAGCGACCGCCGAAGCCCACACCGTGACAACCGACGCCCAAGGCCACTACACCGTGACCAACCTCCGGCCTGGTTTGTACACCATGACGGCGGAGTTGACGGGTTTTAAAAAGTTCTCCAGCAACCACAACACGCTCAACGCAAGTTCCACCATTTCTCTCGATGGCACTTTGGCAATCGGTCAAGCCACCGAAACCGTGGAAGTGTCTTCCAGCGCATCGCAGTTGCAAACCGAATCCGGCGCGGTGCAGCAATTGGTCACCGGCCGCCAATTGGTCGATCAGGAACTGAACGGCCGCAACCCCATCTATGAAGCCCAAATGCTTCCTGGCGTGCATTCCACCGCAACCATGGGCGATTTCAACTTCAGCCTCTCGAACGGCGGCTATGCCGTCAACGGAGCGCGCACCCAAGATACGCAAATCACCGTCGATGGCGCGCCTGCCCTGCGTACACGCGGCAATCAGACCAGTATCGGCGTAGGTAACGTGGATACTACTCAGGAAATCCAGGTTCTGACCTCCAATTTCGGAGCTGAATACGGTGCCGCTTCCGGTGGCGAGATCCGCATCGTCACCAAGAGCGGCACCACCGACTTTCACGGCGGCATGTACGAATACTTCCGCAACTCCGCCATGAACGCCAATACCTGGGGACGCAACCAGGCCACCAGTACCGATTTCGCCACCCCGTTCCGCTACAACAATTTCGGTTTCGCGGTGGGCGGCCCGCTGTGGGTACCCAAGGTCACCAGCAAGCTGCGCAACAAGTTCTTCTGGTATGTCGGCCAGGATTGGATTCGCTACCGCCAGGACGACACCTCGCAAGAGGCCGTTCCAACCGCTTTAATGCGCCAGGGAAACTTTAGTGAATTGCTGGGCGCGAATCCTTGGTACGCCGCCGGAACCGTGATTAAAAATCCAACCACCGGCGCTCCCTATCCAAATAACATTATTCCCGCTTCGCAGTTGAGTCCGAACGGCGTGGCCATTCTAAACACTTATCCGACGCCCACGCCCGGCTACTCGTCCGGCGGCAACAATTGGATTGCGCAAGCCCCGCATCCCATCAATCAACGCAAAGGAACCTACAACGGCGATATCGTCCCTAACGACAAGAATCATATCGCCATTCGCCGTTCTGATTTCTCATATGATGAAAACGCGCCGTTCAATGGAAGCTCGGGTTTGACCGGCATCTTGTGGAACCGCCCCAATCAGACCAACTCCGTCGCCTGGACCTACACCGTCAGCCCCACCATGGTGAACGAACTGACCGCCACGGCCAGCGCGGACCGTGTCGAAATCGCGGCCAACTTGGCCGATGC
>DASXGT010000014.1:0-22016 GCA_036488895.1 Bryobacteraceae bacterium | reverse complement strand
GGAAGCATGAAATCGCCGCTATTTCGAATCCAGCGCGAATGCCAGAATGCTGTCGTCGTTCACGGCATTGCCGAAGAAGCCGCCGCCGGTTGAGCTGATCACAACATACTGCCGCCCGTCGCGGCCTTCGTAGGTCATGGGCGTTGCCTCCGCCGCGCCCTTCAATTTCACGGTCCATAGCTCTTTGCCGGTCTTCGCGTCGAATGCGCGGAAGCGCTCATCGTCAGTTGCGCCGACGAAGACCAGCCCTCCCGCCGTCGTAATGGTGCCCCCATTTCCCGGGCGTCCAGTATCGCGCTTGCCTTCCGGCAAACCGTCCGTTACGCCCAGCGGTACCCTCCACGCAATCTCACCCGTATTCACGTTAACGGCCGCAAGTTCCCCCCAAGGCGGTTGTTGGCAAGGCAGTTGCTGCGTGCCTGGTCCTTTCACGCTGAATCTTCCTCCGCCCGCGATGCTTTCATAGGGACCGTCGGGGTCGACCCGGTTACCTTGCCCGTTCGCCATGGCTTTACCATTCTTCGGATCGTGGTCCTTGAAGCCGGAGATCTGCCCCAACTGGTTGACGTTCGCGAACAGATAGCCCAACTGCGGATCGAACGAGGTGCCTCCCCAGTTGACGCCGCCGTGGTTGCCTGGGAACTGCAAACGGAGGTGGTTATAACTGGGCGGCAAAAAGGGTCCCCCGGTTTCCATGCCGGCGACGAGCTGCTCGCAGGCCGATTCGAGTTCGGGCGTGACCGTGGCAATATCCGCCTTGCTGAACGTCATCCGCACCAGGGGCGGCGGCTTGAGGGGAAACGGCTGCGTTTTCGCGGCGCGCTCTAGCGGGACTTGGCTGGCAGGTACAGGGCGTTCTTCAACCCCATAAATCGGTTTGCCAGTGACGCGATTCAGCAAAAAGACCATGCCAATCTTATCCATGGCCACTACCGCAGGAATGGTTTTGCCCCCTTGTTTCACATCGATGAGCGCGGGAGCGCCCGTCAGATCGGCATCCCAGATATCGTGATGGACCACCTGAAAGTGCCACAGGTATTTTCCGGTGTTGGCATCGGCCGCAACCAGACTGGAGCTGAAGAGGTCATCGCCCGCGCGGTCGCCGCCATACTGGTCGACAGACGGCGCGCCGAAAGGCATGTAGACGATGCCGCGCTTTTCATCCAGGGTCAAAAAGCCCCAGACATTGACGCCTGCGCGATTTTTCCAGCTCTCGCCGGCCCACGTGTCGTTGAACTTTTCGCCCGGCTGCGGAATGGAGTGGAACGTCCAAACCAGCTTTCCGGTCCGCATGTCCCAGGCGCGGACGTCGCCCGCGGGGCCGTGCGGCGGGTTTTCCTGCGAAGTGCCGCCGGTGATGACAAGATTCTTGTACACGATGGGGGGTGACGAAAGCGCATTGCGGCCGGGCAAGCCATGCATGATGGCATCGGTATTTAGGTTGACCACGCCGTTGTCGCCGAAAGCCGGATTCGGTTTTCCGGTTTTCGCGTCGACCGAATACAGTTTCCCGTCGCTTGATCCGAAAACGACTTGAGCGGGAGTATGGCCGTCACCGGCCCAATATTCAAGCCCGCGTGTGGAAGGATTGCCGGAGGGGAGCGGATACGACCAGATTTCTTTGCCGTTTACAGGATCAATAGCGTCCACGCGCGAGTAAGGCGTGGTGGCATACATGAGCCCATGAATCACTAGCGGCGTCTCTTCGCTGGGACGAAAGCGCGAGCCGAACATGCCGCCGCGTCCGCCGCCGGGAGTTGGGGGTTCATCGCCAACGGCGCCGCTGCGGCGCGGCCTTTCTGGCGCGCCCTTAAAATCGGGTGGCCGCATGTGATACACCCACGCTACTTTCAGCCCGCTGACATTTTCCGGCTTGATTTGGTCGAGCGGTGAGAACCGCATGCCGCCTGGATCATGACCGTACGTCCGCCATTCCTTTGCCGCATCCACCACCAGGCCGCCGCTGGGAAGACTGTCTTCCTTGGCATTCGTAGCGCCAGTCGGGGTAGAAGCGCTTTCCACATTTGACGGCGCAGCGCCGGCTGCTGCCTTATTGTTCGCCGGCGGCCCTTCTGCCGGGGATGCACCGGGAGCTGGCCCATAGAACTTCACGAGATAGGACAGGATGTGATTGAAATCGTCGGGGCTGCCTTGCGCGCCGAGGTTCATCATCTTTGAAATCGTCTCTGTCCATGCCGCCTGCCCCTGACGCAGCGATGTGGCTTGCTCAAGCGAGTGGCATTGGGAGCAAATCTTGGTGATTTCCGCTTTGCCGGCGCCCTCCGGTAGCTCGGCGGCGAAAGAAAGATCGGCGGTGGAAGAAAGGACAACGGCACACAAAAACGCGATTGTCAGGTTCAAGTTTTTAAGATTGCGTCGCACGGCGGTCATGGGATGTGAGTAGGGACTATCTTATCGAGTGCCTTTGAGATTTGGTTCAAATGCAATCGCGAAACCCCAGAAAATATCTGATATCTTAAGCCGGAACGCTCCCCCGATTAACTCATGCTCAGACATCTCTGCCACGTCTTCACACTTGCCCTGTTTGCCTGCGGCGTGGGTTTCGCATCGCCGCCCTCCTCATCTGTACATATTTGGGAAAAGCAGGAGATTACTTTACACTCGTCTCGCTCGTTCGCCAATCCTTATACGGATGTAATCGTCTGGGTGGACCTCCAGGGACCGGGATTCAAGAAACGTGTCTATGGCTTCTGGGACGGAAACAACACCTTTAAGGTGAGGGTCCTGGCCACACAGCCGGGTAAGTGGCAATGGAAGAGCGGCTCCAATCCAAATGACCCAGGTCTCGGCGGAAAGACGGGTTCGTTCAATGCCTCCGATTGGAGCGAGACCGAGAAACAAGAAAACCCGCTGCGCCGCGGATTCCTGCGCGCGACGGCGAATCACCATGCGCTAGAGCTAGCTGACGGCACGCCGTTTTTCGTAGTTGGCGACACTTGGTACGCCGCGGCAACAAACCGCTTTCGTTGGTATGACGATGCACGGGAGCGACCCATCGGAGCATCGGCTGGCTTCAAAGACTATATTCGCTTCCGCAAACGGCAAGGATACAACTGGGTAAACATCATCGCTGCCTTTCCCAACTGGGACGCCGACGGCCAACCCTGGCATATCGTGATGAACGACCCCGAGAAGACAACTATCCGCTCCGCTTGGCTGGAATTTGGAACCGGCAAGGATGCGCGAACCGGCACTGCGAAAAATATGCGTAATGAAGGCGGCCGGCCATTCGCGTTTCCAGGCAAGGTTCCAGGATATGAAGAGGTCTTCCCGGATCTGAATCGCATCAATCCTGAATATTTCAAGTACTTGGACCGCAAGATCGATTACCTCAACGAACAGGGGTTCGTGCCTTTCATTGAAGTTTCACGCCGTGATGCCAGCGAAGTCTGGAAAAAATATTATGGCTGGCCGGATTCTTATTCGCGCTTCATCCAATTTGTCTGGTCGCGCTATCAGGCCAACAACACGGTGCTCAGCCCAATCCATCTCGACATCATCCAGGAAAGCATCACGGTGCCTGAATTCATCCACGCTATCGACGTTGTGTTTCAGAAGTTCGGTCCCCCTCCATTTGGGAACCTGCTATCCGCGAACGCGAACCCCTCCACCTTGACGAACTGGGGCGAAAATTCCTGGGTAACTATCCATCAGACCGGAAACAAACGCGAACACGAATATTACTGGTACATGACTGAGATTTTTCGTGACGCCAATCCCAAACCAGCTCTCAATGGCGAGCCTTACTATTCTGGGTACGTCGATGCGCGCGGCCAGAATGGCGGCTACCAGTTTGGGGCCCAAGGCGGCACCGAAAAAGATGATCAATTTGTAAGATCGGCCATGTATGGCAGCGTTCTTTCGGGAGGCTTAGCCGGCCATGTTTACGGCGCCGAAGGAATCTGGGGCGCCGATATAGAGCCAGCCGCTCCCATCAAGATGTGGGATGCTTTCCAGTGGCAGTCCGGAGCGCAGATGAAATACCTGCCCGATTTTGTCTTGTCCGTGGGCAAGCGCTATCAGGACCTAGTCCCCGATGAAGATCTGGTTGTGCCGAATAAGACGCATATCGTGAAAGGCTACGAAGGCTGGGCCTATGCGGCGCGAACGGCTGACAAAAATATCTACCTTGCTTATTTTGAGAAGGGCTGCCCTCGCAGTCTCGTCAGAGGCGCACGCGTCATGAGCCTATACAAAGCGAAGTGGTTCGATCCACGCACCGGCGTCTGGTCCGATGTAGGCCCTGGCCAAGTCGCTGCTGACAATATCGGTGAGATTCATCTTCCGCCTTTCCCTACCGATAACGATTGGGGTCTCAGTCTGACTTATGCAGGTCCCGCCCCTATGCCCAAGCACTTTTAACCCAAGGAACAGATCAAGTGAAACTCAAATACTCTGCCGCCGTAATCATTGCCGTTCTTCTCACTTGTCCGGCCGCTTGGCAGTCGATGCAAGGCGGCCAATCGGCGGCCCATGAAAGTACGCCATCGCCGCGCGTCTTCGGGACAGCGCATATACAGGAGGTCTATCGCGTCCTGCTCGATCGAAACTCACTGCTGCTCGAATCAATTCTCGACGTCATCAAGCAGAAGAACATTCAGGATGGTCAAGTCTTGGTCACGTCCGGCTCCGTTCAGGAGTGCACCTATCATTACGTAACTTCGACAGCACTCAAGGCGAAGAATGCCTATCGGACAGTGAAAGGACCATTTGAAATCCTGGATGCCGGCGGCCTCATTGCCGCCGGCGAGCCGCACATCCATATCACGCTTTCCAGTCCGGAAAAGGGAGCCTTTGGCGGCCATTTGGAGAAGGGGTGCCGCGTCCTCTACTTAGCGGAAATCACCATTCTGAAATACGCAGGCCAGCCCCTGTCCCGAAAAGACAACGAAAACGGTATTTCGTTGTTGCAACCGAAATAATCTTGTGCGCCGGAACCAGCCCCGCTACAGGGCCCCCAGATCTTCACCGTCCGTTCCCTTGCCTTTATAAGGACTTGCCGCCGCCAGTGCATAATTCCCAGCTGCGAAATTCACGAAATCCACTTGACTCACTGACGCTGGAAAGAAGTTGTTAGCCGGGTATCCGCTTGCTGAACCACCGATCATTGCATTCTTGGTAAAAATGCCGCCTATGTCGAAATGCGTCAAGGCGGCGGTACCATTTCCCGCACTGGATGCCACGCCCCCGCCGATATACGCGATGTTATTCGTAAAGTTTACATTCGCGCTCACCGCCAGATCAAACACCGCAAAAAAGCTCTCTTCGAATGCCGTGTTGTGATCAATGATTACGCTTTTTACGCCGTTCAAAATTTGAAAGAGGCGTCCATCGCCGCCCCAATTGCTACTGATGTCTTCCCAGACATTGTTCTGTATCAGGAATCTTGCGCTGCTTCCGGCGCCTTGTGGATCGTCATCATGTCCCAGAAAATTGATCCCGGCGGCGGAATGACGAATGGTGTTATTCGTCACCTTGACGTCGTTCACAACGGCCCAGGGCACTTGGTTGCTTTCTGTCCGCACTGTAAAGACAAAGGCAAAACCACGCTGGTCCGCGCCCACCCAATTGTTCTCAAAAACATTGTGGTCTATCATGACCCTTTGCGCGTTCTTAAGTTCGAAATGAGTTTTGACCCAGACCGGAACACCTGCGTATGATGGTTCTCCTACTCGCCACGACAACGGCTTGAAAAAAGAATTATTTTGAACCAGAATGTCGGAAGGCACCATTCCCGGAATGCTCGGCACAGCTCCTCCGAAGCCTATAGTCTCCGTGCCCGCCTCCAGATAATTGTTTCTTATGATAAACGGACCAGGCCCGTTCCACCCCGCTAATGCTTGGGTATCTTGCCAAGTACTGGTGAAGGCCGACAGATAACAGTTCTCCACGGTGATGGATTCGCCGTTTAAAGCAATTCCGCGTTTCGAGCCTGTTTTCGGATCTCCGTGTATATAGTCGCGGTCAAAATCGAAATGATGAGGCAACTGATCCACAAAGGTCTCATAGCCCGTGCCGATCTGGATCAGATCTTGAGCGTAGATCCCTCGCGCGGGCAGCACTTCAATCCCTTGAATGCGATAGTAGTTGGCTCCCTCGGCCGCCGCGAGGACAGCACCACCGTTGGGGCTCACCAGTTTCGGCATAAAGGACGCTTTGGCCGTGGAGACGCGAGTTCCGGCAGGTAACGAACTCATGGCGGAGCTTTGGATAGTGATCCACTGCGGGCCGGGATTATGGGCCAAGCTGAAGCTCCCGGTGTAAGTTGCGCCTGCAGCGAGTGTGATGGTATCGCCTGGGTGAGCTGAGTTCAAGGCGGCTTGCAGATTGCCGTTTGCAGGCACGTTGATGTTAATTGCCGTCGCAGGGCGCAAGCAAACGACGGTGGCTATGAAGAACAATGTTATGTATTTCATACACGCTTTTGAAAAGGAGTGCTACGACATACTAAATACCAATCAGATTGGGATGTAAACCTGGATGTAATTCGAGTAATAGATCTATACAAGAAGAAGTACGCGGGCGGCATGCCGATCATCTTTTCTGGGTTTTCCTGCGATTTGCGCCTGGCGGGCGAGATCACGGTGAGCAAAAAACTCAGCCGCGCCTCTGCGGCATTTCTTCGTAGAACTGATAAGCGGATTGGCTTACCTGATTCCTTAGCGCGTTGGATAGATGCTTTTAATGTGTAAGTGCCGATTCCGCGATTCCTATATTCCGTCAGAACCGCGATATCCACCACCCGGAACTCATCCTCTTCTTCCG
Organism: Bryobacteraceae bacterium; assembly: GCA_036488895.1. Taxonomy (GTDB): domain Bacteria; phylum Acidobacteriota; class Terriglobia; order Bryobacterales; family Bryobacteraceae; genus Bog-105. The sequence continues at coordinate 15,230 of DASXGT010000014.1, read as the reverse complement.
CTACTAAGAGACCCCCGCCGGTTCATCGCCCAAAAGAATGAGTAAGCCCTGCAAACTCGAAAATCGCCTGGTGTAACTCCGATGCTGCAGATCGAATTGTAAGCGTTAGGATAGGCTCGCGTTGCGGAGGCGGAAGAACAGCAAACTCTTGTTCGTGCGCCGATCGGTAAAGCGCGAACAGTCAAGGTCTTGGTTGGATGGCCCTTACCTCCGCGCTGGAAAGATACCTTGCAGCGCGATGATCCAGTTCATGGCAAGCGAAGGCTGCCTGTTCTCGTGCCCTTGATTCCCTCCCACGCTAGTCAGCATGCCGGTGTTCATCTGTGCGCCCTCAATAGCGGAATATTCGGCGGTGACACCGGCTGAGGCTGTGATGGGCAATATTCACCCTACCAGTCTCGGGATCACACAATTTCGCAACGAAATCTCACTGAGCCGCGGTCGTGACAACCTCGTGACCGCTATCTACGTTCTATACATTTGAGTCGTTCAGTTTCCAAGACTTTGATCGGTGAATGTGCTTCGCGTTTGACGAAGCGTAGATTTTAGCGAGAGATTAAACAAGCCATCACAAGTTTCGGGTATGCCGTTTTCAGCATCGCCGTTACGGCTGTGTAAGGCCGCAATTTTGCTGGGGCCGGGGGATTAGGAGAACAGAGGAGAAAACGATGACCGCGATCTTTTACTATACCGGCCTGTTGGTTTGGCTTGTATGTGGCTTTTTTTCAATTGGATACATCCTTCTGGAAATCATCCTGGCAGCGATTAAACGTTACTACGACCTAGCAGAGTTTATTGGATTTGTACGCTGGCAGAAATCCAGCAGGTTAGATCACTCTAAAACAATTGAATATAAACGTCACGCTGATTATTAAAATGCCTCTGCCAGGTGCATCCTTCTGAGGGTGATCTACAGCGTCGATCCAGGCACGAACTGGAATTGGCTATGAGGATAGTACAATCTGCCGGCTGGAAACGCGCCATTAGCGTCAACTAATCGCTGCGCATAGCGTCTAGAAGATGAGGAGTACCAAACTCATTCTTGGAGGCATAGCTTGTCCGTGGTGATCCAGGTTGCAACGCCCCGTGCGCAACTCATTGCGCTTCCGACGGCCGCGAAGAGTGCAGATTCTGACCACCTTGCTCATATTCCCACTCTTGACGGGTGGCGGGCTCTTGCGATACTGGGCGTCATTGCTTTTCACTCTCTAACCAATGGTTTTCCTGGTGGGCTCTGGTACGGAATTGCTGCCCGCGGTTACGCCGGTGTGAATGTCTTCTTTGCCCTGAGCGGCTTTCTCATCTGCGGCAAGCTCCTGCGGGAACAACAACAAACCGCCAACATCTCTTTGAAGCGCTTCTATCTAGGCCGCTCTTTTCGCCTCCTTCCTGCCCTCGGTCTGTATTTGGTTGTATTGGCCGCGCTCGTTGCGGCAGGCTGGGTGAAAGCGAAGGGGTGGGAATTTGAGAGCACGCTGCTCTTCGTTCGCAATTATTTCCCCTTGTTCAATGGCCACTCCATCGGCACTTACACAGCCCAGTTTTGGTCGCTGGCCGTGGAAGAACACTTTTACATGCTCTGGCCGCTGACCATGCTTTTGCTTGGCCCCGGACTTCGCCGCATTGGTCTGGCTGCGCTCGTGTTGGCGCTGGTTGTCTTTGTCTGGCGCTGCTTAGACGCCCACTTTGGCTGGTTCGTTCCATTTGCCACGAGCGTCGATAGTAAAACGGACACGCGTATGGACGCACTCCTGTGGGGTTGCCTTGCTGCAATTGTCTATCCTCACCTTCATCCCAGGGTGCGCGCGTTGCCGTTTGCCAGAAACCTTTGGGTCCCTATTGCCGCTGTTCTCGCCGTCGTACTGATCCTTAAGCATGTGCCCGGTGGAAGCCTCATTCAGGCCATTCTTTTTCCGGTGCTGATTATGAGCACCGCCATTTCACCCGACTCGATGCTAGGGCGGCTCCTCGAATTCCGCTTTCTAAAGTGGATTGGCCGTCTGTCCTATAGCATCTATATCTGGCAGCAGTTGCTCCTTATTCCGGTCGATCTGCCGAATTCGCCCCTTCGCGCCCTACAGCATTTTCCAGCCAATATTGCCACAATCTTCCTGGTCGCCGCCGCCAGCTACTATTTAGTCGAGAAGCCCATGATCGAAGTTGGCCGTAGGCTTGGGCAGCGGCGGCAAGCTGCACAGTAGCGGGAGGGGCTTGACGCGAGCGCACGCCGTTACTGTTTGGCTAACGATTGAATATGGGGATGATTCAGGAAGTCCCGCACCAGCCTTGAATTGGCCAATGCCGTCAACTCGTTTGCCCGCGTGCCGAGTTGCGTCTGAGGCGCGCTTGGAGTTCCTGATACCGAACTGGTGTCCGCGCTGAGAATCCCACCTTCGAAGCAGGGTGGAGCAAACACCACGCCGGGGTCCGGCAGCGCTGGCAAGCTCGCGTCCGGCGAATTAAAATTGAAGCTTGCCGCTGGATTGTTAATCACCGAGGAACCATCGCGCGCCGTGAGCGGGGGCAATCCGAACCGCCATTCGATCAATTTTAAGGCTGCCGTGTGATCGTATAAATTGTGATCTACCAGATTTGCCTGGCCGGCAACCCCCTTGGTGAACGGCGACACGATTACCGTGGGCACCCGAAATCCAAGCAGGGCAGCTCCATTCTGCAAATCCGTGTCGGGGCTGTTTGCAGGCGAAACGGCGCGGGGCGGCGCAACGTGTTCAAAGAAGCCGCCCCACTCGTCGAACATCACAATGAGCACCGTCTTGGCCCAATTCGGGCCCGTTGCTAAGGCTCGATAAATCTGGGATAGAAACGCATCGCCGTTTCTTATATCGGCGTGAGGGTGGTCGTCGTTCCCCGTACCGTCGTCGAGCAACGTATAGTTCGGGTCTACGAAGGAAACGGCGGGGAGATTTCCGGAAGCGGCATCGGAAAGAAAATTCGAAAACAGTGAGGTCGAAAATATATACTTGAATGCCCAGAGGGATAGAAAGGGTAGATTGTTGAAGTAGTAGCGATGGCTGACGTTCGCTTTTGCAAGCGCATCGAAAATAGTAGGAAGACTAGATAGGCCGATGCTGTCGGTAAGGCGGTCAGTTTGCGCTGCCCAGATGAACATGCGGTTGGGGAAAGTCGGGCCGAGAATCGCTGCATGCCAGTTATCACATGCGGCGTAGCTTTGCGCGAGTGCGGCGTAGAATGGAATGTCAGCCGCGTTGTAGTAGCCGATACAGTAAATATCGTTACTCGAATCGAGTAGAAAGCCGGTCATCGCTCCATTGGCATAACAGGTGCGCGCGCCACCGTAGGAGTGATCGGGATCGGGATGGCCGCAACCGGTGTTATCGGGAGCCAGTGAATAGACCGGATGCTGGATGCCGCTGGCATCAGGGTAGCTCAGCCCTCCCGGAATGCCATTGGCGTTTGGCAACCAACCTAAAAAATGATCGAAGCTGCGATTTTCCATCGTCACAATGACAATGTGATCGATTCCGGAGTCGCCGGGCGAGGGAAGTGAACTTGAGGGCGCTGATTGCGAGAAAGCCCGCGAGGAACCGGCAGCTAAACAGGTGCCGGCGAGACCTTGCAGGAACATACGGCGATCGAGGGGCATTACAAATTCTCCTTTCGAACGCGCCGCCGCAGCGGCACACCATATCAGATTTAGGCTCTCCTTGTCATGTTTCGCGCATTAATTGAATGCTGCGCTTTCGTTTTGTCGCTTTCGGCCGTTTTCCCTTGAACCAAGGCCCGCATCTTATTCACGTGTTGCGGGTTGACCAGCACCAAACGCGGAATCTCTCCTTCCAATACATTTCAAACCGCGCCAATGCTGCCCCGTCGATTCCATGACCACTTCGGAAACCGGCAGCCGATTTAGCCATCTCCGCAACCGGTGCAGATCGCGCAAATTATAGAACAAAGAGGATGAAAAATGTTGGAGGGGGAGGGCCAGCACACTAGCAAGGTCAGGTCGCGATGGGCAACCCTTATTGCTCTTTCACCTTTTGGAACTGTCGTGCGTTGAGCGCTTTTTGGCGACTCATGCCAGCCACGATGATCTTTTCTTTCAAGGCCATTAGTTTACTAAGGTGTTCCGCGTCGATCCTGGCATCGACCTCGGTAATTCTATTCGAGACGAGATCATTCAGGATCAACAAATCTAAGTCGTCGAGCTCTGGGATTTCCATAAACTCCTGGTATGTGACGCTCATTGCGGCCGATCTTGCCTCTCTCGCGCTCGGTGTCATTGTATATTGTTGGCGCGCCGGGTGGCATTAATTTTCTTTTCCCGAACCGCGATATTCTTCTTAGACACCACCTCTCTTTTCCTGTCAGAAAAATTCTCAGAGCCTATCACGGCTCGGGGGGGAGGGCCGCCCCTTTTCTACGATCCTCCGGACATCCTCCCGTCGGTGACAGATTTTAAAAATAAATTATCTCCCTTCCTTTCAAATACATCCTCCCCTTTACCCCTCCCGGCTCAAACACCCGCACGCTATCTCTAAAGCGTCCCGAGACGAAAACCACTCGGCGGGAAAGGAGAGCAATGACATGAAAAGATGGGCGCGGGCGATTTGCTGGCCGCTGTTTTTAGCGGCGGCCTGTTCTGCTCAAAACAACTTCGTGGTAACCGGATCGGCCATTCCGGATGAATTACTGAAGTTAAACTACGGCGCATTGCCTAAGACAATTCACGCTTTCGATCTCAACGTCTGCAACGTCACGGCCGACAAACAGTCGGTAGTGAGCAGCGCGATCTATCAGGCGCTATCTGAGTCGAACCCGGGCTTGCAGCCTATCGGCCGGGCTGTCATGCTGGCGGCCATTTTGCGCAATCAGAATCACAGCGTTGCTTCTATCCTGAGCTTGGTCCTGAGTTCGGCAACGGGCATTCTCTCCGTGGTGGGTACCGCTAAAAACGGGCTTCCGTCCGGTTTCCTGACGGGCGCCGCGTTGGGGTCTCTCGCGGCGCAGCAGTTGATTGGAAACCTGAAGCCGGTGTTGACCGCCGATCAGGTGGAGAAATTCGAAGCCCAGGCGCTCGAGCTCGCCCTGGTCCTCGACGGTGGGTCCTGCGTGGAGCGAACCATGTTTGCCACGCTGGCGGATCCCAAGGCGAAAGCAAAATCTTTGAGTTTTCACGTTCGCTAGTCAGTTTGCTCCCGCGCGTGTTGGGCGCACGCGTTAAGGAATCGGCCACTTGGCGGCGGCCGCTCCCTTGGTTGAGCATCTGGCAATTAGTGAGCGTGAAACGGCGCTGGAATTGGGCGTTCCAGCGCTATCCAGAGGCGTGCCGTGTCATGGCGGCACGCCTCCTTTTTTTTTCCTGATCAGCGGTATCACTTCCGGCTGTGTTCAGAGCCGTGACCGTGAGGGAGCGGTAACGTAAACCAGTGGTCACATTTCTTTTTGTTGCGACAGGCCACCAATCAGTTTGCTCCGCGGCCAGAGCATCGGCAAAGGTGGGCCGCTGTTTGGCGTACCAGGCATCGCGTGAAAGGGGCAGTGTGCCTTGACGCGCGAGCCGGTCCGCGAGCAACGTTACCAGAGAAAAGAGGGCGAGTAAACAGGGAGGCTCTGGTGCAAATTTCTACTTCCCAATACAGAACGTAGAGAAAATTCGGTTCAGAATGTCGTCAGCGGTGGTCGCGCCGGTCACTGCATCAATCGGCCGGAGTGCCGCGTAAAAATCCAGCAGCAGCATCTCATGCGGCAGCCCGAAACCTACCGCGCGCCGGCCATTTTCTAGCGCCGACAAACTTTCGCGCAGCAGCGCCTCATGGCGAATGTTCGTAATAGCGCCGCTTTCGGGAGCGGCCAAACCATCTGGAGCAAGACGCCGCAGAATCGCCCGCCGCACCTCCGGAATCCCCTCGCCCGTGAGCGCGGAAACCGGCAGGACGTCGGCAATACCAGTAAGCCGCTGTTCCAAGTCGCACTTATTGCCCACCAGCAGAGGCTTCCGCTCCGCCAGTTTCTTCCACAGCACCCGGTCTTCCTCGTCCATTTCAGCCGAGAGGTCAAACACCAGCAGCGTCAAATCGGCATCGGCCATCGCCCGGTAGCTGCGCTCGATGCCCAAGCGTTCAACTTGGTCTTTTCCTTCGCGGATGCCGGCGGTATCCACCAGCTTCACCGGAATTCCCTCTAATGAGGCTGTTTCGGACACCGTATCCCGCGTGGTTCCAGGAATATCGGTCACGATGGCGCGATCCTGCTCCAGCAAGCGATTGAACAAACTACTCTTGCCAACATTCGGGCGACCGGCGATCGCCAGCGTGAAGCCTTCATAGACCAGCTTCCCCGCTGCGAAAGTCGATAGTAGGGCGGCTAGGGCCGTCTCGATAGAGCTGAGGCGCGCCAGAATCTCATCGCTCGATGCAACGCTGACATCATCTTCGGCAAAGTCAATGCCCGCTTCAAGAAGCGCAATCAATTCCAGCAGTTGTTCCTTGATGGGCCCAATCCGGCGCGATACCGACCCGTCTATCTGCTGCGCCGCAACGCGCGCCTGATATAATGTCGTGGCCTCAATCAAATCGCGAACCGCTTCAGCGCGCGGCAGGTCAATGCGGCCATTCAGGTAGGCGCGAAGCGTAAATTCGCCCGGTTCGGCTATACGCGCGCCATGGCGAACAGCTTCCTCCACGCACAGAGCCAGCACAACTGGCGCACCGTGACAGGAGATCTCCACCACGTCTTCGGATGTGTACGAGCGCGGGCCTTCGAAAAATGCCGCCACCACCTGGTCAACAACTGAGCCGGAGCGATCCACTAATTCGGCTAGCTGATTGCTCCAACTGATCCAGCGCGGCGCCCGCGAAAACTTCAGAATTTCAGTAGCAATGTCTCGGCTGCGGTCCCCAGAGAGGCGCACCACACCGATTCCGCCGCGCCCAGCAGGAGTGGAAATAGCGACGATGGTGTCGCCAGGGTTCATTTCGGGCTAACGTCCGCGTCCGCCGCGAGGAGGACGGTTGCCCCCGGCGCCCCGGTCAAAACCGCCCCTGCGGTCGCGATCACCACTGCGCGCCGGACCATCGGAACGGAAACCGCCGCGGTTTCCTTGGAACGGCCGGGTTGGAGCTGGAGGCGCGGGCGGCGTAGCCATACCGGCCGGAATTACCACTACCGCGCGAAACGGACCCGCTCCCAGGCTTTCACTGCGCAATTCTTTCTCTTCGCGCAAAGCCAGGTGAATCACGCGGCGCTCGCGGCTGCTCATCGGATTGAAATGGAACGGCACGCTAGTCCGCTTGACCTTTTCAGCAGCGGCGAGAGCGCTCATACGCAATTCTTCCATGCGCAGCAAACGGTAATCGTTGGCGTCGAAAGACAGCAATGCGTGATCTTCGGCGGGAAGCCGCATGGCTTCCATTGCAAGATGCTCCAGCGCCAGCAGCAATTCCGCCCGGTTCTCTAAAAGAAGGTCGACATCCGCCCCGGAAAAATTCACCGTCACATCCGGGTTCTCCACTTCTGGGTGCGGATTTTCAGGCGTCCGCAACTCATAGACAAGCTCAAGTCCGGTATGCAACAGGATTGGTTTCAGAAACCCATCCAGTTTCGGCCGCAAGGTGTCGATCGTATATTTCATGTTGGTTTAGCGTTTAACTGTCGATTTCACCGGAGCCTTAGGCGTCGGTCCCGGGGGAGTCGGCATAAGTCGATTGATAATGAGTTGAAACGCAATTGCCACTAAATTCCCGGTTAAGTAGTATAGTACTAATCCCGAGGACAAAGAGTAGAACATGAAGCCGAACATCACCGGCATAATCAACATCATTTTCTGCTGATTCGGGTCCACTCCGGCGGCTGGCGTCATCTTTTGCGAGAGAAATTGAGTCACCACCAAGATGATCGGAAGGACATGAATCGGCAGCGTCTCCGCAGCTGAAAGATCAGTCACCCAAAGCCAAGGCGCATGCCGCAACTCGATAGCGATGGTTAAACAGCGGTAGAACGCATACAAGAAAGGCATTTGAATTAACATCGGCAGGCAACCACCCACCGGATTCACGCCTTCTTTCTTATAGAGATCCATTACCTCTTGATTCTGCTCGGCCTTTTTCGCGTCGCGAATGCCGACGTTTTTATATTTGTCGTTAATGGCCTTAATTTGCGGCTGCAAGCTTTGCATTTTCCGCGCCGATTTCAAGCTCGAAATACGCAATGGGAATAAGGCCAGGTTGATAATCAGCGTGACCACGACAATGGCCCAGCCGTAATTGTTCGTCCAATGATCCTTTACCCAGTTCACCGAGATAAACAGCGGCTTGGCGAGGATGCCGAAAAAGCCCCAATCGATAATCGTTACTAGCTTGGGATTCACCTTCTGGAGGATTTCGGTATCCTTCGGCCCCACGAACATCGAGAAATCATTCTGCGGACCCGTGGAGATGCCGGCCCCCACATAGGGAACAGGTTTGTCTTCCCCGGCGATTTTCACGTCGTCCGAATAGGTCCGAACCTCTAGCTGTCCGTTTTCTTGCGGCAACGCCACCGCCGCGAAAAAATTGTCTTCTACGCCGCCAAAAGTAAAGTTGCCGGTATCGGAGACTGGCCCGTTTTTGGCGTCTTTGGCGACTTTCGTAATCAGCTTGCTGGCGGAGGCGTCATAGTGCACTGTGTGCTGCGTCGTGGCCGCCTTGAACACCTTCTGGTCGCCAAAACCGCCTCGCCACATAAGAAGATGCGGTACAAGAGCGTTGTTTTCGAGCACTACCGATTTCACGCCAACCCGGTAGCTGTCTTTACTGAACTGGAACGATTTGCGAATGCTCGTGCGCCCGTCGGAATATTCGAACTCAACGGTATTGCCGCCGTCGGAGACCTTCGACGAATACAGAACCTCATTGGGATCGAAGGCGGGTTTCTGTCCATTAATCTCAATCGAAAACACCGGCGGAACGTTAGTTGCCGAAACATCAATGAGTTCTAACGGCTTGCCCGCGTCGTCTTGAAACTTTTTCAACACCCAATCAGTAACCGCGCCGCCCTTATTGGTAAAGGTGATGCGATAGAGGTCGGTATCTACGTTGAACGTGGAAAGGGAACTGGCCTGGACTTGGCCCTCGCCAATGGGTGGCGTTGGAATCGGACTGGTCGGCATCGAAACGGGCGGCTTCGCTACCTGGGTTGCAGTCTTGTCATTCACCGGCACAACCGGCTTCGGACCTGGCGCGGGCTTAAAAAAGTATTGCGAAGCGAGCAGCACGACCATCATCAAGGCCAGTGCTAACGGCAAGCGTTTTTCGAACGAAGGCGATTTAGGAGGAAGTGCGCCGGGACTATTCGACATAGATAAAACTCGTGACCATAACTCTATTTTCAGCGGACCGGATCATAGCCGCCCTCGTGGAAAGGATGACAGCGGCCCAGCCGCATCAGCCCCATCCAAACGCCGCGCAACGCGCCATGTTTACTGACGGCTTCGGCCATGTATTCGGAGCAAGTGGGGTAATAGCGGCAGGCGGAGGGCAGCAAGGGCGAGAGAAAGCGCTTGTATCCCTTGAGGAGGACAATTACGATTGTTTGCATCGCGTGAAAACCTTGCCTACTTCCCGGCAAAGATCCTCAAAGGGGGCGTCTAACACGCCACGCCGGGGATTGAAGACGATGGCCCAATTTGTGGGGATGACTTCGTATTGGCTACGCACCGCCTGGCGCAGACGACGCTTCATACGATTGCGCTGGACCGCTTTGCCTAAAGCGCGGGGCGTAGTGAAGCCAAAGCGCGAGGGTGCGTTATCGTCGCCGGAACGCAGGCAAAAGGCAGCGAAGTAACGGCTGGTCATGCGAATACCGGTTTGATAGATGCCGCGGAACTCAGAGGGCCGCAGAACCCGCCTTTGTTTTGGAAGTGACAGCGGATCAAATCGCCAAGCCGCGAATTACTTTGCGGCGCGAACTGCAGGTTCGTCGCTTACAGTCAATTTGTGGCGGCCTTTAGCCCGTCGGCGGGCCAGCACGGCCCGGCCATCGGCCGTCTTCATGCGCACGCGAAAGCCATGAGTCTTAGCCCGCTTGCGATTATTCGGCTGAAAAGTACGTTTTGGCATTACAATTCCTTTGAGTTATCTTCGGGGGCGGCAACGGACGGCCTTAAACTACATCGGTGAGTACAGGCACACTATTCCGCTAATTCGCTGGACCCAAGCAATTAGTATAGCGCCTTGCTGTTGGACAATAATTACTGAACGCGGGGCAGTACTTTTCTATGATTTCACGCCGGACTGGTCGCTCTTGTGGTTTGGGCATGCTTGGCTACGCCGCAAGATTCCGCCGGAACCTGCCGCTCAACCAATAACAGTGTGGGCGTCGCGCACCGTTCTCCTACAATCAAAGCATGTCCGCCAGCGCGGTTGCCGAGAGTATTCTCACCAAGTATGAGCCCGTAATCGGGCTGGAGGTCCACGTGCAGCTTGGCACGCAGACCAAGATTTTTTGTAGTTGCCCGGTTGAATTTGGGGCGCCTCCCAATACCAATGTTTGTCCTGTTTGCCTAGGTTTGCCGGGCGCTTTGCCGGTCATCAGCCGCAAAGCGGTCGAACTGGCAATCAACGCCGGGCTGGCGCTGCACTGTACGATTAATCCATTTTCGCGTTTTGCCCGCAAGAATTACTTCTATCCCGACCTGCCCAAGGGCTATCAAATTTCCCAGTATGATCAGCCGCTCGCTGAGCATGGCTTTCTCGATATCGTGACCGATGACGTAAAAAAACGCATCGGCGTGACTCGCGTGCACATGGAGGATGACGCCGGCAAAAGCATCCACGATGGTTTCAAGGATTCTGACACTTATACTTACGTAGACCTGAATCGCTCCGGCACCCCGTTGATTGAGATCGTCAGCGAGCCCGACATGCGCTCGGCCGGCGAAGCCTATGCCTATCTCACGGAGATAAAACAGGTATTGCAGTATATCGCCGTATCGGATTGCGATATGGAAAAGGGCCAACTACGCTGTGACGCCAATGTTTCCGTACGCTTGAAGGGCGCGTCCAAGTTCGGAACCAAGGTCGAAATCAAGAATCTCAACTCCTTCCGCTACGTAAAAATGGCCATCGAATATGAGATCGAGCGCCAAGCGGAGATCGTCGAATCCGGCGGCACAATTATCCAGGAAAGCCGCCTTTACAACGTGGATGCTGGTCGCACCGTCAGCATGCGTAGTAAGGAACAAGCGCACGACTACCGCTATTTTCCCGAGCCTGACCTGGTGCCTCTACGAGTAAGCGAGCACTGGCTGCGGGATGTCCGCGCAAAACTACCTGAGCTGCCCGCCGACCGCCGCGAACGTTTTGTCAACCAATATGGACTTCGCGAATACGATGCGCAAGTCTTGACGCTCAATCGCGAGACCGGGGATTACTTCGAAAACGCCGCTCGAGTCAGCGGCGATGGGCCCGCCACCGCCAATTGGGTGACGGGTGACTTAATGGGCATGCTGAAAGCGGCGAACAAAGAGATAACAAATTCTCCGGTGACCGCCGTTCATCTGGGCGAACTGGTTGCACTCATTGGAAAAGGCGAACTTTCGGGCAAACTAGCCAAGGAAATTCTTCCTAAGATGTTTGAGACCGGAGATGCCCCTGGCGTCATCATGGAACGCGAAGGATTGAAGCAAATCTCCGATACTGGGGCGCTCGAAAAGATTGCTGACGAAATATTGGCCGCGAACCCAAAACAGGTGGAGCAATATAAGAGTGGAAAAACAGCGGTTCTGGGCTTCCTGGTTGGCCAGGTGATGAAAGCCAGCCGCGGACAGGCGAATCCGGCCGCCGTCAATACGGTTCTCAAGGCAAAACTGGACTAAGTAAGTAAGTTGGCGGCCCTGAAAGATGTTAACCAGTAAACATCCCAACATTCAAAAGTAACTTAAATGACTTATCCTTTCTTAATGGGCCAACGCGCCTAGTAAGAAAGGATACATGTCAGCAAACGCTACTCGCCTCATCGCTTCCTTCGTTCTTATAACTAATTTTTTCGCCATCTCTAAGTTGCAGGCACAAGCGAAAGTACCAGCACTGATTCTTACGGCAGTCTCGGAACAGCAGTTAGGAGTATTGAAAGGAAATACTCATCCCTTGGCGCGTGCCGAGTTTGATCAGGGTCTCGCACCCTCCGATTTGCCGATGCAACGCATGTTACTAGTGCTAAAGCGGAGTCCTGACCAAGATGCTGCCCTGCTAAAACTACTGGATGACCAGCAAAACCCCGGGTCGTCAAATTATCATCACTGGCTCACTCCCGAACAATTTGGCGCGCAGTTCGGTCTTGCCGATTCGGACATAGCGCAGGTAACTTCCTGGCTTGAGTCGCATGGCCTGACAGTCAACAGCGTTTCGAATGGGCGCACTGTGATCGAGTTCTCCGGAACAGCGGCTTCCGTGGAGGGCGCTTTTCACACCGCGATGCATAAATACGCCGTCAATAACAAGGAATATTGGGCGAACGCAAGCGATCCGCAAATACCCGCCGCGCTCATGCCCGCCATTGCCGGTATTCCGTCGCTGAATAACTTCTTTTCCTCGCCCCAGGTACTTCTTTCCGATTCGAAAGTGACCGCTCAAATTCAGCCGGGCTCGGCCAAACCGCTTTTTACAACTGGCGGCGCGCATTATCTTGTTCCGTCTGATTATGCGGTGATTTACAACACAAACCCACTCTTAAGCGCGGGCATTAACGGCGCGGGCACAGTGATCGGAGTAGTAGGGCGGACCAACATTAATGCACAAGATGTTGTGAGCTTCCGGAGCGTCTTCGGATTGCCCGCGAATGCGCCGAACATTATCCTCAATGGCCCAGATCCCGGCAACCTAAGGGGCAACGAAGAAGTAGAGGCGGTTCTGGATACCAGCTGGTCCGGGGCAGTAGCTCCCGGCGCGAAAATAGACCTAGTGGTTTCGGCCTCCACCGCCACCACCGACGGCGTCACTTTGTCCGAGCAATACATTATTGATCACAACTTGGCCAATGTGATGACTGAAAGTTTTGGAGACTGCGAAGCGAACTACACCAGCAGTGACGCCGCGGAAATTTCCACCTTGGCTCAACAGGCGGCGGCACAGGGCATAACCTACATGGTTGCCACGGGTGATTCCGGGTCCGCCGATTGCGCGACTGCCGGCGCCGCATCCGCTACCGGACCAATCTCGCCCAACATGATCGCCACCACGCCCTACACCATCGCGGTGGGCGGAACCCAATTTAACGAAGGCTCCAGCAGCGCGTTTTGGAGCTCCACAAACAAAAACAACATGTCCTCCGCCTTGTCTTATGTACCCGAGGACGTCTGGAATAACAATTGCGACGGTGCACTGTGCAATGCCACGGGTGTTGTCCTCGCAACAGGCGGGGGCCGCAGCGCCTTTTTCACCAAACCTTCCTGGCAAACGGGCGTACCCGGCATTCCAAACGATGGGAAGCGCGATATTCCTGACGTTTCTTTGACATCCGCCGGCCACGATGCGTATCTGCTCTGCCTAGGCGGCTCCTGCTCCACCGGCAGCTCGGTTTCTTTTACCACGGTTTACGGAACTTCCGCCGCAGCCCCGGCGTTCGCGGGCATTATGGCCTTGGTGAACCAAAAAACCGGCGTAAGGCAGGGGCAAGCCAATACAATGCTTTATCGCTTAGCGGCGGCGCAGAATTGGGCAAATTGTAATTCTTCGAACACTCCTAATCTTCCGCCTACCACTTGTATTTTCCATGACGTGACTGTCGGAACAAATGCCGTCCCTGGCGAAACCGGATATAACACCTCCAGCCAAACTTATCCTGCCACGGTTGGGTACGACTTGGCCACCGGACTCGGATCCGTAAATGCAGCTGCCCTACTCAACGCCTGGAGCGGCGCTGGAGGCGGCACGCCCTTTCCCACGCCACCGTTCAGCGTTTCCCCCACTTCCGGGACAGGCTTGACCCAGCAATTTACATTTACGTTTTCAAATGCAGCGGGAGCATCCAAGATAGCCCAAAGCCTGATGCTGTTCAGTAGCAACGGCGGCGCCAGTCAAGCTTGCGAGTTGACCTATAAAGCCGCAAACAATGGCTTGTATCTGACTGCGGACAACGGGACATCGCTGATCGGCCCGGTGACCCCTGGCGGCAGCGGTTCTCTCAGCAACAGCCAATGCAGCGTCGCGGCTTCCAGCGTGTCTGTTCTTCCCTCCGGTAATAGTCTCGTAATCGTCGAGACCTTAAGCTTTAACTCCACTTTCGTGGGTAGCAAGCAAATCATGATGTCCACAGTCGATACCGCGAATGTAAACAGCGGCTGGTCCAGCGTGGGCTTTTGGGGCGTACCACCCCCGCCGGCGCCTGCCTTTAGTGTTTCTCCAACATCCGGCTCGGGAACGAGTCAAGCCTTTACTTTTAAGTTCACGAGTTCCGCGGGCGCATCCAGTATTGGGCAGGGTCATATGTTGATCACCGGCAATGGTACTGGTAACCAGGCATGCTACTTGCTCTACCAAGCCTCAAACAACGCTCTATACCTACTGTCGGATGACGGGCAAGTCTTGACCGGCCCAGTGACTCCCGGCGGCAGCGGCTCTCTCAGCAATAGCCAATGCAGCATCGCGGCTTCTAGCGTTACCGTCACCCCGGTGGGTAATACCCTTCAGATTACCGAAACCGCAAGTTTCACTCCCTCTTTTGCGGGCAGCAAAAACACAATGATGTTTATGTTTAACACCGCCAATGTGGGTACTGGCTGGGCCACTGTGGGAACTTGGACTGTGCCAGGGACGCCGCCTCCTCCTCCACCTGCTGCCTTTAATGTTTCTCCAGCTTCGGGATCAGGCGCGACGCAGGCCTTTACCTTTACGTTCACGAGTTCCGCGGGAGCGTCGAGTATTTGGCAGGGTCATATGTTGATCACGGGCAATGGTACTGGTAACCAGGCATGCTACTTGCTCTACCAAGCCTCAAACAACGGTCTGTACCTACTGTCGGATAACGGTCAAGCCTTGATCGGCCCAGTGACTCCCGGCGGTAGCGGCACTCTCAGCAACAGCCAGTGTAGTGTCGCGGCTTCCAAAGTGTCTGTCACTTCGTCTGGTAACAGCCTTAAGGTGACGGAAACCACCGGTTTTACAAGTGCTTTCAATGGCAGCAAAAATACAATGATGTACATGTATAACTTCGCCAACGTGGGTACCGGCTGGGGCACTGTGGGAACTTGGACCGTTCCTTAGGCGCTTGCGATT
>DASXGT010000001.1:0-3264 GCA_036488895.1 Bryobacteraceae bacterium | reverse complement strand
GGCAAGATTGAGGAACTGACGTACGCGCGCAGCTTTGGCTACAGCGCCGCCGGTCAACTGCTAGGCCACATTGTTCTGGGCCTGCGGCTGTTGGGCGCGAAATTCGAAAAATTACCGAATTTCCCGCCTAAGCTCAGAATGCTGGTAGAACACCTGATCATCAGCCACCACGGCGAATTGGAATTCGGATCGCCGAAAACGCCGGAGTTTGCCGAAGCTGTGTTGCTGCATCACTTGGACAATATGGATTCCAAGATGGAAACGGTCCGCAACGCCTTACAGCGGGATAAATCGGTGGAAGGAGAATTCACGGGTTGGATCGCGCCGCTGGAGCGGGTTCTGCTGAAGAAAGACCGTTTCCTGCGTGAAACGCCCGTGCCAGTTCCAGTTGCGGCGCGCGCCGAAGTTAAACCGGAAGCCCCTAAACCCGAAGCCGTAAAGCCTGAAATCGTCAAACCGGAAGTCAAAGCGGAACAAACGCTGCTCATTAAACCGGAGCCGAAGCCCGAGCATGCAGTACCGGCCATGCCCGAACCCGCGCCTCCCGTCAAGCCCGAGCCCAAACCTCCCCTGGTAAAGCCTCCGGCCAGGCCGGTGAACAACACGCTTTTCGGTGAAAAACTGCAAGCGGTGCTACAAAAGTGAAATAAAGAGCAGATGCTAAACTTGTGAGTTGTCAGGCTCCGGGCTTCGTGCAACGTGCGGTTGCAAACCCCGCTAGGTCCGGAAGGAAGCAACGGTAGCGATTTAGCTCGTGTGCCGCGGATCACCCGGGGTCTGGCAATAGCTGCCCTCACTCCTAAGCCCCATGTATCAGGTCATCGCCAGGAAGTATCGTCCGCAGGGATTCGATGAGCTGATTGGCCAGGAACACGTTCACAAGACGCTTTCGAACGCCATCGCCAGTAATCGAATTGCGCATGGCTACATTTTTTCGGGCCAGCGCGGTACGGGCAAAACGACAGTCGCGCGTATTTTAGCCCGCTGCCTGAACTGTATTCACGGACCGACGGCCACGCCTTGCGGCGTTTGTTCGAGCTGCGTGGAAATTACCGCCGGGAACTCGGTCGATGTGATTGAAATCGATGCGGCGTCGAATCGCGGTATCAATGAAATGCGCGAGATTCGCGAGAATGTCCGCTATCGGCCGGCGCGCGACCGCTACAAAGTCTTCATCGTGGATGAAGCGCACCAGATCACCAAAGAAGCTTTCAACGCGCTGCTGAAGACGCTGGAAGAGCCACCGGAATGGGTGGTCTTCATTCTCTGTACCACCGAAGCTTACGAAATTCCGAACACCATCGCCTCGCGCTGCCAGCATTTTAGTTTCCGCTCGGTGGATTTTACCGAGGTCATGAGCCGGATGCGGTTTATTGCCGCGCAGGAAGGCATTGAGGCGAGCGACGAAGTATTGGCGGTAGTGGCGCATGCCGGAGAAGGCAGCGTGCGCGATTCGCTCTCGGCGCTGGACCAGGCGATTGCCTGCTGCGGCAACACCCTGCGCGTGGAAGATGTGCGCGCGCTGCTGGGCGTGTTCGGCGTAGACTCCTTGCGGGCGGTGGCGGAAGCGGTGCAAACGCAGGACGGCGCGCGGATGCTCGAAATTGTGCAGGAGCTCGAACGCAACGGGCAGAGCCTGCAGCATTTTTCGCGCGAGCTGTCGCGCTACTGGCGGAATTTGCTGGTGGCCAAAATTTCCGGTAAGGCCACGCGCTTGATTGCGGCTTCCGAACATGAACAAGCGGCGTTAATGGCCACGGCCGCCGGGTTTAGCGAAGAAGATCTGACGCGCTACCTGACGCTGTCGCTGGATCTTTATAAGGCTCTGCAGTACTCGCTGCAACCAAGGCTGCATTTGGAGCTTGGGCTGATTAAGCTGGTACACGCCGGCAGGCTGCAATCGATTGAAGAAGCGCTGGCGGGATTGCCGTTGACCGCTTCGACGCGCGTTGCAGCTCCGCGGCCACCGGCATTTCAAGCGCCCGCGCCAGTGGCTCCGGTGGCGGCTCCGTCAGCGCCGGTGGTGAAACCTCCGCCGGAACCGGCAGTCAGCACGAGCGGCGATCTAGCAGAGCAGCTTTACGAGGCGCTCTGCAAAGAGGGGCTCAATTTCAGCGCGGACGCGATGCAGCAGGCCGAGGTCAAATTACAGGGTTCGGAGCTGGTGCTGCGGGCGAGCAAGGCGCTTTCGTTCGCGCTAAAAGATGCGGGCATTCCGCGCGTGGCATCGAAAGTGATCGGCAAACCGGTGCGGATACGCTTTGAAGTAGGGGAGAATGTGGCCGCGAAACCGGCCGCCGCGCGAAAAAACCCCGGGGAGGACGCGGCTTTCCGCGACCGCGCGTTGTCACACCCGGGCGTCAAACGCTTTCAAGAATTATTTCCCGAGGCGCAAGTGCGCACCGTTCGAAACTTGAACGAGTAGAATTCCAGGAGGAACCAATTACTGATGAAGATGCCTGGCAACATGCAAAACATGATGAAGCAAGCGCAGCAGATGCAAGCGAAGATGCAGGAGCAAGTAGCTCTCATCCGCGTGGAGGCATCGGCTGGCGGAGGCATGGTCAGCGTCAAGATGGACGGCCACAAGAATGTGCTGGCCGTCAAGATTGACCCCGAGGTTGCGGGCGATGTCGAGATGCTGCAAGACATGATGGTGGCGGCTTTTAATGAGGCCTCCAAAAAAGTAGATGAGGAATCGCAGGCCAAAATGGGTGGCTTGCTGGGCGGCCTCGGCTTACCCCCGGGCTTGTTCTAGGCGCCGATGGCGGATTTTGCCGAGCCGTTAGCGCGGCTCATCCAGGAATGCAAGCGCCTGCCGGGCATCGGGCAGAAATCCGCCCAGCGCATCGCGTTTCACCTGTTACGCGTGCCGCGGGATGACGCACAGAATCTGGCGCAAGCCATTCTGGATATCAAAGATAAGCTGGGTATTTGCAGCGATTGCAATAACATCAGCGACGGCGAGTTGTGTTCCTACTGCCGGGATACTAACCGGGACCGCACGCAAATCTGCGTGGTGGAGGAACCGCACAACATCGTGCCGATTGAAACGACGCGCACCTTCCGCGGCCTTTATCACGTGCTACAGGGTGCCATTTCGCCGCTGCGAGGCGTGGGGCCGGAACAACTGCGCATCAAAGGCCTGATTGACCGGATGCACGGGGACACGATACGGGAAGTGATTATTGCGACCAATCCCACGGTGGAAGGCGAGGCGACGGCGGTGTACCTGTCGCGCCTGCTGAAGCCGCTGGGGCCGCG
>DASXGT010000193.1:0-23449 GCA_036488895.1 Bryobacteraceae bacterium | reverse complement strand
GTGCCGCCTCCGAGTCCCGCCGTGACAAAAACCATATCGGCGCCCTCTAGAATTTCGATAATCTGTTCGGTGTCTTCGAGCGCTGCCTGGCGCCCGACCGCCGGGTCCGCGCCCGCGCCTAGTCCGCTAGTTAATTTTTTGCCGACAGTAAGCTTATTGGCGGCAGGCGAGGCCGCTAAGGCTTGTTTATCGGTGTTCAGGACATAGAACTCAATTCCGTTCAGCCCTTCCTGCAACATGCGACCGACGGCATTGGAGCCGCCGCCGCCGACGCCTACGACCTTAATGCGCGTCCCTAAGGTCATATCCTCTTCTTCCATGAGGAATTTCAAATCATTTGCCATCTAGTTCCCTCGTTTGCTTTCCAGACTTTTACCTTACTGCTGACCCGGCCACGGCGGTTGAGGCGCGTTTCCAATCACGTTTCAGCTTAAGCCTTCCCGAATACATAGCCAATCCGCCGACCGTGGTCCAGACGGGATTATCGAGTTCGGCGGGCCATTTTTCAATTCCCATGGCGAGCCCGTTGCGGGCCTGGCAGTTCAACACGCGCTCGGCCACATCACACATGCCGGACAGCATAGCGCCACCGCCCACCAGCACCGCGCCCTCAAGCAAAGATTGGTCCATGCCGACACGCGTGATGGCTCGATATACGCTCTCAAACAATTCTTCCGCCCGCGCTTCCAGTACTTCACTCAAATGACGCCGGCTGGTTTCGCGCATTTCGCGGCCTTCGGCCGACGGCAACTCCACCAGGCTGTTGTCAGAAACCGCATTAGCGGTCACGCAGCCATACTCACGCTTCAGATTTTCAGCAAAATCGTAGTTTACTTTAAAGAGCCAGGCGAGGTCGCGGGTAAAGTGATCGCCACCGACGGGCAGCGTCTCAGCCATCAGCAGCGCGTCGCCGTCATAAACCGCCAATTCAGTGGAATGCGCGCCAATATCGACGATGGCTACTCCGCGCGCGCGATCTTCCGGCAGCACGGCCGCGTAGGCGGCAGCGATGGCTTCAAACACAGATTCTTCCACCGCCATATGCGAGCGATGCACCGCCGCAATCAGCGCTTGATGTTCTTGTAATGAAGCAGTAACAACATGCACATGGGCTTCCAGGCGCGCCGCCAGAATGCCCCTGGGATTGCGGTAACCGGCGCGGCCGTCCAGAGTGAAATCCTGCGGACAGATTTGCAGCACTTGCCGGTCGCCATCGAGGGGCACGCGCGAAGCCAGTTCCACGGAGTAGCGCAAATCGCTTTGCTCGATTTCGCGGCGGCGGCCGAACTCATACAAGCCGCGGCTGTTCACACCAGTCACGCAGCCGCCAACGCCGATTAACGCCGAATCGGGCGACGCCTGGGCGCGCACTTCCGCTTCGTGCAGCGCGAAGCGGATACTCTGCGCCAGAGCGTCCTGATCCGTCAAACGTGATTTATTCCAGGCCTGTACGGGCGCTTCGCCGTGCCCAAGGAAGCGCAAACCGCGTTCCTCTACCGCACAGATCACGACACGCGTGCTGCTGCTGCCGAGATCGAGACCCACTGCCAAATTTGTCTTACTGCCCAATGTGCTTGTCCCCTACCGCCGTGATCATGCCGTCCACGCGCAAATCCAGAGTCGTGGCGCCCGGCCGTTTTGCGTTGATTTCTTTGTAGTTCGCCACAAAATTTTGCAGGCGTTCAGCAAAGTTCTCTTCGCCAATAATTAAGTTCACCACGGTGTTGCCAATGTGTTCGGCGACGATCAGGTTATTGGGGTCGGTAACATCCACTTCGGAGATTTGCGCGGCGAGCGGACCTACTTCTTTTAGCATACCCAGAGCCCGGCGCACGCGCGCGCGGCGGGCATCAAGCGATTCATTTTCGCCCACGCCGGCAATGATGGGGAGCGTGAACTGAGCGGCCACGCGCGGATGCAGGATGTAGCCATCGTGATCCACCAGCGCGAAACGCGCCAGGCTGTCTTGCCGGTTGGGCAGCAGCCGGAGGAACGCTACCGGCTGCCGCTCGGTGACGCGCACTTTCAGCGTGTCCGGCCAAACCTTCGAAACCGTTGCGTCCTCCACCCAATCAATTTCCAGGAGCTGCTTGCGGCGCTCCGATAATGGGACCAAATAAAGACTCCGTCCAAAGTCCTGCGCGAAGAGGTGACGGATCTGGGAAGCCGACGCATAATGTACTCCCTCCAGGATGAGATTCGGGCTTTGCCCGGCGAACTCGTCCGCTTCCGCGATGCGAAAACGGTCGTCTTTGATTAGAAAATCTTCGGTGCGGTGCCAGGCGAACAGCATGGCCACCATCAGAACCACTCCGATTACCAGCCAGAAAAGAAAACGCCCCCAACGGACGTCGTTCAGCACGCCCCAACTTTGCGGCTGGCGCGTGATTGCTTGAGAACGCGACGGGACGGCCATTTAAGCAGCGGCCTCCCGCAACTTGTCGAGAATTTTTCCTGCGGCCTGCGAAACACTGCCGGCTCCGAGCGTAATGATTAGATCGCCGGGTTCGGCAACAGCGGCGATGGCGGCAATGCCCGCCTCCATATTGGGGACATAATGCGCGGAGCGATGGCCGTGCGAGCGAATTTTTTCGATCAACGCCTGCGCGCTAACGCCTTCAATGGACGCTTCGGAAGCCGCGTAGATATCCAGCAGAAACAAACTATCGGCCTGATGAAAAGCGGTTCCGAATTCTTCGGTCAGGAACTTCGTGCGGGAAAAACGATGCGGTTGAAACAATACATGCACGCGGCGGTAGGGAGAAAGCCGGGCAGCCGCGAGAGTGGCTTTCACTTCCGTGGGGTGATGGCCGTAATCATCCACCACCGTGATGCCGCGCACCACGCCGCGCACGGAAAAGCGCCGGTCGACGCCGCTAAACGCGGCCAAACCTTCGCGAATTTGTGAAACAGTCACATCCATCTCAAGACCGACGCCGATAGCGGCGGCAGCGTTTAACACATTGTGCACTCCTGGCACATTCAGATGAAAAGAACCCAGGTCCTGATCGTGGCGGCGAATGGAAAAATCACTGTACGCGGGCGCGAGCACTACGTTCTGAATTTCCAGATCGACTTGCGGCGACCGGCCGTAGGTAATGGTGCGGCGGTTGATGTTGGGGAAAATCTGCTGGATGTTGGCGTCTTCCATACAGAGCACGGCCGCGCCGTAAAAGGGCACTCGATTGACGAATTCGGTGAAGGCGGCGCGGATATCTTCGATGGAGGCGTAATGATCCAGATGCTCGCGATCAATATTAGTGACGACGGCTACGATGGGCGCGAGCTTGAGAAACGAGCCGTCGCTTTCATCGGATTCGACCACCAGGATGGTACTTTTTCCGACGCGCGCGTTCGAATCCTGCATGCCCGCCACGCGGCCGCCGACAACCACCGTTGGATCAAGGCCGGCCGTGTTCAAAATAGACGCAGCCATGGAGGTAGTGGTGGTTTTTCCGTGGCTGCCCGCGATGGCGATACCGAATTTCAGGCGCATCAACTCAGCGAGTAATTCGCCGCGTGGAATTACGGGGATTTGCAGGCGGCGCGCTTCGGCTACTTCCGGATTCGTAGGATCGAGCGCCGAGGTGACGACGACGGCTTTTGCGCCCGCGACATTTCCGGCGCGATGTCCCGTGTAAATAGTTGCGCCGTGCTGGGCCAAACGGGCGGTGATGGGGCTCAGTTTGACGTCCGAGCCGGAGACTTGATATCCGAGGGTGAGCAGAACTTCGGCGATTCCGCTCATTCCAATGCCCCCGATTCCCACGAAGTGGACATGTTGGGGCTTAAAAAACATTTGTCACCAACATTGTTTCGGGTTTCAGTAAGTGTGTCAATCAAAATACCGCGTCTAATCGTAAGAACTTAGGTACTAGGGGGTATCGCTTGTTCCTTTTTAATTCCAGCGGCTTCCTCCAGTATGCGCGCAGCGCGTTCCGCGGCTCCAGGCTTAGCGAATGGACGCACGCGTTGGCGCATGCTTGCCAGCAGATCCGGATTATTTCGTAACTCATCTACTTCCTGAAACAAGCGTTCTCCGGTGAATTCGCTGTCGAGCACCATGCGCGCCGCCCCGGATTCCACTAGTGCTTCGGCATTGCGGCGTTGATGGTCATCGGCGGCGAACGGCAGAGGAACCAGAATGGAAGGCATGCCGGCCGCAGCGATTTCGTAAACCGTTCCGCCGGCGCGGCTGACCACTAAATCGGCTTGCGCGAAAGTCCCGGCCATGTCCTGGATGAACGGCAGGACGGCTCCGTCGAGTTGGGTGGCTGCAAATTGCTCCGCAAGCGCGGCATGCTCGGCTGTTCCGGTTTGATGAATGATACGGATGGATGAAGTGGAATAGCGGAACATGGGCCAGCTTTCACGGGAGGCGCGATTGAGCGTGCGCGCGCCGCGGCTGCCGCCGGTGATCAGGAGAGTAAAGATGCCGGACGATTTGGGTTTCAATTCAAAGAATTCTGGCCGGACGGGTAAGCCGGTCACTTCGCATTTTGACGCGGGAAACCAGGAACGAGCGGCTTCGAGGCCGAGCAGCGCGCGGTACACATGCTTCGCCATCTTGCGATTGGCGAGGCCGGGAATGGCATTCGGCTCCATGAGCACGACCGGGATGCCGGCCATTACGGCCGCTAGCATGACCGGACCGGCCACAAAGCCTCCCGTGCTGAAAACAGCTTGCGCGCGAAAACGTTTTAGTAACCGCCAAGCCGTGGCGATAGCGGCAGGTAATAGTAAGGAGGTTTGCAGTTGTTTGCGAATGCCGACGCGGTTCAAGGCGCCGCTGCGAATGAAATCGATGTCCAGGCCGGCTTCGGGAACCAGGCGCGACTCGATGCCTTCGCGCGTGCCGATAAACAGGAGATGATGCCCGTGCTCGCGCAACACACGCGCCACGGCCAGCGCCGGAAAAACATGGCCACCGGTGCCGCCGCCAGTCAGTACGATTGAGGCAGACATCACTTAGAGAAGAATGCCACCTGAAAGGCGGCATGCAGCAATCTTGATAACAACGATTGGCTGCCCCACAAAGTTCGATCGACTTTAGGAAAACTAGGTGGCATCGTGCTAGGGCGTGTTTTCACTTACACTCAATAACATTCCCATTAACAGCAGCGTACTCAGCAAGGAACTGCCGCCATTGCTGATAAATGGCAGCGGAAAACCTTTGTTGGGAAGCAGGTCCAGCACGACGCTCATATTGATGAGCGCTTGAATGAGGACGCAAACCGTAACGCTGAGCGCCAGGTAGCGGCCGAACCCATCATTGGCGCGCAGAGATGTTCGCAACCCCCGCCACAGCACCACCCCAAAGCCGGCGACTAAGAGCACGGCGCCGATAAAGCCGGTTTCTTCCCCCACGATGGCGTAGATGAAGTCCGTGTAGGCCTCCGGAAGGAACAACATTTTCTGTTTACTCGCCATGAGTCCCACGCCGGTCCAGCCGCCGGAGCCCACGGCAATTTTCGATTGCAGCTGCTGATAGCCGGGATCGCTGGTGGAAGCGGTTTGGTGCGCGTAATTGAGAATGTGACTTTTGGGATCGATCTTTGCCAACAGGGTGTGATTCTTGTCGGTGAAATCGATAAAGCGCGCCAGGCGGTAAGGCTTCATGACGATAAAACCGAGACCAAGAACCAGCCCGAGAGCGCCAATGACGGCCATGTAGCGAAAATCGACGCCGGCTACAAAAATCACCACGACGGTGGTAGCCATTAACACTACCGCGGTGCCTAGGTCCGCGACCGCCACGGCCAACCCAATCACGGAAATGGAAATAGCAAGCGGGCCTAGCGTGTGCCTTTCGTTGATAGCGCCCACGCGCCGGGAAAGGAAAAACGCTAAAAACAGCGATAGCGCGGGTTTCGCCAGTTCCGAAGGCTGCAGCGATAAAGGCCCGGCCCTCAGCCAGCGGTGGCTCACGCCGTCAGAAAAATAAACGGCAAGCAACAGCAGCAAAACCACGCCCAGGCTGGCGAAGGCGATCTTCGGATCGTTCCAGCGGCGGTAATCGCGCTTCATGCAATAGAGCAGCACCAGGAAGGAAAATACGGCCCAGCCTAATTGACGCCAGAAGAAGTGCAGGCTGCTCCAGTGAAACTTCAACTCGGCGATTATCGAAGACGAACTGTACACCATGATCAGGCCAAAGCACACCATGACCAGGACGGTGAGAAAAAGCAGCCAGTCGGTCTTGAGTCTTTGGGCCATTCGTTAAAACAATTCTAGTACTAAATGTTTAAATCGTTTACCGCGCTCTTCATAGTTCTGAAACTGATCGAAACTGGCGCAAGCGGGAGAGAGCAGCACCGTATCGCCGGCAACGGCGTGGCTGCGGGCATGAGAAATTGCTGCGTCCAAGGTACCGCAGTCCACTAATTCAATTGCGCCATCTAAAGCTTTTTTTATCAAAGGCGCCGCAGCGTAAGGATAGGGCGCGGGCGCGCCGATCAAGAGAACCGCCTTGGCGCGTTCGTGCAGCGGCTTGGCAAGAGGGGCGTAATCACTATCTTTGTCTTTGCCGCCCAGGATGATCCACAAACCGCGCGGGAAAGCGTCGATGGCCTTCAGCGAGGCGTCTACGTTGGTGGCTTTCGAATCGTTGTAGTATTCGACGCCGTCCAGAGCACGGACGAACTCGATGCGATGCTCGACACCGGGGAAGGATTCGACAGCTGGGCCGATGGCTTCCAGTTTCGCGCCGGCCAAATGCGCCAGAGCGGCGGCGGCCATTACATTTTCCACATTGTGCAAGCCGCGCAGTTTGATCTGTTCGCGGCGCATGAAGGGCTGGTTGTTAAAGAGTAATGAATCGCCTCGTAGCGAGACGCCGGCCGGAACAGGCTGCGTGGCGCTGAACCAAAATATCTGAGCCGGCGTGCGCGCGGCGAAGGCGCGGCAGGTGGAATCGTCATAATTCAGCACAGCAAAATCGCCAGGCGTTTGCGTTTCGAATAAGCGGGCTTTCGCGGCGGCGTAGAGGTCAAACGTGTGATGACGGTCCAGATGATCGGGCGTGACGTTGAGGCAGGCGGAAATGCGCGCATGAAATTGCCGGATGGATTCGAGTTGAAAGCTGGAAAGCTCCAGCACGTTCCATTGGCCTGGGGACGAGGAATCGATTAGCGACGTAACAGCCGTGCCGATGTTGCCTCCTACCTGACAGCTTAGACCGGCTTCTTTGAGCAAGTGGCCGGTGAGCGCGGTGGTGGTGGTTTTGCCGTTCGAGCCAGTGATGCCGATGACCGGCCCTTCCAGAAAATACGAAGCTAGCTCAACTTCGCCGATGGTGGGAATGCCTCTCTCGCGCGCCGAGAGGAGCGGCGGGAGATCGTACGGGACGCCGGGCGAGAGAACGATAAGATCAGCGCCCGCAAAATCCGCTTTGTCCTGAGCGATGACTTCCGGAGTGAGCGGTTGGGAATCCACAAGCTGCACCACTGCGCCGTGTTTGCGCAAGAGGTCACTAGCGGCCAAGCCGGAACGTTTTGCGCCAATCACCAGTGCGTGTTTGCCGGAAAAATTCAAGTACTGCTTTACCTCAACTTCAAAGTGGTCAACGCCAAGGCCGCCATGATGAGACCCACAATCCAAAAACGCACGACGACTTTTGATTCGGGCCAACCCAAGGCTTCAAAGTGGTGGTGGATGGGCGCCATTTTGAAAATGCGTTTGCCATTTCGAAGCTTATAACTTCCCACCTGTAAGATCACCGACAGCGCTTCTATTACGTATACTCCGCCAATAAACACCAACAGAATTTCCTGCTTGATCAGCACCGCGACAATGCCCATTCCACCGCCTAAAGCCAGCGAGCCGGTATCGCCCATGAAGACTTGCGCTGGATGGCAATTGAACCACAGGAAGCCGAGACTCGCGCCCACCATGGAGGCGCAAAAGATGGTCAATTCCTGGGACCTGGGCAAGCGCGCCAAATCCAGATATTCAGAGAGCGCGGCGTGGCTGGAAACATAAGTTAGCACCGTCATAGCGCCTGAAGCGATAATCATCAGGCCGACGGCAAGACCGTCAAGGCCGTCGGTCAGGTTCACGGCGTTCGATGAACCCACCATGACGAACACGATGAACAAATAAAACAGCACGAAGGCCAGCGGATAAGTCCAGAAGTGTTTAGTTAAAGGATCAATTAAGAGATCCGGTTTGAATTGCTTGAAAAAAGGAACATTGATAGCCGTTGAGTAGGCCTGATTGGCATGCAGGAAGAGCAAGCAGAGGCCGATGATCATGGCGCACAAAACCTGCGCCCAGAATTTTTGCCAGGAAGTGAGGCCCAGGTTGCGCTGCTTGGTGATTTTGGAGTAATCGTCGATGAATCCGATAATTCCAAAGCCGACCAAACCTAAAAGCGCCAGCCCCACGTAGGGGTTGCGCAAATCTGCCCAGAGGAGTGTGGGAACCACGATGGCCGTCACAATGAGCAAGCCACCCATAGTGGGCGTACCCGCCTTCTTGCGGTGCGATTGCGGACCGTCTTCGCGAATATGCTGGCCGAAGCTCATTTCGCGCAGCTTGTCGATTAGCCAAGGCCCCAGCAGGAAGGAAATCGCTAGCGCGGTCAGGCTGGCCAAGGCGGTGCGCGTGGTGACGTATCCGAAGACGCGGAAGGCGCCAATATATTTGTGTAGAACTTGATATAACAGCCAGTAAAGCATTGCTACAGTTTCGTTTCGTCCTGCGTATCTTGAGTTAGTTTATGGAGCGCTAGTTCCAGGTGCGCGCCGCGCGAGCCCTTGAATAATATGGCGTCGCCCGGCTTGGCGAAGGTTCGCAAAAATGCGCCAGCCTGCTCGCTTTCCGGAAAAAAGAAAACCGCATAATCGGCTAGGCCGCACGCGTTGGCTTCTTCCACCAGGAATTCAGCGGCGCCTTGCACTCCGATGAGAATGTCGACTCCGGCGCGGGCCGCATATGCGCCTAGTTCGCGGTGCAATTGTTCCGTCATGCGCCCGAGTTCCAGCATTTCTCCCAATACAGCAATTTTGCGTTTCGCGGGTTCGGCGCAAAGGATGTCAAGCATATTGCGCGCGGCTTCGGGGTTGGAATTGTAGGAATCATTGAGCAGCGTAATGCCCTGCCAAACGCTACGCTCGCCGCGCATGTTTCCCGGCAATAATTGCGCCACCGTCTCGACCAGTTCCGGCAAACCAATCTGAAATAAACCCGCAACAGCCAACCCCGCGAGTATGTTCGAAATGCCGTGCCGCCCACTTAAACTGCTGCGGAAGGGCACGCCGTTCACGCTGAATTCGACGCCGCCGGGATGAATATTCACATCTGCCGCGCGAATATCCGCGTGTGGGGAGAAACCGTAAGTGACCACTGGGCCGGAATGAATTTCGCGGAAGCGCAGTACGCGCTCATCGTCGGCATTCAGAATGGCCGTGCCGCCGGGAGCCAGACCTTCAATCAATTCGCGCTTGGCGGCCGCGACGCCCTCAATCGAATCGAAGAATTCCACATGTGCAAAACCCACGTTGGTTACGACGCCGAACTGCGGTGCGGCAAGCGAGGTCAACAAACGAATCTCGCCGGAGTGGTTCATACCCAACTCCACGACAGCGACTTCCGCGTCTTCCGGAATGCGCAGTAGCGTGAGCGGCAGGCCGAGATGGTTGTTGAAATTTCCGATGGTTTTCGAAACCCGTAGATGTACGCCGAGAAATTCCGCAATGATGTCTTTCGTGCTGGTTTTGCCCGCGCTGCCAGTGACAGCGACAACGGGTCGATTCCAGAGTTCCCTGGCCGTATAGGCCGTACGGTGTAGTGCCGTAAGCGTGTCAGGAACGATCAAACGAGGCCCGGTAATGGTCTCATTGCTGACAACGCAGGCGATGGCCCCACGCTCGATTGCGGCGCTACAAAATCGATGGCCGTCCGTGGCGCCTTGGATGGCAAAAAACAGATCGCCTGGATTCACGGTGCGCGAGTCTATGCCGTAGCCGCGCGCGTACGAATCTGGACACGCGTCGAGCAGACGCCCTTCGGTTGCCTCACGCACCTGAGCGAGAGAAAATTGCATTGTTAGACCAGCGCGTTCTTTTTTTGCGAGCGGCCGTAACCGAGTCCGCGCAGCACGCGGCGGGCGACCTCGCGGTCGTCAAACGGGATGGGACCGTCCTTCAAAATCTGGTAAGTCTCGTGGCCTTTGCCGGCCAGGATGACGACATCGCCGGGCTCAGCGGCGGCGACGGCTTTCTTGATGGCGCGCTCGCGATCCGGCTCCACGGCATGCGGCGTGTTGAAGCGGCGGAGGCCGACCATGGCGTCGTTGATGATCGCAAGCGGATCTTCGCTGCGCGGGTTATCGGAGGTTAACACCACGAAATCGCTCGTTTCGGCGGCGGCCATTCCCATGAGCGGCCTTTTGGAACGGTCGCGGTCGCCGCCACAGCCGAAGAGCGTAATGACGCGCTTGGGTTTCATGCCGCGCGCTACCGAAATCACGTTGCGCAGCGCGTCGTCGGTATGCGCGTAGTCGACAACCAACATGAAAGGCTGGCCTTCTTCAACGCGCTCAAACCGGCCGGGAACCCGCTCCATCCGCGCTAAGCCCCGTTGAATTTGCTCGTCGGTCATGCCGAGTGTGACGGCGGCGGAACAGGCCAGCAGGATGTTGTAGACGTTGATGTGTCCGACCAGCGGCGACTCGACTAGGAAGCGCCTCTCACCGGCTTGGACAGTGAAACGCAAACCGCTGAACGACATTTCGACTTCTTCCGCCCGCACCCACGTTCCGGGAAGAGACGGAGGCTGCTGATGCAAGCTGTACCAGAAGACCTCCGTTTCTTTCGATGGTTCCAGGCGGCGGCACCAATCATCGTCGGCATTGAGAACCGCGAAGCGGGGGGGAGGACCGCTGCGCGGCTTGAACAGTAATTGCTTGGCGGCGAAGTAGGCTTCCATCGTCTGGTGGTAATCGAGATGGTCGCGGGTGAGATTAGTAAACCCCGCCGTATGAAATTCCATCGCGTAAATGCGCCCGAGGTGAAGCGCATGAGAAGAAGCTTCGAGCGTGACGTGCGTTCCGCCCAACTTTTCCAGTTCGGCGAACATCGCGAACAGGTCCAGTGATTCCGGCGTCGTGTTGACGGCCGGGAGAACACGATTGGCGAGATGGTACTCGATGGTTCCGATGAGCGCGGTGGTTTTACCGGCGGCACGCAGAATGGAATCGACCAGCATGGACGTGGTGGTTTTTCCGTTGGTGCCAGTGATGCCGGTCAGCACCAGCCGCTGATCGGGCTTGTGGTAGAAATTGCGAGCGGCGATGGCCAGGGCTTCGCGTCCATGCGCGGCTTGCAGCCAGATTCCATTAAATCCGCCCGGAGCGGGACGGTCACTCACGACGGCGAGCGCGCCTTTTTGCAGGGCAGCGGCGGCGAACTGGGCTCCGTCGGTCTTGGCACCCGAGAAGGCGAAGAATAGATAACCGGGCTCGACTTTCCGGCTGTCGTAGGCGAGGCCTTCGACTTCCGCGGCGGCGAATTCAGGAGTGAGTGCGCCCATCAGCGGAACGCCTTCGAGCACGCGGCCCAGCTCAACCGGATTCAACGCGTAAACCTCACGCGGACGTGTTCGCCGGGAACCAACTGTGCGCCCGGAAGAGGAATTTGCGTACGCGCCAAGCCATCACCCACCATGTCGACTTCAATACCGGCGGCGGTAGCTTCCTGCAGCACGTCGCGCGTGGTTTTTCCGACAAAATCCGGAATCCTCGCGGCGTTGGGATCGATATCGCTGTCGCGTCCGCGGGCATCGGCCATTTCTTGCGGAGTCAGCGGCGTATCAATGCCGGCCACCGTATCGGAATCACGCTCGGAGTCATTATTCGCATCGGCCTTCTGCTGCTTGGCGATTAATTCTTCGACTTGCTCGGGCACATCACGCGCGACGCCCATGCGGTTTAGCGCGGAGGACATGAGTTTCACGAAGGCCGGCCCTGCCGCCTCACCGCCAAATCCCGCTTGGCCCGTAGTTCCGTTCACGGTGACTACGATCAGCACCGCGGGATTGTTCAGCGGCGCAAAGCCCAGGAAAGACGCGTTGTATTTATGCGTGTACATGCGATGCGCGAAATCGTAAATCTGCGCGGTGCCGGTTTTTCCGCCGACGGTATAGCCGATCACGTGCAAGCGATGGGCGGTGCCGCCGGGCTCCATGACGCGGCGCATCATCATGCGCATGGTGCTGGCGGTTTGCGCTTTGATGATTCGCACCGGTTCCGGATGATGCACGAACTCGCGCGGCCCGTTAAATTCCTGCTCCCAGGAAACCAGATACGGATGAATCAAAAAGCCGCCGTTCGCGATGGCGCTGCCCATCTGCGCCAATTGGAGAGATGTGACGCTGATTTCGTGTCCCATGGGCACTGAGCCAATGGAAGTGGGCTGCCAGCGTTTGAGCGGGCGCAACATACCGGGCGCTTCCGCCGGCAGCTCGACGCCGGTGCGGCGGCCGAAACCAAAGCGGCGGACGTATTCGTACAAATTCTTATTACCGATTTGCTGGCCGATGCGGATGGCGCCGATGTTGCTTGATTTCGCCAATACATCTTGCAGCGTGAGCACGCCATGCGGCTCGGCATCGTGAATCACGCGCGAGTACAGCCGCATGACGCCGCCGCCGCAATTGATCAAGCTGTACGGCGTGAGGTTTGTGGTTTCAAGCGCCGCGGACAAGGTGACGATTTTGAAAACCGACCCGGGCTCGAAGGGCGCAACCACGGCCAGGTCTTCACGGCCCATGGGTTTTTCGCCCGTTTGCAAATGGTCATTCGGATCGTAGGTGGGATAGTTTTCGAGCGCCAGAATCTCACCGGTACGCGGATTCACGGCGATCAGACTGCCATGCTCGGCATGATTTTGAATGACGGCGGCTTTCAAAGATTCCTGAGCGATGTATTGCAACTCGCGATCGACCGTGAGTCCAACGTTTTTACCCATGACCGGGGCAACGACGATTTCGGAATTGTAGGAGACAGCCTTGCCGTCGCGCTCCACGCGCCGCTCGCCGGGCGTGCCGCCAAGCACTTTATTGAGTTTTAATTCGACTCCGGCTACTCCATTACCCAACCCATCCACATTGCCGATTACGTGCGCGGCGACGGAGCCGTTCGGATAATTGCGGACGCTGCCTTCGCGAATCTCAAGCCAATCGAGATTCATGCTTTTCAAAGCAGCCGCCTCTTCCACGCTGACGTTGGGATCGATGATCGAATAGCCGTTGTGATGCTTGGAGGTCGCCGCTTTTTCAAGATAATCCTGCAGCTTCGGCGCGTTCAGATGCAACATGCGGGCGAGTAAAGCGGCCGCCATTTCTTTGTCGGGAATCCGGCGGGGATTCACGATTGCGATTTGAGAAGCGGAGCTGATGGCCAGCACGTTGCCGTTGCGGTCATACAAAGAGCCACGCGGAGCAACGATAGGCACGACTCGCTCCTGCTGCCGCTTGGCCAGCTTTTCAAATTCGGCGTGCCCGACGACCTGGAACAAAAACAGGCGAAAGACGATGATTAGAATCCAGGCCAACAGGATGAGGCCGGTGATCAGGGTCCGTTCTTCTGATTTGGTGAGGCGTGGAAGCGGCGGCATCTCCATATCCGCGCGTTACCTGTCAGCGTCTACTCGAGGCGCGCGAGGTAAACGGCATATCATTCAGAGCTTCGGCGGGCGAGTCGGCGCGGGCGGGGCCTTCGAGAGTTTGTATTTGCCGGGGTTCGGGCTCGGCCATTTTCAATTTCTTGGCGAGCACGCGCAAATGATCGGGGCTGACCAACTGAGCTTCAGTGGTTTCAAGCTTGGCGCGCTCTTCCTGCAATTGAGCCTGCTCCTGATGAAGGCGCTGGAGAGTGAAACCGCTGGTGATGTTGTAGGCAGTGGGCACCAGGCCGGCGATAACCAGAACCGCGGCGATGAAACCGGTGACCATGGAGTTGCCGCGCGCGCGCTGCGCTTCGGGATTCACCGCGCGAATAACGGTGGTGTTGTCAATGCGTTTAACGAATAAATACACGTCCTCGTTCGCGAGCGGGCGCAAACGTGGTGATTCAGTGCGGGTCCAAGCAGCTGCCGGAGTTTCTACGAACTCTCTGACGCCGGCGAAACGATTTACGAAAGTTGCCAATGATGCCATATAAAAATCCTCTTCAAACCCGTTCGAGCGCCCGTAGTTTGGCGCTCCGTGACGCTGCATTAACGAAAGTCTCTTGTTCCGGCGGCTTGACAACATGTTTAGTCAAGATCGTCGCATATTTGTTTTGTGCAAGCGCCTGGAACGACTTTTTCACCTTCCGGTCTTCGGTGGACATGAACGTCAACACCACAAATCGCCCACCAGAGTTTAGCCGCTCCGGCGCCATTTGGAGCAGATGATCCAACTCCTCCAACTCACTATTCACCTTCAGCCGCAACGCCATGAACGTCTGCGTGGCTGGATGAATTCTCCCCGTCCGCGGCACGGCTTGCTCGACCACGCGAGCCAACCGGCCGGTAGTCAGAATCGGCCGCGCGCGAACGATTGCTCTGGAGATTCTCCGCGACCTCCTTTCCTCACCCAATTGGTAGATGAGATCGGCAAGTTCTTTTTCCGGCAATTCGTTCACGTAATCGGCGGCAGTAAAACCCTGACTGCGATCCATTCGCATATCCAGAACGCCGTCTTCCATTAAAGAAAAACCGCGCTCTCCGGAAGTCAATTGATAACGGCTCACACCCAGGTCCGCCAAAATTCCATCCACCTTTTCTACACCGTTGCTTTCGAGCGCCTGAGGCAGCTGCGAAAAAGCTCCGTGAAAAAAACGAATCCGATCCGAGAGGCCCGCCGTAGCCGCGCGCGCCAGCTCGAGCGATTCCGCGTCGCGATCACAACTGATCAGCAGACCGGAATCAAGCCGCTCAGCGATGGCGCGGGTATGCCCACCCAACCCCGCCGTCATATCCACGTACGTTCCCGCCGGCCGAATCGCGAGATACTCGAGCGACTCTTTCAGCAAAACCGGGTAGTGACGCCACAGTTCGGGAGCGTTTGTGGATTCTTCCATACGACGCGAACATCACCAAACACGCCTCTCTCAAGGCGCTGCTCACAAGCCCTTCTTCTGCAAATTTTTGAGCTTGTCCGCCAGGCCGTTTTTCGCGGCGCCCAGGCGGCGCTCATACTCCGCGCTGCCCAGAACGTTAATTCGTCCTTGAAAGCAACGCAGCCGGGCCTCATCACCCTCTAACCCCAAAATCTTTCGCAGGTCGGTGGGTAGCGTCACCCTGCCATGCGCGTCCATGTCCACATCTAGGCCGTAATTGGCGGCAACCAACGCCACGTCATTCCGGTCGTCGAAATCGTCGCCCGGCTCCTGAAGCATCTTTTCCGTCTCCCGCCATACAGAAAGGGGGTAGATTCTTGCCTCAGCTTCGTCTAATGTAGTTATAAATACCTTGCGCTCTCCTAAGGCCTCCAAATACTGGACGATAGAAGCTGGAAGTTTAAGTCTTCCTTTGTCGTCAACGGCAGCGCGGAAGACACCCCGAGGGGCGTCCGGCACCGGTCTCGGCTCGGAAACTTGACCAATCTCTTCCACAACAACCCTATTTGGCCCTTTTCAGACCACCTGGATAAATAGTGGCATGAGGGTTCGGACAATGCAATAGATTTCTGTAAGGATTCTTCTGTAAGGTGTTGATTCGCCTTTGCTTCGCCTTTTGGCATGAAAAATGCGTTCTTGTAATGTTAAGACAGTAAAACTAAACTCAGAAAAAGGCGAATGGATAGAGAATAGAGCCTGAGCCAAATTTTAATGCGACTCAACGAGCCGCGCATACCGATAGATCTGTATCGTTGGTCAGGCCTGAAGTAATGTCCGCAGTTTTCTTTGTAGTTGGATCAAATGAAACGACATGCGAGATCCATACGGAATGTTTTGAGGGAGCAGGCAGAGGCATGAGCTCGCGCGGCGTGGTGTAGAGGACGGCGGTTTTTCCGGGTATCCAGAGACCGGAGTTGCCGCTGCCGATAGGGAGTACTTTTCTGCTGAGGACATCGAGAGCGTAGTAGTCTGATTGCGGCGAAGAGCTATTGGAATTCTCACCTAGAGTGCCTACCAGTAACCATTCCCGTGAAGGTGACCACGACAATTTTTCGATGCGAAGGTTCTGTTTGGCCACGCGGGCGCGGGTGATTTGAGCCTGATTGCGGAAGAGGATGACTTCCCGTCCGCTTGCGCATGCCAGCAGGTCACGGGCTCGCGCGGAGACAGGGCATTCGGCCGTGCCATGATTCTCTTCGGCGGCGGGGTGGATGACTCGCTGGTTTGAGATGACTCGTTCCACTCCAGTGGCACGGTTGAAGCTCCAACGCTTGGCGCCGGGTAGCCCGTCTGCCGGCGAGACGAATAAGATGGTTTTGCCGTTGGACGAGCACGTCGGCTGGGAGTGAGTGTGAGCGGAGTGGGTGAGCGGCTGAAGCGCGCCGTCCGCTGGGTTGTAGTTCCAAATCTGCTGATAGCTTGGACCGTTTTGCTTGTAGACACGGCGGCTGATGAGCACCTGCGCGGGGGCTGTTAACGGCACGGATAGGATCAGGGCGCACGTGAGGCGCAGCGAGAATCTCATATGCCGGGATGATAGCTAAAGCGGAGGGCCGTTTGCTAGCGGTATGCCTCACGGCGGTTGAGAACGCGAAGGATGTGGACGGCACCTTCGGTTCGATGAAAACGGACACGATAATCGCCAACGCGGAGACGATATTGGGGCGGATTAATTCCCTGAAGCCTCTTCACATCGCCCGTACCCGTCACAGCAAGGCGCTCAACGGCGACCTTCACGCGGCGTGCAATGACCTTGTCCAACGCTGCCAGATCGGCTAAAGACGATTCGGTCCAATCGACCGCATTCACTCCAACCCGAGCCTGCGCATGGCTTCAGCATGGGGGATGCCTTTGCCACCATTACTTTCCAGCCAAGTTTGCGCCACCAATACTGCCTGTCTTTCCTTGTCGGTCTCAGGTTCGTCGTCAAACGGCGCATTATGAAGAGCAGCAGCCACCGGATCGACAATGGTTTCGAGCAATCCGATTAACGCGGAAAGCTGAGAATCAGGTAAACGATCAATCAAGTCGTGAACATGCTGTTTGTCGGTAAGCGTAGCCACTATGGTTATAGCCCTCGCCACTATTTTCTCATGAAGGAGGAAGCGCGACGGTGGTGGCTTCCTCCGGTGTGGATGGAGTTTTACTTGGAATTTTCTACTTGCAGGTTGTTTTCGACTTTGAAAACACCCGGGACGCCGTTGGCGCGAGTGTTGATGAGTGTCTTATCGAATTGATTCGCCACGATGCCCTCTAGTGTTACGTTGCCGTTTTTCACCAGAATGTGTATCGAGGGCAAAGCCTGATATCCGTAGCGGTTTCCGATGGTGGGGTCACCGTAGATGGCGCGGGCCATGGCCCTGCGGATACGGTCGTCATTGGGCGAAAGAGGCAGCACTTCGATCTGGTTATTGACCTGGGTTACGCCCTCAACGCCTTTCACCACATTTTCAGCGTCGGACTTTAGAACTGGACGCGTCACCGCGCCAAGTAAAGTGACGACTCCGCCTTTTACCTGAAAAGAAAGATCGTCGAAAATGGAGTAATACGGCAACATCACCAGTTGATGCCGGACTTCCTTGATTACTCGATTTTCGTTTGCGGGACCGTGGACGTATGGAACATACGGGCTATTTCCTTTTTGAGCCGCTAACGTCATGCCAGCCGCGATAAACAAAGTAACAATTTTGAGCATGTTTTCCCCACTTACTAAGATTCACTTTCTTGTTAGAAGTTACCAGAAAGCAATTAGTGACGCGCTTCCGCGGGGCCGGAGGCGGCGGGTCTCTCGCCAATCGCCAGTTCCCGGTG
Source organism: Bryobacteraceae bacterium (assembly GCA_036488895.1). Classification (GTDB taxonomy): domain Bacteria; phylum Acidobacteriota; class Terriglobia; order Bryobacterales; family Bryobacteraceae; genus Bog-105. The sequence goes on along the minus strand of DASXGT010000193.1, from coordinate 5,535 downwards.
GAATAGATCGAACAACAGGCCGTAGCACAGATAAGCGAGCGCGGGGTCATAACGGTAGCCTTCGTCGCGCATGAAGGCGTGCGCGGCGTTGAGCTCCAGCCACTGAAAACGCGCCTGTATTTCGTCCAAACGGGCTTTGATCCGATTACGGCCGTCGAGCGGGACGTGCGGGTCCTGGCGGCCCCAAATGTGCAAAAGCTCGCCCTTGATTTCGGAAGCGCGCGCCAGGGAATCGTCCTTTTTGCCTTTGCCGAGCGTTCCCGAGTGAATATCAGTGGCGTAGAAACAGGCGGTGGCGAGCACGTCAGGATTCATAGCCGCGCGAAAAGCAAGATGGCCGCCGAGACAGATGCCGGCCGCGCCGAGGCGGCCGTTGCAATCGGGGCGCGCCTTCAGATGGTCCAATACGGCTCGGGCGTCGGCGTCATAGGAAGAGAGTTCTTTGGCGTATTTGTCCTCGTTACCCTTATCCGCGCCCGCTTGGTCGTACGCCAGGACCGTGCCGGCGGGTTCGAGTTCGTGATAGATTTCGGGCACCGCGACGACATAACCTTGCCCGGCGATGGCGGCGGCGGTGCGGTGGATGGGTCCGGTAATCTGAAAAATTTCGGAGAAGAAGACCACGCCCGGATATTTGCCTTCTGCCGCGGGCCGGAAAATATGGGTGCGCATGGGGCCGGTGGGAGTCGGGATGATTTCGATGCTGTCATCTTTGATGGTCATGGCAGTTGCCTTTCTCCGCTATTTCGCCCGGGGCGCTTCTTCGAAGGCGACCCAGCCTTTGCCGCTGGATAAATTTTTCTTTTTGCATTTCACGATTTGGCCAGGTTTGAATTCCCAATCTTCGCCTTCAGGCATTTCGTCGGCAATAAGGTAAAAATCGCGGCCCAGGTTTTCGGCACGCACGGCGCGCAGCATGTTCATGGCTTCGCCCATGAGGTTGACGTAGATCATGACTTCTTTGCCGGGCGGGATCACATGGATGGGCGGCGGAACGGGTGGTGGCATTACCGGCGGAGGAATGGGTTCGACCGGCGGCGGGGGTGGTGGTGGCGGAACATATACGGGAGCGGGAGGTTCGGGCTCCCGGTAGACAGGTTGGGGCGGCGGTGCGGGTGGCGCAGGGGCGGGCGGAACATACGCGGGTGCGGGCGGGACATAGGTTGGCGCAGGCATGGGCTCGGGGGCGGATTGGGCGATGAAACCTTGTCCAGTGGTTCTAGCGACCGGCAAAGGTGCGCCTACGATTGCCTGTTCACGGCTGCCCATGCGCGCCCGGTCTATGCTCCAGAAAATGACCGCTTCCACTAGCCAGATGATGCTGAGCCATTTGTCGAAGCCCGCACGGTCCAATTTGGGTTCGGCTAAAAGCTGGAGCAGATAACCGTCGATAAGCAGGCAGCAGGCGCCCGCGACTGCCGCAAAAGCCAAGCTTTGAACGCCCGAGCGATAGCGCCGGTCAAAAGCCGATAGGACCAGCAAGATAGTTAAACCAGAAAGGCTGCTCAAAAATCCGAAGCTCGTTTGAGGCTCGGACAAGAGGAGTGTGATGGCAATTAGCGCCAATAGAAGACCGATTGCATCGATGCGGTAGTTTTCCATGCTGTGTTCCTTCAAACGTATCAGTTCGACTGCCGCGGCAGCTTCACAAGCCGCACCTTCCGCTATACTTGCAAGAGGTTACCGTCCGCGTTTCAGGCGCGTCCCGGCCGCCATTCTAAAGAAGTTTTCTAGCAGGAGTTCCACCTTACCCCATGTTCGATTTGTTCCGTAGCCGCGAGAAGAGCGTGCGCTTGTTGCTGGGCGTGCTGCTGGTAGCGGTAGCAGCGTCGATGCTGATTTATTTGATTCCCGGCGGTGTCGGAGATTCGGGCGCGGCGGGCCAGAATACGCTTGCGGCGGTGGGCTCCGATAAGATCACGACGGCCGATTTGCAGAGAGAGATTCAACGCTTGACGCGCGGGCAAAATCTGCCAAAGGGCGTTCTGGCGATGTATATTCCGACGATGGTCACGCAGTTGATTGAGCAGAGGGCCATGACGTACAAAGCGCAAGAGATGGGGCTCAAGATTTCCGATCAGGAATTGGGCGACGCCATTCAGGCCGCATTTGCCGCGCAAATGGGCGGGAAGTTCGATATGACCGCGTACCAAGGATTTCTGGCCCAGCAGGGCATGACGGTGACGGACTTCGAGAAGCAGCAACGCGACGCCATGTTGGGCGGTCAACTGGAAACGCTGGAGCGGCAATCGATTGTGATTCCGGAAGCGGATGTGAAGGCTGAGTATCAGCGCAAGAACCAGAAAGTCGGATTGGAATATATCAAATTCGACGGCAAAGATTTCGTGAGCAAAGTGAACCGCGATCCGGCGGCCGTGAAGGCGTATTTCGATAAAAATCGCGGTGAGTTCCGCATTCCCGAGAAGCGCGATATCCAATTGGTGGTGGGGGAGACGGCGGATTTCGTGCAGAGCGCGCAGGTCTCCGCCGATCAGTTGCGGAAAGACTACCAGGATAGTATCGACAGCTATCGCACACCAGAGCGCGTGAATGTTCGCCACATTCTGATCAAGACACAAGGCAAACCGAAGGAGCAAGCGCCGCAGCTGAAAGCCAAGGCGGAAGATTTGCTGAAGCAGATTAAAGCCGGCGGCAATTTTGCGGAGCTGGCGAAGAAGAATTCCGAGGACCCGGGGTCGGCGGTGAAGGGCGGCGAGTTGGGTTGGATCGTGAGGGGTCAAACTGTGCCGGCGTTCGAGCAGGCGGCGTTTTCCTTGAAGCCCGGCGAGACCAGCGGCGTGGTGGAAACCGAATACGGCTACCACATTTTGCAGGTGGAAGAAAAACAAGCGGCCCACACGCAATCGTTCGAAGAGGCGCAGCCGCAGCTTTTGATGGAAGCCAAAAAGGAAATTGCGGCGGAGAACCTGAAGAAGGCAATGGATGCGGCGCATGCGGAGATTTTGAAGACTCCGGCGCAGGCTGAGGCAATCGCCAAGAAATATGGGCTGCGCTTTTTCAAGTCCGACGGCGTGACGAATACGACGGCTTTGCCGGAAGTGAATACGCAGGCGGAATTGACCACGGCGATTTTCGGAGCCCCTAAGGGCGGCACTACCGATGTGGTGAATATGGACGCGCAGGGCAAGGCAGCGTTTGCTTCGGTGATAGGCGTAACTCCCGCACGCAACAGCGACTTCACCGAAGCGCAAAACGAAGTGCTGCAAAAATACACCGCGGCCGAGTCGGCACGGCTGTCGGAACAGGCCGCCAAAACGGCTTTGGACCGAGCCCGCAAGGGGGAAAGCCTGGAGGCGCTGGCGAAGGAGTACGGCGTGAAAGTTCAGACGGCCGCGCCGTTTACAGTGGATGGAGCAGCGGAAGGGATTGGGCCCGCCACGCAACTAGCTGCCGCGTTTGACGCGAATGTGGGCGGAATCATTGGGCCGGTGGCGGCGCAAGGCGGAAACTTCATTTGCAAAGTTTCGCAGAAAATTCCTGCCGATATGAACCAGTTCGCCAGCGGCAAGAGCGCTATTGTGCAGAGCCTGGAGCAGCAACGGGTGCAGGTGCAAGACCCGTTGTTCAAGGACAGCATCGTGACGGAATTGAAGCGGCGCGGCAAGATCAAAATCAATAACGACACGATCAGTAAGATCATCACGTCGTACCAAAGCTAAGGCGCACTTCTTGACAGAACAGCTTATTCACTTTTGGCGGAGTCTTACCGATCCCGACCAGTTGATTCAATTGCTATCCACGGTGTTGACCGGCTGGGCCGGATACGCGGTGTTGTTTGCGATCGTGTTTGCCGAAAGCGGCTTGCTGATCGGCTTTTTTTTGCCGGGAGATTCGCTGCTGTTCACCGTGGGCGTGGTGGCCGGGGCAGGAACGCTGCCGATTGTGCCGACCATTGTGCTGTTGTCGGCGGCATCGATTCTGGGCGATGGGAGCGGTTTCCTGCTGGGCAGCACGGCTGGGTATTCGCTGTTCAAACGTAATCCGCGCATTTTTCGCCGGGAGTATTTGGATCGCACGCATGCGTTCTATGAACGGCACGGCGGGAAGACGATTATCTACGCGAAGTTCGTGCCGATCATCAGGACGTTTGCGGCGTTCATTGCGGGCGTGGGGAAGATGCACTATGTGCGGTTCCTGGCTTTTAATGTGGTCGGCGCGGTGGGTTGGGTGACGTCGATGATTGTGCTGGGTTATTGGCTAGGAACGGTGCCGGTGGTGCGGCATAATTTCGAGAAGTTTGTGCTGGCGATTATTGCGGTGTCGCTGGTGCCTGCGATATTGCAGGTGTTGAAGTCGCGGAAGGCTCCGGCGAAGGTTGGTTAGTTGAGGCGGTCGTAAGGAGCCGGCTCAACGTCCGGCGCTTTATCCAGCACTGCTAAAAATTTCTCCCGGCTGCCGCGGGCGGCTCTCAATTCAAACCGCGCTCTTGCCGCCAATTGGTCCATGAAGGCGGAGGCGAAAACTTCGCCCACCGGGACGTTTTCGGCTTCGGCTATCGCTTTTGCTTTCTCGTAGAGTTCGATTGGAATACTCACTGGTATACTCATCGGATTATTTCCTTGGAATCAGCTCTTAGAATCTGAAGAAATTCTCCAGGAGTCTTGATCACAATCCCGAACCTTTCCGCTCCCACGAAATCACGCGTGTTGTAGGTGACTATTAGAGAGTTGGATTGGATCGCTGATTCGAGGATACATTCATCGCGGGGGTCTTGTAAAATAGGCCGGCGTCGGAGGACGAAGGGAAGTAGATTGCCTACGGTGAAAAGGTAATCCAAGAGATCGTCTATATCTTCCTCACTCCGGTCTGGTAGTAAGTGTTTGCGCTTGCAGACAGATTCGTATTCCAGCGCGAGCGCGACGGAAATGTTGAGCCGAAAATGGTCTTGGCCGATCAGGCGCATAATTTGCTGGGACACCCCGTGTTTAGACCGCAACGCGGATACGAGGACGTTGGTGTCGAGGACGATATTGTGCATTTAGAAGCGCAGGCCGCCGCCGCAAACCAGTACTTCGCCGGTGATGTAGTCGGATAGCGGCGAGCAGAAAAAGAAGACAGCGTTGGCGGCGTCTTGGGGTGAGCCGAGCCGCCCCAGGGGGATCAGGCGGGCGGATTGCTCGCGCACTTGGGCTTGCATGCCGACGTGTACTTGCCTGCCGCCGATGGCGATGTTGGTAACCGGGTCTTCGAAGGGCTGAATTAGGCGGGTGTCGATCATGCCGAAACCGACGGCGTTTACGGTTACGTTGTAGCGGCCCCACTCTTTGCACATAGTCTTGGTTAAGCCCACGATGGCGGCCTTTCCGGATGAGTAGCCCGCTTGCCCAGCGTTGCCATAGAGACCCGAGATGGAAGTGATATTCACCACTTTGCGGACTGCTGGCGTCCCAGTTTCTTTTTCTTTCTTGGCTGTATCACGTATCCAGGCCGAGGCCGCGCGCAGGAGCCGGAAGGGTGCCACCACGTGAATGTCGAGCATGGCCTGAAATTGTTCGTCGGTCGTTTTTTGAATGA
>DASXGT010000172.1:0-3776 GCA_036488895.1 Bryobacteraceae bacterium | reverse complement strand
TGCTGTTCTGGTCGGCCATTCTCAACGGCGTTCTAGCACCTCCGCTCGTGATTCTCGTCGTCTTGTTGACTAGTAACAAGAAAGTAATGGGGAACCGCGTTAACGCGCCCGCCGCTCAAATGCTGGGCTGGATTTGCGCCGCTGTCATGAGCGCGGCGGCCGTAGCGCTGATTGTGCTGTAAATTCGTGCTGAGATGAAGTAAGAATGAAACGCTCAGGATTCGCTGATTTACCGCTCCACGGTGGGCTTGTGCCACCCTGGCTCGCGCAGCGGATGGAGAAGCTGGGCACGGCGATTGCTGAAAGTATCATCGCGCAATACGGCGTCGGAGAATTTCTGTCGCGGCTGAGCAACCCGTTCTGGTTTCAAGCACTCGGCTGCGTGATGGGCATGGACTGGCATTCTTCGGGAATCACCACCTCAGTCATGGGCGCGCTCAAGCGAGGCTTGAATCCGCGTGCGCGAGAGCTCGGCGTATATTTTTGCGGCGGGCGTGGCAAGCAATCCCGGAAGACTCCAGCCGAGTTGCTCTCGATTGCTGACGAACGAGGATTGGACGGCGCTGCCTTGGTGAGGACCAGCCGTCTTACCGCCAAGATCGATAACAATGCCATTGGCGATGGATTTCAAATCTATTTGCATAGCTTTGCCGTTACGGCAGCGGGCGATTGGGCTGTTGTTCAGCAGGGTTTAAACGAGAGAACGGGCCTGGCGCGCCGGTACCACTGGCATTCGGCTTCGGTGCGTGATTTCACAAGCGAGCCGCATACCGGGATCATCGGCGGCAACGAAGGCCAAATTCTCAACTTGGTGGACCGCCGCGCTCAACCGGCGCAAGAGGCGCTGTTGGAAATTGCGCGCACGTCTCCCGAAAAGACACTATTGACCGTTCAAAAACTATCGATGCCGGGTCATCACGAAGTGCGCGCCGAGAATGTCGATTTAAAGCGGCTGGGTGCGGTATTAGCGACGAGTTACGATCAACAGCTACGAGATTTTGCGTCGCTTTTGCTCGTTGAAAATCTTGGCCCGAGAACGCTGCAGACACTCGCCCTGATTGCTGAAGTTGTTCACGGCGCACCCAGCCGCTTCAGTGATCCGGCGCGTTTCTCGTTTGCCTTGGGCGGCAAGGATGGCCACCCGTTTCCAGTTCCGCTGAAGACCTATGATGAGTCGCTTGCGGTTTTGCGCCGGGCTCTCAATTCCGCGAAACTGGGGCATACGGAAAAGCTGGACGGATTCAAGCGCCTGGATCAGCTAGTTCGCAAAATGGAAGAGCGGCACGAACCCGCCGCTGATTTTGATCATGCTATCCGGCATGAGCATGCGATTTCTCAGAGTCTGGGAGGACGCTCGGTATTTGACGACCGCAAGAAGCCGAGGGTTTCGCGCGACAATACGCAGCAGCTTTCGTTATTTCAGCCCTAACGCTCCGCCAATTAGAGCTGCAAAATCGCCTGGCTGGCATCGCGGTGTATCCAACGATAAGCTTTGAGCGAGTTTCGCCAATAGAATTTTTCGATACTGACCGGATCTTTCGAGGCAATAAATTCTCGCGCGAGTCGAAACACATCGTCATAAGACGCAAACTGGTCACTATTGGGCCAGTCACTTCCATACATCAGCCGGTCCGGTCCGAACACCTCCCAAAGATGGTCTAATCGTTCCCGATAAAAACTGATATCAAGTGGCACGCGCCCATCTACGCGCCGGACGATTCCGGATATTTTGGCAAAGACTTGCGGACGTGCAGCCAGTTGTCGTAGATCTGCATCAAGTATTTTCCGGGAGGCAGGGTCGCCCGGCGGATTTAACGAAGGCAAATGATCGATAATGACGCGGAGATCCGGAATTTGATCCGTTAATCGAACGGTCGCCCCAATGAATGTGGGCTCTAGGTTTGCAGTGTCAAGAACCAAATTGGCAGCGGCCATCAGCTTTAGATCCGCTAGAACGCCGGGTTTCAAGATTTCCTTCCCCCGATCGCCCTCCCAAAGATTCCCGTTGCGAATGCCTCGAAAGCGACCGTTCCGGTGCAGCCGATCGAGTTGCGGCCGAAACTCGGGTGTACCGGGTGAAAGGTTTCCAATGGTGCCTACAATGATAGGCGCCTTAGCCGTGACATCGAGGACCCACTGATTGTCGTCGGGCCACGGGCTGCACTCGATAGCAATTGCGCCCACGACACCGTGAGGCGCGGCTAGCTTCTGGTATCGATCCGGTAGTGAGGTCTTGTAAATTCCGCTGTCCTTTGATGGCCATGGCACACCCTGCGGCCGAGAAACATCAAAGAGGTGGACATGGCAATCGATAATTGCTTTCGGAGAGGAAACGGCGGCAGCGAAAGACCGGAGACTATCCCCGAGGCTGCTGATAGCGACGCCCCCTAAAAAGATTCTGCGATTCACGCGGGTATTATACGCGGCTAACCGGCGGCGATATATCCTAATATCGCGAGTTAGGACAGACCGCGATCACGCGCCAAATTTCGAAAATGTATTTTCAAAAACTGTTGCTACTTATCACGCTTCCTCTTCTGGCTTCAAGAATGGCTTGCGGGGCTCCGCCTTCAGAGGCGCTTCGTGGCGCCGTAGTAGCCAACCGCGCGCCTCTTCAGGCGAATGCATTCAACCCCCTGCCTCTCGGCGCCGTGCGCCCGCGGGGTTGGTTGAAACGGCAAGAGGAGATCCAAGCCGGGGGACTTACCGGGCACCTGGATGAATTCTGGAACGACGTTGGACCGAACAGCGGCTGGCTGGGAGGGACCGGTGAAGCATGGGAGCGTGGACCCTACTATCTCGACGGTTTGCTTCCCTTGGCTTATCAACTCAACGAGGCAAAATTAATCGAAAAAGCAAAACGCTGGGTCGATTGGACGTTGAGATCACAAACAGCGGAAGGAAACTTCGGCCCCGGAAAGAACGATGATTGGTGGCCCCGCATGGTGATGCTGAAGGTGCTTACCCAGTATGAGGAGGCCACAGGCGACCCGCGCGTCATTCCGTTCATGACCAAGTACTTTGAATACGAGCTGCGCCATCTTCCCGGCCGGCCTTTGCGCGATTGGGGCAAATATCGCTGGCAGGATAATGCCTACTCCGTGCTCTGGCTCTACAACCGCACCGGCTCCGCCCACCTGCTCTCGTTAGTTAAACTTCTGCATCAGCAGGGTTATGATTGGGAGCGGCAATTCAACGAGTTCGTCTACACCGCGAAGCAGACAAAGGAAAGCGTCGGATTGAAGGATGGACAGAAATCCATCCCAGACATGGCCATGCAGACCCATGGTGTCAACAATGCAATGGCGCTGAAAGCCGCGCCGGTCTGGTGGCTGATAAGCGGCGCCGCCGCCGACCGATCGGAACTGAACCGTCAACTCGCGATGCTGGATACGTACCACGGGCTTCCCAACGGAATCTTCAGTGCCGATGAGCATCTTGCGGGCACTGATCCTTCCCAAGGCACCGAACTGTGTACAGTGGTCGAAACGATGTTCTCTTATGAAGAGGACTTCGCCATTCTGGGTAGCCCGCAAATCGCTGATCGCCTGGAGCGGGTGGCCTACAATGCCCTGCCCGCTACCCTGTCAAACGACATGTGGTCGCACCAGTACGATCAGCAGCCGAATCAGATCGCTTGCACGCGCGCCCATCGCCAGTGGTCCACCAATGGACCGGATTCCAACTTATTCGGACTGGCGCCGAACTTTGGTTGTTGCACCGCCAACTTACATCAAGGATGGCCGAAGTTTGTCAGTAGCTTATGGATGGCGACC
>DASXGT010000160.1:0-9167 GCA_036488895.1 Bryobacteraceae bacterium | reverse complement strand
CTCAACGCCGTTGGGAATACGCCGATCCCGACCAAAGATGGATCGACCCAGTTGCTAAGCAATATGGCGACCATCTCGCACGGCGTGCAGCCGGTGAATGTGAACCACCGCAACGTGCAGCCGGTATTCGATGTCTACGCCAACGTGCAAGACAGCGATCTAGGTTCAGTGGCCGGCAAGATCGAAAAGGTAATTGCGGAATTCCGTACCAAGCTTGCTCCCGGCAACATCATTGAAATGCGCGGAGAAGCGGCCAGCATGCAGGAAGCATTTCAGCGCCTGGGCGTTGGCCTGGTCTTTGCCGCCCTGATCGTTTACCTCCTCATGGTGGTGAACTTCCAGAGCTGGTTGGAGCCATTCATTATCATCACGGCGCTCCCCGGAGCCTTTTGCGGCATCGTCTGGGCGCTCTTCCTGACCCAGAGCACGTTTAACGTGCCCAGCTTGATGGGCGCCATCATGAGCATCGGCGTGGCCACGGCCAACAGCATCTTGCTGGTCACGTTTGCCAACGAGCGTTTTGAGTTGGGCCGCACCGCATTTGAATCTGCGGTTGATGCCGGCTCCACTCGGCTGCGTCCGATTTGCATGACCGCCATGGCGATGATTATCGGCATGGTGCCCATGGCTCTAGGCATAGGCGAAGGCGGCGAGCAGAATGCTCCGCTGGCCCGCGCCGTCATCGGCGGCCTAACCCTTGCCACTGTCGCCACCTTATTTTTCGTGCCTCTTATGTACAGCGTTCTTCGCAATAAATCAGTCACCGCTCAGGAGTTTGTTTAATGCAGATAGAAGATTCCATACTCGATGAATCGGCAATAGGTAAACCAAAAATAGGGCGCCCTTCTCCCGGCAAGAAAAACCGGGTTGGCCTGGTCGCCGCCGGATTGGCGCTTGTGTTTGCCATGCTTGCCATCGGCATTGTTCCGCGCTTTGTCCGGGCGTCGGAAGCACAGGCGCTCGCCAAAGAAACCACATCCAGTTTGCCGGTGGTAGTAACCACGGCTGCGCATCTTGCTCCGCCTACTTCGGAACTCGCTCTTCCTGGAAATATAGAGGGAGTTTATGTCTCATCTCTGTATGCGCGGACCAACGGCTACGTGAAGCAGAGATTCGTTGATATCGGGGACAAAGTGCACGCCGGCCAATTGCTGGCAGTCATCGAATCTCCTGAAATTGACCAGGAACTGGCGCAAGCAAAAGCGGCGGCCAGCCAGACTACGGCCGCTCAGGAACAAGCGAAAGCAAACTTAACTGAGTCGCAGGCCGCGGTAATTCAAAGCCAGGCGAATCTGGAACAAGCCAAGGCTAATCAGGAAATTGCACAAACAACGGACACCCGTTGGTCGCGCTTGGTGGCAAAGGGTGTATTGCCCAGGCAAGAAGGCGATGAAAGAAGAAGCGCCTACAACGCGCGCCAAGCGGAAGTGGCGGCGGCCAACGCCAGTATTCAGACCGCGCAAGCCACTGTGACCGCGCGCCAAGCCGCTATCAATGCGGCTCAGGCCAATATCTCCGCCGCGCAAGCCAACGTGAGCCGGTTAGAACAAATGGTCTCGTTTGAACGCGTGGTTGCTCCTTTCGACGGCGTCATTACGGAGCGCAAAGTGGAGCGTGGCGATCTGGTCACGGCCGGCAGCGGCTCCGCGCAATCGCATTTGTTCAGCATTGCTCAGGCCAGCATATTGCGCATTCAAGTACAAGTGCCGCAGGCGTTTGCCGCTGAGATTCAAAACGGTCAAAGCGCTCAGGTTGCCGTGCGCGGCCAAGGTCAAACGGTCGTCACCGGCAAGGTCGTCCGCTCGGCGAATGCTTTAGATTCGCAATCGAGGACGCTGCTAACAGAAATCCAGATAGATAACCGGCTGGGTTCGAACGGACAACGCCCGCTATTGCCTGGCATGTATGCCGAGGTGCAATTTGTTCTGCCGCGCACGCGCAGCATGGTGCTGGCGGCGGCGGACACCCTTGTGGTGAACGGCAGCGGAACTCGCGTCATCACCATTGGTCCGGATCACAAAGTGCATTACCAAACGATTCAAATCGGCCGCGATCTGGGTCCGGAAATTGAAGTCATCAACGGTCTACAGGGAGGGGAACAACTTGTTGCCAATCCGGTGGATTCGTTGCTCGAAGGCCAGCCTGTGCAAGTACAGGCTAGTCCGGTGAAAGCAGCAAAATAATGAAATTTTCAGCTCGGACTTTGCTCCCCATGTTGGGGATGGGCGGCGCATTGCTTGCCCAATCCCCCCCGCCTGCACAAAACGTAACCCAAGGTTGGGGAAATTTGGCGCACGGTTACCGCAGCCCTAACCTTGCGCCGGTACATCTGACGAATTCGCAACGTATTGAAAAGCTCACGCGCGACGGCAAACTCTATCTCTCTCTGCAAGACGCCATCGCGCTGGCGCTCGAAAATAACCTGGATCTCGAATTGCAGCGCTATGATCTGCGCATCGCGGATACGGACGTACTTCGCGCCAAATCCGGCCAGTTCCCGCGCGGCGTCTCTCTTTCCACGCGCGAAGGCCCTGCCGGCGTTGGCGCTCCCAGCGTGGGCACAAGCATCACGGGGCCAGCCACGCTTGGCGGCGGCGATATTCCTGCCTTAAATTCCGTCGTAGGCACCGGTACCGAAACAGATCTTTCCATCCTGGGTTCTCTGCCTCTTTCCACCGGACCCGCAGCGCCCAATCTGGACCCAACGCTCAACGCTTCATTCAATTGGAACAAGCAATCGGTACCGCAGAACAGCACATTTCTGCCCGGCTTGCGTTCCTTGAACTCAACCACGTACGATACGGACGTCTCCTTGCAGAAAGGGTTCCTCACCGGAGCCACCGCCAGCATCGGCTGGGACAATCTGCACCAGAACGTAAATAGCCCGCTGCTCACTTACAATCCTTCTATTACCTCCAGCGCATTTGTTTCGGTCACTCAGCCGCTGTTGCGCGGTTTCGGCGTCGGAGTCAATAACCGCTACATCCGCATCACGAAGAATAATCGCCAGGTGGCGGACTATGTCTTCCAACAACAGGTCATGAGCACCGTATCCGCCGTGAGCCGGCTGTATTGGGATCTGGCCAGCCTGACCGAAGACGTGCAAGTGCGGAGCGAAGCTCTCCAGTCAGCGCAGCAACTCCTCAAAGACAATCAGGCAGCAGCGGCCGAAGGAACTATGGCCGCCATCGACGTAACACGCGCGAAAGCAGAAGTCGCCCGGCGGCAGCGCGATCTCAGTGTCTCCCAGACGCTCGTGCGGCAGCAAGGCGAAATCCTCAAAGACTACTTGAGCAAGAGCGAATTCGAACACAACTTAGGCGAAATTGAAGTAGTGATTACCGATCACGTTGTCGTTCCGCCGGATGAGCCCATCGCGTCCATGCCGGAATTGACAGCGGAGGCATTCAAGAACCGCCCTGATTTGGCGCAGGCTCGCCTGCAGCTTGAAAATTCACAGATCAGTCTAAAAGGCAGTAAAAGCGCGCTGCTTCCCGAATTGGATGTCTTCGCCAGTGTTCAAAACAACTCGCTGATTGGCGATCGGAATGCGCTGGCAAACAGCCCGGTTCTTACAGGATCACCTCTGGGAGCAGTCGTGAATGATCCAATATTCCTGGGCGGATTTGGCGACGGCTTGGGGCAGCTCGCCAATCACAATTTCCCCAACTATCAGGCCGGCCTTCAGTTATCGATCCCGTTAAGCAATCGCGCGGGCCGAGCTGACGTGGCGCGCGATCAATTGCAAACGCGCCAGCAGCAAATACGCTTGCGTCAGCTTGAAAAGCAAGTCAAGCTGGAGATTACCAACGCTGTGTTGGCTGTCCAGCAGGCCCGGGCAAGCTATGAGGCCGCGGTGCAGGAACGCATTCTACAGCAGCAGACAATCGAATCGGAAAAAGAAAAGCTGGATGTCGGCGCCTCCACCACGTATCTGGTCATCCAATATCAAGGAGATCTGGCACAGGCCAAGTCAGCCGAAATTTCCGCGCAAAGTGATTACATGAAGGCCAAGACTGCCCTCGACCGCGCTTTAGGTACCATTCTTACGGCCAATCACGTCTCACTAGGTGAAGCCCTAGACGGGGTCGTGGCAGGGAATGCCGGTTCCCGTTAATGGAATAATGAGTCAGCGCAATGTCACCGAAGCAAATTGCAAAAATTGCCAAAGCCCTCGCGGATGAGACCCGTCTTCACATCTACGAGGCCATCGCCGCACAAGACGAAGTGAACTGTGGAGATATCTGCTCCATCCAAGTAGTGGGTCACGCCACGGTGTCGCATCATCTGCGCATTTTGACCGAGGCGTCTTTAGTGGATTCCAGGCGGCAAGGGCAATTTATCTATTACCGCGCCTTGCCTGAAACGCTAGAGGAATTTAATAAAGCCCTCGTTGGCCTCGCAAAACAGCCTGTGGCTTAGGCATGTATTTGTAATCTACCCGTCATATAAACGTAGTTTTACTGGCATATAATGTATTCAATTTATGCTAGTTTCGCGAACTACGTTCGTCAAAAATCTCACTTACTTATTCGGCATTTTCTCGCTACTCAGCGGGTCTTTGCTGTTCGGCCAATTTGAATCCGGCACCGTCCTGGGAACCATTCATGACCCCTCCGGCGCCGCGGTCGGCAACGCCGCCATTTCACTTGAAAACACCAAAACCGCTGTTACGCTGACAACGAAAACCGACAATAACGGCAACTACGAATTTATTAACGTGCGTCTCGGCTCTTATCGCGTCACTGCGGAAGCGCCCGGCTTTCAAACCTCGAGCACCGAATCGTTCGACCTGCTGGTCAATGCGCGCCAACGGGTTGATTTAGCCCTGGTGATTGGGCAGACTTCGCAAAATGTCACGGTCAATGATGCGGCGGTGCTGCTCGAAACTGACAGCAGTAGCCGGGGCCAAGTCATTCATCCCCAACAAATTGCGGATCTACCGCTCAATGGCCGCTCCTACGCCGACTTGACACTGCTGGTTCCGGGCGTGGCCAAGTCGCCGCTCGAAAATCAGACCGATAGCAACCGCGACGCCTCCTTCAACGTCAATGGCCAGCGCAGCGAGTTGAATAACTTCCTCCTGGACGGCATCGATAACAACGCCTACGGCACCAGCAATCAGGGTTTCTCGAATCAAGTCATTCAGCCCAATCCGGATGCACTGGCGCAGTTCAAAGTAGAAACCGATAACTACAGTGCCGAATACGGCCGCGCGACCGGCGCAGTAATCAACGCCACCATCAAGAGCGGCACCAATCAACTGCATGGGGAGCTCTGGGAATTTCTGCGCAACACCAATCTCAATGCCACCGGATTTTTTAAGCCGGTGAATGGCGTCAAGCCGCCGTTCAAGCAGAATCAGTTCGGCGCGGCGCTCGGCGGGCCTATCGTAAAGAACAAGATCTTTCTCTTTGGCGATTATGAGGGCTTCCGGCGCGTCTATAATCCGATTCAATTCGCCACGTTGCCCACTGCTGCCATGAAGCAGGGCAATCTCGGTATAGCGGTGACCAATCCGATTACCGGCATCTCTTACGCCAACGGAATGGTGCCGCAATCGGCCATCACGCCCTTCGCGCAGACCGTTCTGGCCGCGCTACCTAATCCGAATCTGCCGGGTAATTCCAATAACTACGAATCGGCCCCCGCCGACACCATCTATAGCGATAAAGGTGATATTCGCTACGACGAATATTTCGGCGAAAAATTGTCTTTCTTCGCGCGCTATAGCCAGGACGACGAGCGGATCTTCAGCCCGCCAGCGATTCCCGGCGCATCCGGCGGCAACGCGAACGGCAACGTCTACATCCGCAATAAGCAGCTTGTGCCTGGCTTCACCTGGGCCACGAGCCCCACGTCGGTTCTGGAATTTCGCATTGGTCTTTCCACCACGCAAGGCGGCAAAACGCCTATAGGTCTCGGTCTGCCGGCGAGCCAGTACAATATCCCCAACCTTCCCACCAACTCAGCCTTTGCGGGCGGTCTTTATTCGCTCAACTTGGCCGGCGGCTTGTCGGCGCTTGGCCGTCAATCCAGCAATCCGCAATACCAATACCCGCAGGTTGCGAATCCGAAGGTAAACTACTCGCGCATTCTTGGCCGCCACAGCCTGAAGTTCGGCTTCGAATACCAGCTCATTGACACGCAGGTGCAAGATTTCCATCCGAAATATGGAGTGGACAACTATACCGGTTATTTCAGCGATCCCGGCTCAACCAGCGGCTTGACCAGCCTCCAGCAACAGACCTACAGCCTGGCCGATCTCATGTTCGGCGCCCGCAGCCATTACGAAATTAATAATTACGCAGTGGCGCACTTGCGCCAGCGCATGTACTTCGGCTATGTGCAGGACGATTTCAAAGCCAGCGATAAGCTAACTTTCAACCTGGGTGTTCGTTACGAATACGCCACACCGCAATGGGAGCGCGATAACCACCTCTCGAATTTCGATCCCGCGACCGGAACTCTGATTTACGCCTCAAACGGCAGCCTCTACAACCGGGCGCTAGTCCACCCAGACCCGCACAATTGGGCGCCGCGCGTTGGCTTGGCTTATCAAGTTGCGCCCAAGACGGTGATTCGTAGCGCATACGGTATCAGCTACGTACAATTTAACCGCCTAGGCGGAGAAAACTTGTTGGCGTATAACGGTCCTTCCATTGTAGATGCGCAAATCGACCAGTTGCCCGGCCAGGGAACCGGCACGTGCACGTCGGTCAACGCCGCCGCGGGCGCCTGTTTCCGGCCGACCTACTTGGGCTTTCCTAATAATTTCGCGACTCCCGCGGCCTTCAACACCGCCACCACGCAGGTCCGCTACATTCCCGCGAACAACCGCACCGGCTACGTGCAGACCTGGCACTTCACGGTGGCGCGCGAGTTTAGCCACAATTTCGTGCTGGATGTCGCTTATGTTGGAAATCATGATGTGGGGCTGATGATCCTTGCCGACGCGAACCAGGCCGCGCCAAGCGCCAGCGCAACCGGCCCCACCGTTCCGGTGAACAACCGCCGGCCTATTCCTAACTTCACTACGATTGAGGAAGCCTTTAGCGGCGGTTTCGGCAGCTACAATGCATTGCAGGCCAAGCTTGAGAAGCGCTATTCGGGCGGCCTCTATTTCATCAATTCGTTCACGTGGTCGAAGGCGATCGACAACGCCCCGGGCCACCTCGAAAATTACGATGGCGATAACTCGCGCATCAATATTCTGAATCCAACGTCGGAAAGGGGCCTTTCAAGTTACGATCAACCCTTCAACAACACTACATCCGTTGTGTATGACATTCCCGTTGGAGCGGGACGTCATTTCGCCCTGCCCAACCGCGCGGTAGATCTCGTCGCGGGCGGCTGGTCGCTCGACGTCATCAATTCCGCCACTTCCGGATTGCCGATCAACATAACCTACAGCCCGACCACGGCCGGTCAAGTCAGTCCGCTCCTGACCCCGCGTCCGAATCTTACCGGTGCGCCGCTTTATGCCTCGGGCGGCAATCCAACCCAACTGCTGAATCCCGCTGCATTCGCGATTCCCTCCGTGACGCAGCCTTTCGGCGCAGCCGGCCGGAATATCGTGCGTGGACCATCGGTGGAAGAGCTAGATCTCGGTCTGCACAAGAACTTCGCGCTATGGTCGGAGACTAGCCGCCTGGAGTTCCGGGCGGAGGCTTTCAACATTCTGAACAAAACCATGTTTACGCCGACAGCCGGCTTTGGCACAACGTTCGGTTCAAGCGGATTTGGCACATTTACCCAAACGCTGCCCCCGCGACAGATCCAAATGGCGTTGAAGCTGGTGTTTTAGACGCTGTATTAATGCCGGAGCCATAAGGTGTATACATTATGGCTCCAACGTCCGTTAGACTAGAAGGAGTGAAAAAAGTTCTCTTTCTGTGCATCGGCAACTCCTGCCGGAGCCAAATGGCTGAGGGCTTTGCGCGCCGGTATGGCTCGGACGTTATGAACGTAGCTAGCGCCGGACTTGCGCCCGCCGCCATTGTCCAACCCCTGACCAAAAAGGTCATGGAAGCAAAAAACATTAACTTAGACGATCACTATCCGAAAGACCTGCATGATCTCCCGGTGGGCGAGTTTGATCTCATCATCAACATGAGCGGAAACAAGCTGCCGTCTTACATGAATGCCGACGTAGAAGATTGGAAAGTAGAAGATCCGATTGGCAAAACTGAGGAAACGTACGTGGCTGTCCGGGAATTGCTCGAAAACCAAGTCATGCGTCTCATTCTCGATTTGCGTATCGCTGCCCGCCGAAAAGCCAGCCCCGCCCCGCGTCCGCTAGCGCCGCGCGCGGTTCCAGTGGCCCGTTCTCGCCGTTAAAAAGAAAAAGCGGCTCCAGGCTGATTCAGCCCCGAGCCGCTTTGATCGTTTGTCGTACTAAAATTTGCCCTTCGGCAGAATTAGCCCTTGGGAGCCATCGTGTCGGTCGAGGTGCTCTTCTTCTTCTTCTTGGACTTCTTCTTGGTGGCCGTGTCGGTCGTTGTGTTCTGATGAGCAAACAACGTGGCGGTGCCAGTGAGGAGCGAAAGGCCCATTACGGCGATCATGATCTTTTTCATGTGTGTAAATAATCTCCTTCTTATACTACTTGGGGAATAGCACTCTGTGCTTTCATCCAGTATATTCGCAGAACCCACCCCATCCGCCACTCCGTCCGCATTAAACTTACTCCACTTTTGGGCTGTGCTAGGGCCGTTCTGCTAGCTAAATTGTTCTTTCAAAATAAAAATACGGCCCGAGACTTTTCCGGCCCCGGGCCGCATTCCAAAAATAAAATCGTTCTTTTCGACTAGCTCTTGGGAGCCATCGTGTCGGTCGAGGTGCTCTTCTTCTTTTTGTGGGTCTTCTTCTTGGCGGCCGTATCGGTCGTGGTGTTCTGATGAGCGAACAGGACGGCGGTGCCAGAGAGGAGCGAGAGGCTCAACGCGGCGATCATGATTTTCTTCATTTTTAAGAAATCTCCTTTTAAACTGCTTGTGATAGCACTCTGTGCTTCCAACCGTATGTTCGCAAATTCATGGTGAATTAGTCCTGAATTCGCGATTAAACTTGCCTAATGTAAATTGGCCGCGTGGCGAGTCGCTTGCGATTTTGAACTGATGTTGTGAACTCATATTTGCGCTTGGCAAATCACGGGACTGGACCGG
>DASXGT010000152.1:0-55236 GCA_036488895.1 Bryobacteraceae bacterium | reverse complement strand
AAAAAAGCGCAATTATTTAGCGGGAATTGGTCGGGGCGAGAGGATTCGAACCTCCGGCCTCCTGGTCCCGAACCAGGCGCTCTACCAGGCTGAGCCACGCCCCGAACAGTATTTAGTCTAGCAAGCGGAAAAGATCGGGACTGTAACTGATCCTAATTCTGCCGCTTTAGCTCTTCCACGATACCGGCCATCCCCTTGCGGCGGTAGACATCCACCAGCCGTTGCTGTTCCGGAGAAGCCGCCAGCTCATGCCGCAAAATAGGATCGCTCGTCGCTCGATAGATATCGTCGCGTGATGGAATCCAAAGCTTGCCGTCTGTAAATTCCACGTCGCTCACAAACGTCATCAGCGCGCCGATGGTCATAGGCTGCCCGGTAGGGCGCGAGAAGCGCAGCGTACCGGGTTGATTGAGACTAGCTGTTTGCACCGGACCCAGCGCCGTAGCCGCGGGCCCCATTGTGGCAGGCAATGAGCTGGCCATAAAGTCTTTGCCCCGCTCATCGCGCACGATCCAACCCATCTCAATACTCCGCACCGCTTTGCGCGAGGTGTTGCGCACCTCCACTTGCGGAATGCGCACCTCGTTGCCTGATACTTGCGCCGCGCCGCGCATCGCCTGCACTGGCGAGCTAGCAAACGATACCGGGCTCACGGTAACCGGTTGTTCCCGCCGCGGCTCCGTGCGCGGACCCTGCAGCAGTTCCAGCCCAAGCTGCTGCGGGTCAATATCGTTCATCCCGAAATCCAGTTCTTCACGAACCTGCGCCGTCCGTCCGTCTTGGAGAAGCTTCGCCAGATAGCGCCGGTCACGCTGGGCTTGCATTTCGAACACCATCAAGGAGCGCCGCGAATGCAGCTTGTCCGGACCATACGCCGTTAGATCGTTAAACAACGCGCAATCGAGCGCCACTTGCACCAGCGCGTTATCGCTCTTCGGAACATTGAACGGCCGCAGCAGCTCCATATTGATCCGCACTGGAAATTCTTCCCCCGGCAGCACGTAAAGGCTCGGCATGGTTACTGATCCTTTGCCCGAGGGCGTCAGATCCTGCGCCTCCACGCGCAGCGTCACACCCGAAATAGGCTTGCTGCTGACGTTGCGCAATACGACCGAAGCATGCAAGTCCAGAGCCATCGATATGCCGCGTGGGCGCACCGTGGTAGGCCCCATGTTGAATGAAACCACCAGCACCGGAGAATCCCGCGGAACCTCCATTGCCAGCCAGCCCCCATTGTTGCCGTTGGCATCGCTTGCCGCGGCGCGCGCCGCCGGAAGACAGGCCGCCACTAAAAGCGCTGCGAGCGCCACGCGCTGGAAACTACTGCCCATAGACTTTCGTAATCGTCACCTGCCCGGTCTCTTCATCGATGTAGCGGGCCGAAACCCCGGACGTGCCCGATAGAGAAATCACCGCCGAATTCGGATGCAAAATTGTCAAAGTGGCGCTCTGGGTTCGCACCGCAATTCCTTCCGGAGTAGAGCGCAGCACGGTACCCGTCACGCGCGGCTTATCCATACCAATCAACCCACCCATAAACCGGCCGCCGGCCGCGCCGCGCAAGGAAGCGAGCAGGTGGTTGGTTTCCTCGCGCGGGATATGCGTTACCCAGCCCGCCGCGAATAAGGCGGCCAAACCGGCAGCCATCGCGAAACGGTAAAAGAGAGTGCGTTTGCGCCCCACATTTTCAATGCAAAGCGCCGCATCCAAGCCCACCGCGATGTTGCCCATCATTTCGCGTTCCAGCTCAGGCCAATGCGCAATCGCCTCGAACCCGGTAAGAGTCTGTGAATTAGCTTCCTGCTTCAATTCGGCGATGGCGGAGCGGAACAACAGCACCCGCTGTTCGCAATTGCCGCAGTGCGCCACATGCCGCCCGGTGCGCAATCGCGAGAGAAGCGGCAAATCGCCCGCCGAATAAAGCGCCAGCGTCTCAACGGTAGGGTGCAAAGGCATCCGTGCATTCCTTTCTAGTCCGATCCCGTGGCCCCGGCCTGTCATAGGGATTTCCTCGATTCCAAATAGCGCTTGAATTTGATCCGCGCATTGGCGATGTGCGACCGCACCGTGGCCATGGAGCAGTTCATCTGCTGGGCCACCTGTTCGGCAGGCATATCTTCCACATCGCGCAGCAAGATGGCCATGCGCTCACGTTCCGTTAACACCGCCAGGCCGCCATCCAAATGCAATTTGCGCTCGCCCCGCAATACATGCTGCTCCGGACTGTCCGACGTCGAACTCGCTGTCTCGGCAACTTGGGTTACATCCACAAACGCGAACTTTTTATTCCTCCGCAGGAAATCGATGGCCGTGTTAGAGGCAATTCGCGAAAGCCAGTGACTGGCCTTCTCCAAATCCTTTAATTGTCCCTGCCGCTGCAGCGCCTTGATAAACGTCTCTTGGGTCAGGTCCTGCGCGTCGTCCACGTTTCCCACAATGCGGTAAATCAAAAGGAAAATGCGGCGCAGATTCTGCTGTACAAAACGCGCCTGTGCGTCCGTTTCGGCGTGCGATTGCGGCTGCGAAACCGGAAACTGCTGTTGAGGCGAGGACTCGCTCACGAATTCCTCCGCCGCAATCGCGGAGACAAGCACGCTCGTAAGTCTTTCGCTCCGCTTCGACAACACCCGTTCGTCCGGCATTCCCCTACAAAGGGATGACGAACAGGCGTGGCAAACGTGCAGGCCGAAGTAGCCATGGACGGTATCTTAAAAGTATATGAGACCTGTAGCGGTAGTAGGCATCGGCAAAACAGCTTTTGGCGCGTTTCCCGGCCGCGATCTGCGCTCGTTAGCCGTGGAGGCCGTCGAAAATTCTCTAACCGATGCCAATATACAAGCATCGGCAGTACAAGCGTTTTATCTGGGCAATTTCGCCGGCCCTTCCTTTACCGGGCAAAACCATTTGGCGCCATACGTGGGCGCCGCCGCCGGCTTCCAGGGTATTCCCTGCACGCGGATTGAAGCCGCCTGTGCCTCCAGCGGATCGGCCTTCTTTCATGCCTGGCAGAGCGTGGCGGCCGGCGTTTATGACATCGCCGTTGTGGGCGGCGTGGAGAAGATGACTTCGCAAAGCACGCCGCGCGTTACGGAAATTCTGGCCGGAGCGGGCGACATGTCGGGCGAGGGCGGGGCCGGTGCTACCTTCCCCGCCCTATTCGCCATGATTGCGCGCCGTCACATGCATGACTTCGGCACTACTCGTGAACAGCTAGCGGCCGTCTCCGTTAAGAACCATGCCAACGGAGCCAAGAACCCGCTGGCCCACATGCGCAAAGTCATTACGCTCGAACAGGCGCTTGCCGGCAAACCCGTCGCCGAGCCGCTGACGGTTTACGATTGTTCCCTCATCAGCGATGGCGCCGCCGCGGTAGTCATTGTCCCAGCCGAGCACGCCCCCCGCTATACGTCGCGTTTCGCCCGCGTGCGCGCCGTCTCGCAGACATCCGATTATGTAGCTCTCGACAACAAGGCGGACATCACCGTTTTTCCGTCAGTAAAATTGGCCGGTGAACAAGCCTACGCCATGGCTGGCATCGGCCCCAGGGACATTGAAGTCGCGGAACTGCACGATTGTTTTACGATCGCGGAAATCGTCGCCAGCGAGGATTTAGGTTTTATCGAAAAGGGTGAGGGCGGTCCATTCGCCGCGGCGGGCTGCACCGCTATTGGCGGACGCCTCCCGATCAACACCAGTGGCGGCTTGAAATCCAAAGGTCATCCGGTGGGCGCGACTGGCGTGGGTCAAATCTGCGACATCATCATGCAACTGCGCGGCGATGCCGGCGAACGCCAAGTAGCCCGTCACCGCATCGGCCTGACCCAAAACCTGGGCGGCTCCGGCGCAACTTGCGTGGTCACTATTCTGGAGGCAGCCTAAATGCCCGATTCAACATCAGACTCGCGCGACGGCATCGTTTACACCGAAACCATCGTCCATTCGCCGCCCGAACAATACGCCGCTGACGCGCCTTATCAATTGGCTATCGTTGAACTGGATGCGGGTGGCCGCCTCACTGCGCGAATCATCTGTAATACACCCGAAGAACGCGCTCATATTGGCGACCGCGTCACCTTCGTCGAAGACCGCAACGGCGTGGTTTACTATAGACGCAGGTAGAGATTCAGGGCGTCTTTTAACCGCTATACTGGCACGTGACTTTTACCAACTGGCTGCTCTCGGATTTACGTGTCCCCAAAGGCGTTCACAGTGAGCCGGAATCCACTCACCCCTGGTGGCGCGTCATGTGCCTCACCGGTGTCGACTACTTTTCCACCCTCGGTTATCAACCCGGAATTGCGTTTCTGGCTGCCGGTTTGCTGTCTCCCATCGCTACCGTAGTCTTGGTGGTAGTCACGCTGCTTGGCGCATTGCCTGTATATCTACGCGTGGCGGAGGCGAGTCCGAACGGCCAAGGCAGCATCGCCATGCTGGAGAAAATCTTTCCGAGCTGGGGCGGCAAGTCGCTGGTCTTGATTCTGCTAGGCTTCGCCACCACTGATTTCATCATCACCATCACGCTCTCGGCGGCCGACGCTGCCGCTCATTTCACACACAATCCATTCATGCCTGTTTGGATGAGAGGCCAGATGACGGTGACTCTGGTATTGCTCGGCATCTTAGGGGCGATTTTTCTGAAGGGTTTCAAGGAAGCCATTGGCATAGCGGTCATTCTAGTTTCGATTTATCTCGGCCTCAACGTAATCGTCACGGTGACCGCTCTAGTGGAGATCTTCCGCCAGCCCACGCTCCTGCCTGATTGGACGCACGCTTTGTCTTCGCAGCACGCCAACCTGTGGCAAATGCTGGGCATCTCCATTTTTCTGTTTCCCAAGCTGGCGCTCGGCCTGTCGGGTTTTGAAACCGGCGTGGCGGTGATGCCCCTGATTGAAGGAGAAGACCAGGCGCAGCGGGTGCGAAATACACGTAAACTTCTGCTCACCGCTGCTGCCATCATGAGCGTGTTCCTGATCGCCACCAGCTTTGCGACCACGCTCCTCATTCACCCGAGTCAATTCAAGGAAGGCGGCGAAGCGAATGGCCGCGCTCTCGCCTATCTGGCGCACAAATATCTGGGAAACGGTTTCGGATCGCTATATGACGCCAGCACCGTCCTAATCCTGGCATTTGCTGGCGCTTCGGCCATGGCCGGATTGCTTAACCTGATACCCCGTTACCTGCCGCGTTTCGGCATGGCGCCTGAGTGGGCCGCGGCCGCACGGCCGTTGGTGTTGGTTTTTCTAGCTATTTCCTTCACGGTCACTATTCTGTTCAGAGCCGATGTCGATGCGCAAGGCGGAGCCTATGCCACCGGCGTCCTGGTGCTGATTACTTCCGCGGCCTTCGCCGTCACGCTCATCGTTTGGGATAAAGCCATTCGATGGCCCTTCCTGTTCATTACTCTGGTCTTCATCTACACCACCGTCATGAATATTCGTGAGCGGCCCGATGGCTTGAAGATCGCTTCCATGTTTATCTTCAGCATGATCGCCACTTCGCTGATCTCGCGCGCCATGCGTTCCACAGAACTCCGCATCACCGGCGTCGACCTGGATCACAACGCCCAGGTGATACTCAAAGAAAACGGCAACCGCACCGTTCGTTTGATCGCTCGCAAGCGCCGGGCCGAAACGGAGAAAAGTCTCGATCAAGCCGACCGTGAGGTACGTTTCGCTCATAATCTTGATGAAGACGAGCGCTTGTATTTCTTTGAGGTGGAGCGCGGCGACGCTTCCACTTTCGAAGATAAGATCACGTTGTGCGGCGAGCACGTGGGCAAGCATGTTCTGTTCTGCGTATCGAGCCCCGTCGTCGCAAACGCCATCGCCGCCGTGCTGATCCAGATGGAAAAAACTACAGGCAAAGTCCCGCACGCTTATTTCGAGTGGACCGAAGGCAACCCTATCGGCAACCTCTTCCGCTTTTTATTCTTCGGCGAGGGCGACGTGGCGCCATTAACTCACGAGGTGCTGCGCCGCGCAATTCCGGACGTGAAGCACCGGCCGGTAATTCATGTCAGCTAAATCGCTAAACTGAGGCGTGAACTCCTCAAATATCGGCTTGGCGGGACTAGGCTTTCTGGGCAGAGGGATCGCCACCTGTTTACTGGCCCGAGGCTTTCACGTTGTTGCTTTCGATCGCGCCCCTGGCGCGGAACAGACCCTCAAGACTTACATCGAAGCCGCCAAAGAAGAAATCGCCAGCTTTACCGGAAGTTCCGAGTCTTTGGTGGATTGGCCTGAACGCTTCACGCCCGCCCAAACGCCGGCGGACTTCCGCAACTGCGAACTCATTATCGAAAGCATCACGGAAGATCTCGCCGCCAAACGATCGCTCTTTGAACTGCTGGAGGAACACGTCAGCTCCGAAACCCCGATTGCCAGCAACACGTCCTCGCTACCCATCACCTTGCTGCAAGCCGGCCGCAAATATCCGGGGCGCTTTGCCGGTATGCATTGGGCATCGCCCGCCTACGCCACCCGTTTTCTCGAAATCATCCAAGGCGCCCAGACCAACTTGGCCACGATCGATAGCATCGTGCGCATTGCGATTGAATTAGGCAAGGACCCCGCCGTGGTGAAGAAAGATGTCCCTGGTTTCATCGCGAACCGCATCGCCTATGCCATGTACCGCGAGGCATTGCACCTGCTCGAAACCGGTGTTGCGGATGCGGAAACCATTGACCGTGTCTGCTGCAATTCGCTGGGGCTTTGGACGGCGCTCTGCGGTCCCTTTCGCTGGATGGATATCACGGGCGGCCCCGCGCTCTACGGCAAAGCGATGGAAGCCATCATCCCGTCCCTCAGCAATGAATCGCAAGTGCCGGCGGCTATACAGCGTCTGCGGGATGATGATGCTCGCGGAACGATGAACGGCCGTGGATTCTACACCTACGCTCCTGGCAGCGCCGCTCAATGGCAAGCCGCGTTATACGAGCATGCCTGGAAGATTGAACGTCTTCGAGACGAAGATTCTTCCAAGCGCTAGCACCGTTATAGACATTGAATCAGACGCGATGCCCGTATTCGCGTATCGCGAGTAACCAGCGGAACGCCATGCGTCAGGCTAGTGGCGGCAATAAGCTCATCTGCTGGATCAGATTTGAAATCAAGCGCTGCGGTATTTAAACACACTTGGCGGCTGAGCGGCCAGACATGGATCCAATCCAGGGCGGCCGCTAGCGGCGCATGGCCTAATCCATAGCGGATCCGGCCCATTTCGTGAAACTTGGCAATCTCCCACAACACGATAGCGGAGATTCCCCACTCCGGATCTTTCATAAGAAGACCAAGCTCGCGCGGGGTCAATGTTCCTTCGACTGCCTTGATTACGATGTGCGTATCAAGATTGAGCATCCCACGCTATCCCGGTGGAAAGAAGATCGTCCTCGGAATCGATGGATAGATTTTTCACGCTCCCAATCAGATCCAAGCACGACAATGGAACTGGCAAAAGCTTAGCAACCGGACGACCCCGTTTGGTAATCAAAACCCCTTCCGCTGGCACATTATCCAGTAGTTGAAGGCATTGCTCGCGAAATTCGGTTACATTCAAACTCGCCATATTAAAAGTGTACAACATTCTGTACGACTCGGCAAGGCCTTGTTCTATTGCTTGTAAGAAGAGTTGATAAAGCGATCCACGTCCTGGTGCAGCTTGTCGTTAGCTTTCTGATCGATGTAGACCATGTGGCCCGCTTCGTAGTATGCAAAGCTAATGTTCTTGCGCACAGGCGGTTCCAGCCCCATATGGTTCACCGTCTCTTCAATCCCGTTAAACGGAGTGGCTACGTCGTAATAACCACAAAGCACCAGCACCTTCAAATGGGTTTGCTGTGTCATGGCTGCGCGTAGTACCTCAGCCACCGCCGTGTTCCCCGTCTGATCCCAAGGCTGAACACGCGCCGTCACCGTGTAGTACATGTCGGTGTCCCACTTCAGTTCACGCCGCACGTAATCTTGAAACGCAGCCACATAAGCGCCTTCGTAGGAAGCTTCGCTTGGATCATAGGTATCGCGCTCACCCGCGGCGTCGGCTTCCATTCCCTCAAAGCGCGAATCCAGCCGGCCGATGGTCCTGCGCTTGTCGCGTTCCAACTCCTTGAACCAGCGCTGCGGGCTGATCCGGAGGTTGGCCTGCTCGATATATTTCGGCGAAAGCCCGGTAAAACGGGCCGTATCCGCGACCACCTTTTTATAATCGGTCGGTGAGATCTGGTCCCCTTTTTCGAGAGCCTGCGCGTATTCGCCATGTGCAAAGCCGCGGGCTTTCTCCGCCACATCGGCTATGTTTTCGTTCTGGAGGTCCGGCGGCAGCAGGTGGTGGTACCAGGCCGTGGTGATGAACGTAGGAAGGAAGAAGATCGAACGGTCATCCCCACCCCAATTGGCGAACGCAACTGACGACAGCAGCACAATGCCATTTAAATAGATCTGATGGCGTTCCTGCAGCACGCCTGAGAGTTCCGCGGAGCGCGTGGTTCCGTAGCTTTCGCCGATCAGGTATTTCGGAGACGCCCAACGCGCATTGCGAGTAATGTACTGGTAGATGAAATCAGAAAACCAATTGGCGTCTTCAATAATTCCGTGGAACTGGTTCACGTTTTCACCGGGCGCCGGACGGCTATAGCCGGTGGAAATCGCGTCAACAATCACCATGTCGGTCGCGTCCAAAAAGGAGTCGCGATTATCCTCCACCAGATACGGCGCGGGCATGCCTTTGCCATCCGGCTCTAACATCACGCGCCGCGGCCCCATGCCCATGTGCGTGAACAGCGAACCTGAACCGGGGCCGCCGTTGTAGACGAAAGATACCGGCCGCCGCGCGGGATCAGGAACATTCTCTTTGGTGTAGGCAACGAAAAAGAAGGTGGCTTTCGGCGTGCCGTCGTCCGCCTTGATCACGTATTGGGCGGCGGTTGCCGTGTAGCTGATTTCCGCTCCTCCCACCATTGCCTTGTGGTGAGTCACGGAAGATTTTTCCTCCGGCGGCCGGGCCGGGCGTTCCTGCGGACCTCTGGCTGTTTGTTCGGCTGAGGCGGCCGGCGTTTGTGTACGTCTCTGTCCGCCTCCGCCTCGCTGCTGCCCTTGGCTCTCCGGGGTGGTCATCTGCGCGTTCACCTGCACGCCCAGGGCGAGTGCGGCCGAAAATACAGCCACGCCGGCAATGACGTTCCGATACCTTCTCATGCTCTTTTCCTTCCTACAATGCCTAGAATGCCTAGCGAGATTTTCAAATTAGTATAAGCGAGCGAAGGAGTGAATTGCATACAATCTTGCATACAATCTTTGGATAAGGGGCAGGAAAAAGAGCGATCAGGTATCGGTAACCTTTGCCGAATTTCCATTAATTGTGTCCGGTTTCCGGCCCCACCATTCGTCGTACGGGTAGAAAGGAACAGAAAATGGGTACTACATTTCTCCCGTCAATAGAAAACCCGCACGGGCTGACCATGAAGCTGGCGTATTACTTTACACGCCGGCAATTCGGCAAAGTGCTTACGCCAGTAAAAGTGCATGCCGCGCGGTTGCCGGCTGCTTTTGGTCTCTTTTATGGAAAGATCAGCAAGCTGGATAAAAAGCTGCTCCTGCCGCCAGAAACTATCCTGCTCATTCGTGAACAGGTGGCACGCCTCAACGTCTGTCTTTTCTGTATCGACATTGGCCGGTCGTTCACGATCAAAGCATCGATGAATCAAGCCAAGTTCGACGCGCTAGAGGACTACGCCACAAGTCCTCTTTTCTCCGACGCGGAGCGCGCGGCGCTCGATTACGTGACAGAACTAACAAAGAATAAAAGGGTTGATCCAAATACCTTTGCTAACCTGTCCCGCCATTTTTCCGAACGGGCGATCTGCGAAATCGTCTGGCTGGTTGCGAGCGAACATTTGTACAACATGACCAATATAGGTCTCAATATCCATTCGGACATGCTCTGTGATATCAGCAAGATGAAGAGGTAGCGTCTCATGTCCGGTTTCGGCTTTCCCATTCGTCGTGTAGGTGGAGGCCGAACAGCAGGCCTGAAAGAAACAGGAAAAAGGAGAAGTAATATGAAGAAGTTTATCTATTTATTCCGAAGCCATCCGGCAGCTTACCAGTCCATGTCCGCTGAACAGATGCAACAAGTGATGAAAAAATGGATGGAATGGAGAGGGGCCCTGGAAAAAAACGGCCATATTCATCAGCTAGGAGACCGGTTGGATGGAACGGGCAAGGTGGTCCGTGGCAAAGTCAAGTCCGTGAGTGACGGCCCTTACGTCGAGGTGAAGGATTTCATACAAGGCTTTCTGATTCTCAACGCCAAAGATCTGGATCAAGCGGCAGAGCTGGCCAAGGGCTGTCCCATCCTGGAAGGCGACGGAACAGTGGAAATTCGCCCCTTCGTTTCCGCACAATAGAAGGACCTTACGGAAAGCATACCGGGAGTAGTGGACCATTTTTTCCGCTGGGAGGCGGGGAAAATGGTCTCTTATTTGACCAAGATTTTCGGGTTAGGGCGCCTCGATCTGGCCGAGGACGTGGTTCAGGATACGCTTTGCCGCGCCCTGGAAATATGGCCCGTGCACGGCCTTCCCGATAATCCTTCTGCGTGGCTCATGCGGGCAGCCCGCAACCGGGCCATCGATCTTCTAAGGCGCGACGAACAATTTCGCTACTTCGCCCCGGAGCTCTCTCATTTTTTGAGGCTCCGGGACGATCTGCCACGGGAAACGCCGGCCTTCGAAAAAGAGATCCGGGACGACCAACTCCGCATGATGTTTTCCTGCTGTCACTCGGGGCTTTCGACCGAAGCCCAAGTGACGCTCATTCTAAAGACACTTTGCGGTTTCAGCGTTTCCGAAATCGCTCATGCGCTCTTGGCTAGCGAGGATTCCATTGAAAAAAGACTAGGCCGGGCCCGGAAACTGTTTCGGCTTTCGGGAACGTTCATGGAATTCACCGGTGCTTCGGATATAACCGAGCGCCTAGACACGGTATACCAGGCAATTTATCTCCTTTTCAACGAGGGTTACCACGGCACCCGATCCGAACGGGCAGTGCGGGAGGACCTTTGTTACGAGGCTATTCGCCTAGCCGTTCTATTAAGCGAGCATCCGGAGGGCGAACGACCAAAGACGCATGCCTTGCTGGCGCTCCTTTGTTTTCACGCAGCCCGTCTTCCAGGCCGGATGGACGACGGCGGTCTGATCCAGCTGGAAATGCAGGACCGGTCCAAGTGGGAAGGGATTTGATAGGAAGGGGATTCCGTTTTCTGGAAAGATCCTCCGTCGGAGACGAATTGAGCGAGTATCACCTGGAGGCCGGTATCGCCGCTTTGCATTGTGCGGCCCCGGCCTACGAGAAAACCGAATGGGCCAAAATTTTGGAACTGTACAACCTGCTTTACGAGTTAAAACCTTCGCCCATCGTCGCTTTAAATCGAACCATCGCTTTGGGCAAAGCGATGGGGCCGGAGCAAGGATTGGCCGAATTAACGAGGATTCCCGATTCCGCGAAGCTCAAAGACTATCCCTTCTATCCGGCTGCCCAGGGCGAATTTAACCTTTTGGCCGATCGCCCGGCGGAGGCGGCGAAGCACTTTGAAAAAGCCGTTAAACTGGCCAGAAGTCCATCCGAAGCGAATTTTTTCGAGCGCAAGCTCAAGGCTTGCCTGACGGGCGCCAACAAATAAGTCCAGCCCTTGCAATATTTACAGGCGAATGCCTGCACAACGCGACCGTCGCGCGCTAATCCTAAAGTATGCATTCGGCTAGCAATCGCAAAGCTTGGCTTCGTTTCGTAAAACGGCCATGCCTGCCGCAGAAACACAAATGGCCGGAGTGCTCATCGCACCCCGGCCACTCAATTTTTCTGCCTATCTCTATTTCAATTAATTGCCGGACGGCGGGTTGCTGGTTGGCGGATTCGACGTCGGAGGAGTCGTGGTGTCGGTGGGCGTAGAATCCGTATCCGTAGGACGCCGTTTCAGCTTCGGACGATCGCTATCATCGCCGTTTGTCTTCTTCGATGGGTCCGTCTCATCCTCAATCGGACCATTAGAATTCGGGTTCCGCCGCAACGTCGGCTTGTTCGGGTCTTCATTGGTCTTGTCCGGACGCCGCTGGTTCTCCAGCATCGCCAAGCGGGCTTTCACATCGTTAAACTCCGAAGTGGTCACTACATATTCGGGCTTTGGCTTCAAGCCGGAAATCTCTTGCTGCGATTTCGCAATCCGATCGTCGGTGGGAGGATGAGTCGAAAATGCTTTTGACATCGTGCCCGGCTTGCGTTTTTCGAGCGTCTGGATTTTTTCGAAAAAGTCCACGAAAGCTGTCGGGTCATAACCCGTCTTGTACATGTACTGAACGCCCAAATAATCGGCTTCCGTTTCAAAGTTGCGCGAAAACTTCAGGAATGACAACGGCACCAGCAGGCCGGAAGCCTCATAAATCCCGTAAGCTGCGGCGCCGCCCATGAAGATCAGCGGCAATGTCGCCAATTGAGCAATTTCACCGCGCGTCGCTTGCCGCGTGCCATGCCGCGCCGCTACGTGGGCGATTTCGTGGGCCATCACGCCCGCCAGCTCTGCTTCGGTATCGGCCTTCAGAATCAGGCCGGTCTGTACAAAAAAGAACCCACCCGGCAGCGCGAATGCGTTCACGGTTGGGTCTTCCAGTACTTTAATCGTGAAAGGCACCTTGGCGTCGGAATTGCGCACCAAGTTCTGGCCAATCCGGTTCACATATTCCGAAACAATCGGATCGTTGACAATTTTCGATTGCCGCTCCACTTGCTGGGCCAATTGTTTGCCCAAGGCAATCTCTTTTTCCAGCGAATACCAGTTCACCTTGCCGCTTACGTTACGATCACCGATGGAGTCGGGATCGGACTTTTTATCGTCGCTGGCGAACGTGGTGAATGGTACGCCTAACAGGAGCACCAATGTAAGACTGACAAAAGACCGGAGATGAATTAGTCGCCGCACAATACTCCTTTACGAGCAACCAGCAGAATAGGTACAGATTGCAATGATCGTCACCTACAGTATAAGACCAAAAATCGGGAGCCGCTGCCCCGGAGATCTAACGAACTAACGTATGCTCGGAGAAATGGGTTTCGAAAAAGTGGCCGGCGCGCCGGCGGACAGCCTGGCCAACCTCTACCGCGAACAATTTCCTGTCACCAAAGAGCTGATTTATCTGAACCATGCAGCGGTCGCGCCGCTTTGCCGTCCCGCCGCCGAGGCGATGAAGCAGCTTGCCGACGATGCCTGCCAGTTCGGCTCCTTTCATTACGATAAATGGATGGAAAGCTACGAGGGGCTGCGGCGCGCCACCGCGAAGCTGATTAACGCCTCGCCCGGCGAAATCGCCATCGTGAAAAATACCTCCGAAGGCATTGCCACGGTCGCCCTGGGCCTGGATTGGAAGCCTGGCGACCGGATCATCGCCTTCAAAGAGGAGTTTCCCGCAAACTACTATCCCTGGCTGAGGCTGGAAAAGCGCGGCGTCCAATTGACGTGGCTTTCCATTTACGACCCGTTGGAAAAAATCGCGGAAGCTATTCCTGGCGCGCGCTTGCTGGCCATCAGTCATGTCAACTATCTAAGCGGCCATCGCGTGGATCTCGACGGCATCGGCCAATTGTGCCAACAGCACGGGTGTTTCTTCTTTGTGGACGCCATTCAGGGCATGGGCGCTCTTCCCATCGACGTGGAGGCTTCTTATATTGATGCGTTGGCCGCCGACGGTCATAAATGGATGCTCGGCCCCGAAGGCAACGGCGTCCTCTATGTCCGCCGCAAATGGCTCGACTCCATTGAACCTATCGAATTTGGTTGGACCAACCCGGCCAACTACAACGACTACAGTTCGCGCGACATGACGCTACGCTCTGACGCTGGCCGCTACGAATGCGGAACATTGAATACGATAGGCTGCTATGGGCAGCGCGCCGCGCTCGAGTTTTTGCTTGCAGTCGGAATCGATCAAATTGCGCCGGCGGTGCTCAGCCTAGCGGATCGCTTGGAGGCAGGCGTGCGGGCGAAAGGCTACGAGATGATGGTGCAACGCGACCCCAAAACCAGTTCAGGAATCGTTTGTTTCCGCCATCCTACGATCGATTACCGGATGGTAGTGAGCGAGTTGAAGCGCAGCCGCGTCACCGCCGCCATGCGCCAGGGTTGGGTACGCATGTCCCCCCACTTCTACATCGACCAATCGGAGATTGACGAAGTCGTACGGCTGCTGCCTGCAGTCTAATTTGGAGACGCAATGAAAGCTTTCTATATCACCGAACCGGGAAAAACTTCGCTCGGAGACTTACAGCAGCCGCAGCCTGCCGCCAATGAAATCCTGCTCAAAACCCGGCTCATCGGCATGTGCGGAACAGACCTCAGCACCTTCCGCGGCAAAAATCCGCTGGTCAGCTATCCGCGTATTCCAGGGCATGAAATCGCCGCCACCATCGTGGAAACCGGCGCGGATGTGCCGCCCGAATATCAGCCGGGCGTGGACGTGACGGTGTACCCGAATACGCATTGCGGAGAATGCGCCTCCTGCAAACGCGGTCGCACCAATGCGTGCAAATTCAATCAAACGCTGGGCGTGCAGCGCGATGGAGCCATGAAAGGATTCTTCACCGCTCCCTGGCAAAAGGTCTTCCGCGCCGACAAGCTTTCCTTGGTCGAATTAAGCCTGGTGGAACCGCTGGCCGTGGGCTTTCACGCGGCGGAGCGTGGACGCGTCACGGCCACTGACGTGGTTGCCGTGATCGGATGCGGAACGGTGGGCTTGGGCGTGATTGCCTGTGCCGTGGGACATGGCGCCACCGTTATCGCGCTTGACCTCGACGACGCTAAACTGGCACTCGCCAAACAAGTGGGCGCTCAGCACGCCATCCACTCCGGGCGTCAGTCCGTACATGAGGAATTGCTGGCCTTAACCGGCGGCTTGGGACCTGATGTCATCGTCGAAGCCGTTGGCGTACCGGATACCTATCGCATGGCCGTGGAAGAAGTAGCGCACACCGGCCGCGTGGTTTATATCGGCTGGGCCAAAGAACCCATCAGCTTCGAAACCAAGTTATTCGTTCACAAAGAAATGGACATTCTGGGATCGCGTAACTCGCTTACGGAATTTCCGGCCGTGATCGATATGCTTTCCGGGAAAAAGTTCCCGGTGGCCTCCACCATCTCGGCGACAGTACCGCTGGAAGAAGCAGGCGAAGCGTTGCGCCGTTGGGATGCCGCGCCGCAGCAATACACCAAGATACTCGTGGAAATGGACGCTTAGCACTAGACATGAGATACCGGCAACTTGGCAGTACAGGATTGAACCTTTCAGTTATTGGCTTCGGCACAGCGCCTTTAGGCAATGAGTTTGGCCCGGTGAACGTCGCCGAAACGGAACGAGCCATTCACCAGGCGATTGATCGCGGAATCAATTTTTTCGATGTAGCACCCTACTATGGGCGAACTTTGGCGGAGGAGCGGCTGGGGCCGGCCCTCGCGGGCAAACGCGATCAGATTGTACTCTCCAGCAAATGCGGACGCTATGACACCGCTTCATTCGATTTTTCGGCAGCGCGCGTGAAAACCAGTATCGATGAGTCTTTGCGTAGGCTGCGGACCGATCACCTGGATCTGTTCATCGCGCATGACATTGAATTCGGTGACCGCGAACAAGTCATTCAAGAAACCATTCCCGCCATGCGGGAGTTGCAGCAGGCGGGCAAAGTCCGCTACATCGGCATCTCCGGACTGCCGCTGAAGATACTGGCCGATGTGGCTGAGCGCGGGAAAGTCGATTTCGTGCTTTCCTATTGCCACTACAATCTGATGGAGCGCGATCTGGATGTTTGGCTGACGCCGGTTTTAAAGAAGCATCAGATCGGATTGATCAATGCCGCGGCCGTGCATCTGCGGATACTCACACACGCGGGTCCGATAGCCTCGCATCCTGCCCCGGAAACGGTGAAGAAGGCCGGAGCGGAAGTGGTCCGTTTGTGTGAATCGCGCGGCGTCAATCCTGCTATTTTGTCGCTGGCCTTTTCACTTCGGCATCCTTATGCGGCGTCTACCTTATGCGGCATGTCGAACTTGGATGAGTTGGAGCAAAATTTGTCAGCATTGGATATCACCCCTGATGCGGGATTGCTTGCTGAAATAGATCAAATCCTGGCGCCGCTGGAGCATCGCGTTTGGCCCTCGGGCCGGGTTGAAAATCATGATTTCTAAAATCGACGCGCACCAGCATTTCTGGAAATTTGACGCCGCCGAATACGGCTGGATCGGACCGGATCAGCATGTCTTGCGCCGTGACTATCTGCCCGCCGATCTGCACAAAGAAATGGCCGCTACAGGTATTGGTGGTTGCATCTCCATCCAAGCCCGCTCCAGCGTGGAAGAGACCCGCTGGCTGCTCGAACTTGCGGGCCAACACGAATTCATCCTGGGCGTAGCCGGCTGGGTTCCGTTAACCGACCCCCATGTAAAAGCGGCGCTGGAGAAATTCGCCTCAAACAAAAAACTGCGCTCCATCCGGCACACCCTGCAAGACGAAGCCGACCCGAACTATATGCTGCGTGCCGATTTCAACCGGGGCGTCAGCGAGCTCAAGTATTGCGGATTAGCCTACGATATTCTGATTTTCGAGCGGCACTTGCCGCAAACCATCCAGTTTGTGGACAAGCATCCCGGCCAAATCTTCATCGTGGATCACCTGGCCAAGCCGCGCGTGGCGGACCAAGTCATCTCCCCCTGGCGCGAAAACATGCGCGAACTCGCCAAGCGCCCGAACGTCTATTGCAAAATCTCCGGCCTCGCCACCGAGGCCGACCACGCCAAATGGACGGAAGCGCAGCTTGAACCCTATATGGATGCCGTGCTTTCCACCTTCGGGCCAAAACGCACCATGTTCGGCTCGGATTGGCCAGTCTGCCAGCTAGCAATCAGCTATCAGCACTGGGTGGGATTAGTAACCAAAGCCACCAGCAAGCTTTCGCAAGCCGAGCAGGAGCGCTTTTGGGCCGGTACCGCACGGGAGGCCTACGGGATCAAGTAAAAGTCAGTCCGGTTTTTTGACCTCGAACGCGGTGCCCCGCAAAGCGTTGTCGAGCCATTCCGGCGTCTGCGCCGCAACTTCTGAAATTCTTCCCTCAATGGTCCGAAAGATTTTTGCCGGACCGTTTGTACCAGAATCGGAGTTGTCGTAGATGGGAACGCTGTCAAATTCGCTTAAAGCTTCCGGGAGATTACGCAAGCTTGCTGGATAGATTTCACGAATTCGTTCCGGTGGAGCGGAGTGTCCACGTGCTCGGCACGGCTGCGTACACGGCGAACGGACTCTTCGACGCTGTTCAGTGCAACTTAGCTCATGTTTGTTTCAAAGCCATGCGCCTTGGCATGACGTGCCTGAAGGCAGGTAATTGCGGTCCGCAGCGTAGTCTCATACGCGAAACTCTCGCCGCGCTGAATGTGATTCGCGATGAACTGTTCAAGTTCCTCATTAACCTGACGGCGGATTTCCGGCGAGATGTTCCGGCCCATGCCGTCGTTTAAATCGCGGGCACGCTCATCGGCGTTGAAATAGTCGATTTGTTCTTCGTCAGGCCGAAAGATAGTCGATTTTCCACTGCCGGGCGGTCCGGCAATAACGATCATGCGCGGACGCATGCACTAATGATTAAAATCGGCTTTGAAATCGGGAAGCATATCGGCGGGAAGCGGCTCTTTAAAGTGCCAATTTCCGTTCTCATCCAGATATCCGTCTTGCCGGAGTTGAGTCACGATCTTCTGCTTGCGTTCGGCAAAAATCGCTGCCTGCTGTTCATCGAAACGAGCAACCTCTTCGGGATTGCGATAACCCACACTAAGCGCGCTAAGCTCTTTCGTTTTCGGAGCCATCTAGATTCAGACTAGCTCATTTCCTGGTTGGGCGCCCAGGCTCAACTCGCGGCAGGGCGCTTGCGGTAGCACGCTGAAACCGGATTAGGTATTATAAAGAGGTTGTATTCCATCAGCGGCCCTCTGTGTGCCCGCGTCGGTAAAACCAACACCAAAGGGTTTGTAAGGTTAAGTTATGTACGCTGTGATTGAAACAGGCGGTAAGCAATATCGTGTCTCGCCTGGGCAAACGATTGAAGTAGATACGATCGCGGGAGATGTTGGTTCGACGGTGGAGTTTGACCGAGTTCTGGCGTTTTCGAACGAAGCGAATGAACTGGTGCTCGGCGATAGCCTGAAGCTGGCGCGCGTGCGCGGCGCGATTGCGGCGCATGGCCGCGCCCAGAAGATCATTGTCTTCAAGTTCAAACGAAAGAAACAGTACAAGAGAACTCAGGGCCATCGCCAGAATTTCACGCGCGTGGCGATACAGGAGATCTTGGCGTAAGCGTTCGCGCTGACGAGAGGTATTTAGAATGGCACATAAAAAAGGTTTAGGTAGTTCCAAAAACGGCCGCGATTCTAATTCACAGCGGCTAGGCATAAAGGTGTTTTCGGGCGAATTTGTGACCGGCGGGTCCATTATCGTGCGGCAGCGCGGTACGCGCTACAAGCCGGGCAAGAATGTCGGCTTGGGCAAAGATGACACGCTGTTTGCCACGGTGCAAGGCACGGTTGAATTCCGTGACCGCGGCCGTATGGGCAAATTCGTCAACGTGCTCGACGCTCAAAGCTAAGCTGCCCTCAGGCTCACCTATTTTTGGAGGGCGGCTTACAGCGCCCTCTTTGTAATCCCCTCACCTCTTTTTCAATTTTCCCAGTGTTCATAGACGAAGTAACGATTTCCGTTAAAGCCGGAGACGGCGGTAACGGTTGCTTGGCGTTCCGGCGCGAAAAATTTGTTCCACGCGGCGGCCCCAGCGGCGGTGATGGCGGTCACGGCGGCGAAGTGGTGCTGCTGGCGAGCCAGCACTACAGCACCCTGCTCCATCTGCGTTTCAACCCCGAGCACACGGGCGAGCGCGGACGCCACGGCGAAGGCAGCCAGAGAACCGGACGCGACGGCCGAGCCGTGGAAGTGCCGGTGCCGGTAGGAACCGTGGTTTACGACGCCGAGACCGGAGAGCAAGTGTTCGACTTTACGGAAAACGGCCAACGCTGCATCGCGGCCAAAGGCGGACGCGGCGGCAAGGGAAACGCACGCTTTGCCACCTCTACGCACCAAGCGCCCACCGAGCACGAAGAAGGCAGTCCGGGCGAATTTCATAAGCTGCGCCTTGAACTCAAGCTGCTCGCGGACGTCGGATTGGTGGGCTTTCCAAACGCCGGAAAGTCGACCCTGATTTCACGCGTGTCAGCGGCCAAACCGAAAATTGCCGATTATCCATTTACGACATTGGTCCCCAACTTGGGAGTCGTTCAAGTGGCGGACCGCACTTTCGTGATGGCCGATGTTCCCGGGCTGATCGAAGGCGCGCATACCGGGCACGGGCTCGGCATTCAGTTCCTGCGCCATATTGAGCGAACCAAGGTGTTGGTGCATTTGGTGGATGTTTCCGACTTCACCGGCCGCGACCCAGGCAACGATTTTGATGTGATCATGAACGAGTTGGCGGAGTTCGGCCATCATTTATTGGATCGCCCCATGATCGTGGTAGCCAGCAAAATTGACGCCTGCCAGGACGAAAGCCGCATTGAGAAAGTAAAGGCGAAGGCCGTCGAGCATTCCCTGCCCTTCCTCGCCATTTCCAGCGCCACCGGCGCGGGCATTGAAGAATTGAAGTACGCCATTGGCGCTCGCCTCTTTAGTGAAGTGACTAGTTCGGCGACTTAGCCGGCGGTCCGAAGTGCTTTAGAAAAATCAAAGCGATAGTTCCTCGCAAGCGTGCCGTGGCCCCATTTTGTCCCGCCAGCAAAATAGTAGGCTCAGAGGAAATACTCTGCGCCCGCACCTCGGCCTCAATCACCGGCCGAAAGCGGCTCCATGCTGACGTAAATTCGCCGATGAAAGTAATGGCTTCAGGAGCCAACCCGGCAACGATCATTCGAGTTCCCCGGCCGATCTGCACGGCCATCCGAGTTAAAGCGCGATCGGCCAAAACGTCGCCTTTCTCGGCCAGCGCCAACAGTTCCGTAAAGGTAAGAGTGGCGGCGGCCCGGTTCGGATTTGATTCGGTGTAATATCGCACCGCTGCCCGGTTCGAGGCCAGCACTTCCCAACACCCACGGTTGCCGCAACTGCACAAGGGCCCATCCGGCTCCAATGGGACGTGGCCGAATTCACCAGCCATGCCGCGCCGTCCACTAATCAGTTGGCCGTGCGCAATAATGCCGGTGCCGATTCCTTCGGAGACCGTGATGGCCACCAAATCGCGCATTTTGCCCGAGTGTCCGAACCAGATTTCAGCCAGCGCGCAGGCATTGGCCGCGTTTTCCAGTTCCACGCTCAGGCCGGTTGCCCTCTCCAACGCGTCCTGCAAATCCATCGCTGGCCACCGCAAATTGGGCGCAAACACAAGCTGGTGGGTGGAAAGATCAATGCGGCCCGGCATGCTGACGCCGATGCCGTCAAAAGGCGTTCCCACGCGTTTCTTTATGAGCGCCTTGATCCGCTTGACCAATTCTTTCACCGCTACCGTCGGATCTTGCGGGGTAGGAAAGCCATCCTGCGGCGTGAACACGCCGTTCACATCTCCCACGCCGATATTGATGCCCGAAGGCCGTATGTCAACGCAAATCACCGCGCGTTTCTCATTGAGCTGTAAAAAGGTAGGACGCCGTCCTCGGGGCAGCCGCCCTAAAGAGCCTTCCACCACCCATTCGTCCTCAATCAGTTCTTCCACAATCAGCGACACCGTGCTGCGTTGCAGGCCTGAAAATCGCGCTACGTCGGCGCGTGAAACCGGCTGCCGGTTCCGAATTAAATTGAGCACGATGCCCCGGTTGATACGCCGCGCCGTTTCGCTGGATGCGGCGGCGGGCTGATTTAGATCGACCTGTCGCATTTGTATGGATTACAAACTATAATTTGGCATGCAAGTGCATGACCATTGTAGAGGTCTACGGAAACAAAGGGAGAAATGTTGCAGAAAAGTTGTTTGGATTTAACAGATCGCGTAGCGGTGGTCTTTGGCGCCACGTCGGGCCTGGGCCGCGAAATTGCAGTCGGTCTGGCCGAGCACGGAGCGAACGTGATTCCCACTGGCCGCCGCGCGAACTTGCTTGAGGAAGTATGCGATCAGCTTCGAAGTCTCGATACGAGGACGTTGTTGGCGGCATCCGATGTGCAAGACCGCCGTTCGATTCAGGAATTGCGCGATCGCGTGTTGTCCGATTTCGGACGAATCGATATTTTGGTAAACGCCGCCGGCGTCACCTTCCGTAAGCCGACCGTTGCGGTTGAAGACGCGGACTGGGCTGGACTATTTGACATTAACGTCACTGGCGCCCTGCACACGTGCCAGGAGTTTCACGCGCCGCTGAAAGCCAGCCGAAGCGGCCGGGTGATCAACATCGCTTCTCTGAGTTCATTTGTTGCGTTCCATGAGGTAGCGGCTTATAGCGCATCGAAAGCCGCTGTGCTTTCGCTCACGCGCAGTTTGGCGTGCGAGTGGGCCGCGGACGATATTTGCGTGAATGCGATTGCGCCGGGAGTATTCCCCACCGAATTAAATTCTCATCTGCTGACCGGTACGGAACGCGGGCGCGAAATTTTGATGCGCACCCCGATGCACAGATTTGGAAAACCCGGAGAATTAGTAGGCGCCGCGGTCCTGCTGGCTTCACCCGGCGCAAGTTTCATGACGGGCGCATGCCTGACGGTGGATGGCGGCTTCCTAGCGTCAGGAGTGAATGCTTAGAGGCTGTAAACGCGGCCCCGGTGCGCTCCGATCAGAATTTGAAATAGGCGATGGCCTACCAATTCATGCAGGGAAAGCAATTCTTTATTTGCTTTCACGATGGAATTCACGTCCTTCGGGTCAGCCACAAAGCCACCCGCTTTTAAGGCATCGGTTGCTTCTTTGATGATCGGATCGGTCATCACTTCGCCGGCCATTTCCCATAGCGTAATGAAACGGTCCACCATAGTTGGCACGCTGATGGACCAAACGCCATGCTCGCTGGTAGTGCGCGGCGGTTTGAAGTCGAGATTGAACGGACCTTTGTAATCGTGGCTGCGCAGCAGCACCAGCACGTTCAACCAATCCAACGGATTCACCAGACCAATCGCAATATCCACATCGTGCTTCAGCCGGTATCCGTCGTTGATATCGAAGTGGAACAGCTTGCCGCAAAGCAGCGCGCGCGCCAGGGAAGCACGAACCGCCGCGCCCCACATCAGCTCATGCAGATACTCCGGATTCAAGCCCACCATATCGGGGTACTTGATTAAACCGGAAAAGATGAAGGCGAGCATAGCGTCGGAAGTAGGCAGCAGAATCTCGCCCTGCGGCTCAAATGGTTTCGCTTCCAGGCAATGTTTGAGCGTGGCGCGATTCTTCTGTTTGGCGATGGCAATATCGGTCTCGCAAACGGCGTTGATGGCTTCGGCAAACCAGCGCAGCGTTTGTGTCTCTTCCACAATGCCTTGTATGTAATAACCCAGTGAGCCGGGCCAATACACGCAGAACTGCGCTTCAAGTTCATGACCGATGGCGACCGTATTGGAAAGCCTGCGTTTTGCGTATTCGCGAACATCCGGCGATTCCGCAGCCGGACCCGCCGCCCACACCGGATGATGAAACGTCTCGGTGGTCACCATGGAGCACTTCAGCCCGTTTTTCTTGAGGCTGTCTTTGATACGGCTTACAATTTCCTCTTGCCGGGCCGTAAACAGGTCATCTGTCTTGATGACATCGGTATCATGCGTGCACCAGTAGCCGATGCCCACCTTGCCATACTCTTCAATTACCTTTTCAAACGTGATTGGATTGCGTACCGGCGCGTGAAATACGGCCTGCCCTTCATACGCGGGAGCCCATTGCGGGCCGGTAATGAAGTATCGGCGCCGGACTTCCGGCGAATAACTGCCGCCGCATGCGTTTGTCAAACGGTCAACGAGCGCGATTTGTTTTTCTTGTGGAATACCAGTCATCGGTGAACCTCCGGGTTTATCTCTAGGTAATCGATAGCCGCTTGTTCAGCGCCATCAGGAACGGCCACGATGCGAATCTCATCTCCGGGGCGCAGGGCAATGCCAGTCATGGTGTGACGAGTGCTGGTATGGGCGTTGGGTTTTGGGCTCGGAAATCGCTCGTCCGCCGTCCATTCCCCGATCAGTTGATTGCCTACGAATACCTGGAAATGCGAAGCGCCGTTATTTTGGTCAAAATACTGGACGCCCACGCTGTACCAGGCGGCTTTGCCGTTGAAGCGAGTGGTTGCGGTGCATGGCGAAGCGGTACAGGCGATGGCCTTGCTGCCGGAGGCGTCTTCCCAGGGAGTAATCGGCTCGACGGCATAACCTTTGAGCGACATCGCTTCGGCTTCGACGCGATCCGGATGATGACCCACGCGGTCTAAAGCGTCCGCTATTTGCGAGGTTTTGAAGAACCAATTGCAGATCGCATCGCGCCAGACGTAAGCGTAGGAAGCCTGATATTGCAATTTCTTTAAGACCGCTTGATAGCGTTCCTCATCCATTTTTCCATGCAGCCGCTGCCATTGCTCAGGAAAAGTCTGCGCCTCCTCCGCTCCCTCGTAATGCGAATCGTAGATATGCTGAATCACCGTCTTGCCGGAATGCAAAACGTGGGTATACGGAACGTGATGCATGAACAGTAACAGGTTGTCCGGACAGTCTTTCAAAGATTCATACAGGCTGGCCAGCGGCGGCGGATACTGCGAGATATAGCCGGTTCCCGTAGCTGCGGTGCGATCCATGCCAATACCCTTTTCATCGGCGCGATGCCATTGGCCCCAGCCATTGCGCTCAGACGATTCGATACCCGGCCCGTAGTGAACACCGATGATGTCGGTCAGGCCGCCCGCACCCAGCGGCCCCGTATAGTTCTCATACATGCGCCACGAACGGAGTTGAAGGCTATCGATGGCGTCCACAACTTCGGCGTTGTGTCCGAAGGTGAGGCGCGTCCATTCATCCACAATCTGCCGCGACGAAAGATTTGCATCCCAGGCGATGCGCCCGAAGGCATAGAGATTTGACATAGCCAGATCGTAGCCAAGCCAGTTTTGATCCAAACCGACATTGGTAACGGCGACAAAGCCGCCGAGGGGGCGTTTATAAGTTTTACCGGCTACGATGTCCTTGACGAGGTTGGGTTGAAAATTGAAATCCAGAATTTCTTTCCACATGGGCGGCAGAAAACACAGTTGGCGCTGCTGTCCTGTATACTCCTGCGTCACTTGCAATTCCAGCGTTTCGTTCGTGTGCTTCAGCGCGGCAATTAACGGCGAAACGGGTTCGCGAACCTGAAAATCTATGGGACCGTATTTGATTTGGACGAGCACGTTGTCATCGAACTTCCCGTCGAGTCTTTCGAAATTGTCATAGGCCGCCCGCGCACGGTCGTTCTTCAGGTTGCGCCAGTCCATGTGATGGTCATACACAAAACCGCGATAAACCAGCACTCCGCCATGCGGCTGAAGAGCCTTGGCGATCACGTTCGCCGCGTCCGCGTGCGTGCGGCCGTAAGTGGATGGGCCCACGCGGCCTTCGGAGTCGGCTTTCAGCAAGATGCCGCCTAAATCCGGGATGGCTTTATAAATCTCGTCGGCTTTGTCTTTCCACCAGGCTGCTACTTTCGGGTCCAGCGGATCGAATGTATCCAGATGTCCCAGAATTTTCGGGCTGCTGAAATCAACCGAAACTGAAACCCGGATACCCCATGGGCGGAACGCAGCGGCAATGCGCGCCAATTGCGGCAAGAACTCAGTAGAGATGGCGCGTGGGTTGGCGTTGACGTTGTTTATAGTGCAGCCGTTAATGCCGATAGACGCCAGCAGGCGGGCGTAATCTCCGGCGCGGGTCAGATCCTCCCGGACGTTGTTCGCGTCATAGAAGATGGAACGGCCCGCATAGCCGCGTTCAATGGAACCATCCAGATTGTTCCATTCATTCGTCCAGCGGATGGGCGCGAATGGATTCGATTGTTCGTCGATGTAGCTCAGATCCTGATGCAGGCCGATGTTGCGCAGCAGCGCAAACGTGCCGTATAAAACTCCGCGGTCATTCAAGGCGGTTACTAGAAGAATGGAATGCCCTCCGCTGGCCGTGGTTCTTAGCAGATAACCGTCTTCTTGTAATGACGTAGGTAGAGAAAGTCCTGGTAGGGCGCGTTTCACCGCAGCCATGGTTCCCAGTAGAATGCAGTCCTCGTTCGGCAACTGCGTTTGCATCCGCAGCGTTTTAGCGAGCATCCCGCGTACACCGCGGCTGGCCTCTTGAGCCGCCGTCTCAATGACGGTTGTAGGATCTAGGATGACTATGGTTGCCGGGAGGTGAGTATAGCTTTGCCTTACATTGGGGTCATCGATAAAAGCGTAACGAAGCCACGCGTCATATCCAGTTTCAGCACGCAAGGAAAGCGCGCCGAGAAATAGCAGAAGGCCCCAGCGGTAACAATTCATTTTCCAGTTCTTAAAGTATATATAATTCGAGTTACCAACAAAGCTATGAAACCGCTGATTCTCATCTGCCTGTTGATCTCCTTGTCATACGGTTACCAGGACAAAGTGAAATATCAAGATTCAAGCGCTACGCCGGAAGAGCGGGCGGCCGATCTGGTGTCAAAAATGACCCTGGCGGAAAAAGCGGGCCAGATGCAAAATAGCGCGCCCGCGATTCCGCGCCTCGGGATACCCGCGTATGACTGGTGGAATGAAGCCTTGCATGGAGTGGCGCGCGCCGGCTTGGCGACGGTGTTCCCGCAGGCGATAGGGCTGGCGGCGACCTGGGATCCGGAACTCGAGTTCAGGATTGCGGACACCATTTCAACTGAGGCCCGGGCCAAATATAACGACGCGATCCGGCATGACAATCACGGCCGTTATTACGGGCTCACATTTTGGTCGCCCAACATCAATATCTTTCGCGATCCGCGCTGGGGCCGGGGGCAGGAGACTTACGGCGA
Source organism: Bryobacteraceae bacterium (assembly GCA_036488895.1). Lineage (GTDB taxonomy): Bacteria > Acidobacteriota > Terriglobia > Bryobacterales > Bryobacteraceae > Bog-105. The sequence continues at coordinate 29,218 of DASXGT010000152.1, read as the reverse complement.
AGATCCGTACCTGACTTCACGGATGGCCGTTGCGTTCATTCGAGCTATGCAAGGGAATGATCCGCATTACTTCAAAACCATCGCGACCTCTAAGCATTTTGCCGTGCATAGCGGCCCTGAAAGTTCGCGGCATCGCTTTGACGCGCAGGTAAGTCAGGAAGATTTGAATAACACCTATTTATATGCCTTCAAGAAAACCGTTACTGACGGCGGCGCTTACTCCGTAATGTGCGCTTACAATCGCGTGGACGGCTCACCCGCCTGCGCGAGCGACATGCTTTTGAAGGACAACCTTCGCAACGCGTGGGGATTTAAAGGCTACGTCGTAAGCGATTGCGACTCCGTGGATGACATCTACCGGGGACATCATTCGGCCAACTCTCTCGCGGAAGCGTCGGCCATGGCCGTGAAGGCTGGCACTGACTTGGACTGCGGCCGGTCATACAGAACGCTGGTCGAGGCCGTCGCCAGGGGTTTTATCACCGAAGAGGAGATCAATCGTTCCGTGGAACGATTGTTCGTAGCACGCTTCCGTTTAGGCATGTTTGATCCGCCGGAGCGTGTGCCCTTCTCGAAGATTGGCATGGACCAAGTGGAGTCCCCAGCGCATCAGGGCTTAGCGCTCGAAGCGGCGCGGAAGTCCATTGTCTTGCTGAAGAATGACGGGGAAATTTTACCGCTGCGGAAGAAGCCGAAACGCATAGCGGTATTAGGCCCGGCAGCGGACGACCCGGATGTATTACTCGCAAATTACAACGGCATCCCCTCACATATCGTTACGCCGCTCGAAGGAATTGAGCAGAAGTTCGGCAAGCAAGCCAAAGTGCGCTTTGCTCTTGGCTCTACTTATGTCAGTTCTTCCATGGCGCTGGTACCGCAAAACATGTTACAGCCGAAGGGTGGCGGCAACGAGCGTGGATTGTTGGCGGAGTATTTCGGAAACGATAGTTTTTCCGGCGCGCCCTTGCTATCTCGCGTAGAGCCGCGCGGCTATTTGGTTTGGGACATGCAGGAACCGGCGCTGGTCAAAGCCGTGCCCCGGCAAAGCTTCTCACTACGCTGGAGCGGATCCATTTCTGTCAACCAATCGGGCGATTACGAGTTTGGCGTGGTGCGAGCCGAATGCCATAGCTGCGGCCGGACGGATTCAGCGCGTGTTTATATAGACGATCAATTGCAGGTGGAAGACAACGCGCCTGTTCGCGAATCCATGCAGCCGAAGACTGCCGCGGTACACCTGGAAGCTGGAAAGAAACATCAGATCCGCATTGAATACAAAGAGACTGGAGGCGGCGGGGGTTTGCAATTGCTTTGGCGGCCGCCTGCTGACGCCGCACTCGCCGACGCAGTGGAAGCGGCCAAGGAATCGGACGTCGCCATCGTGTGCATCGGGCTTAACGCGCGCCTAGAAGGAGAGGAATCGAGAATTCAAATCCCCGGCTTCAGCGGCGGCGACCGGACGAATATCGATCTTCCGGATTCGCAAGAGAAGCTGCTGACATCCGTGCTCGCTACCGGCAAACCAACCATCGTGGTGCTGGTCAATGGAAGCGCTTTGGCGGTGAGGACGGCGAAGGACGGCGCGAAGGCGATAATAGAAGCATGGTATCCTGGGCAAGAGGGCGGAAAAGCAATTGCAGACACGCTCGCCGGTGATAACAATCCGGCTGGACGGTTACCCGTCACGTTTTATCAGTCGAGCGACCAATTGCCCGCATTCGACAATTACTCCATGAAGGACCGGACTTACCGATTCTTCAAGGGACCACCTCTCTACCCATTCGGCTTCGGTTTAAGTTACTCGAAATTCAGTTATTCTGATCTTACGATTAAACTGGACGCCCTTGCTTCAAAGTACGAAGTAACCGCAATAGTGACCAACCGGTCGAAAGAAGACGGTGACGAAGTTGTACAGTGCTACCTTCTGGGCTCCGCCAACGAGAACCCTGCATTACGGGGGTTCGATCGAATTCATCTCCGGCACGGCGAAAAACGGCTCGTGCACTTTCAGGTGGACCAGACAGACGCCCGGGACAAGGCAAGTCTCAGCGTCGGTGGAGGCCAACCGTTACCAGCATGGACCGCGGATCACTATGTGCAAGCGCCGCTGCCTCGATAGAGGAAATGTCAACAAGCGGCATCGAGATTCATCGCAGAAGGAGTTTAAGAGAACATGCAATTCATGATCACGGGGTTCAAACAGGACACTGTTTTTCGCGTGTTCACTTTTGACGGCGTGGCTGCCGATCGATCGCGCATCGAATTCACAGTGAAGACGGATCTGGCCCTAAGCCGGAGCTACGGCATTCGCGTGCAGGAGCTTCCGCTCTTATGCCGGAGCGTGCTGGAGCGCCGCGACGAAGAAACGCAAGAGCGGGCCTTTACCTTCACGGAGCAGGATATGCGTCAGTATGCCAACGGCTGCGCGGCGGAAAAAGATGCCGCAATGAAAAAGAAGGCCATGCGCAGGCCGTTCAACCATCACACCGAATCCACTGCTGCACCTGTCCCGCAGCCATAGTCCAAAAACTTTTTTCTATTGACAAGCGCGCCTGCCCGATGCTACATGTCGTAGTGTTACAGGATGTAGCATATGACGTTAAGAGCTCCCATATCCGATTTGGAGAGGGAGGTGATGAACATTATTTGGAGCCGTGGTTCCGCAACCGCTGCCAACGTGCAAAAAGTCCTCGCGGCTGAACGGCCTCTTAAAGATTCGACCATCCGGACCGTGCTGATGCGTTTGGAAGAGAAGGGTTATGTTCAGCACGAAGTAGATGGCCGAACCTTCGTTTATTCGTGTGTGGAACCAGCCGGCAGCGTAGCTGCCCGCGCCGTCAAGGAAATTTTAGACAGGTTCTGCCACGGTTCCCTGGAGTCGCTACTCGCAGGCATGGTGGATGACGAATTGGTTGATACGGATGAGTTGCGGAAAATCGCGGACCGCCTCGGCAGGGAGCGCAGCAAGGCGGTTTCCGGCAAGGAAAGGAAAAAGCCAAAATGACTCTGACGGAATGGGAAGCGGCTAGCCGGGCGTTCGTCGCGGGCGCCTTCGGAATAGTTTTACGCTCGTTGGTTCTGGCGGTTCTTTGTGGTTGCGCGGCGTGGCTGTTACGGTCGAAGACCGCCGAGCTTCGTTTCTTGCTGTGGCGGTGGACGTTGTTTGCGCTACTTGCCTTGCCGCTGTTGATGCGGGTAACGCCTCCGCTGCTCAAAGCCCCGCCCGCCCAGGCTGCGGTTACGGTTCTTCCGAGCACTCCCGCGGCTGTGGTTCATTCCGGGAACCCGCCGCGGGATACGAGTTCTTTTTCCAATCGCAAATTGAGCAGCCACTCGCCGGCCTGGGTTCTTTTTCTACCAGGATTGTACGTGTTCGTCACGTTGGTTCTACTGGCTCGCTCGGGATACAACCTAAGCTGCCTCGGGCGAATTGCGAAGCGAAGCCAATTTATTCCCAATGCGGCATTTCGGGAACTTTTCCACGAGATCTGGCTCGAAAGCGAGGCACGCCTGAAGCCACGCATCGCGGTGTCAAATGACGTTAGCACACCGGTCACGGTTTGATGCGGGAGAGATCAGGATTCTGCTGCCGCAATCGTGGCAAACTTGGGACGAAGCGAAATTGCGAGCCGTATTGACTCACGAAATGGCGCATGTCGAACGTGGTGATTCGGCCACTCTGTTACTCGCTTCTTTCGCAACTTGTCTTTTCTGGTTCCATCCTTTGTCCTGGTTCCTGCGGCGCCAGCTTTCTGCTTTGGCGGAGGAGGCTTGCGATGAGGCGGTGCTGGCGAGCGGAGCCGCGCCCGAGCAGTACGCGAATTTCTTGATTGAATTCGCGCGTGACGTGAGGCGGCGGCATGGACGCATTGTCGCGGAGGCTACCGCGGTAGCGGGACGTTCTTCGTTGAAAAAGCGGATTGAACGGCTTTTCGCGGATACGCCATACAAGCAGAGGGGCAGAAAAGCGCTTGCAAGCTTGGCGCTTGTTTTATTTGTTCCGGCGGTGTACCTGACCGCTGCAGCACGGTTCGGTGACCCGCAAGAGCAACAGAGATCTCACCAGAGCCACATTCCATGGCCTCGATGGCAACAGATTGCATCTATGAGCCCCACGGATGCCGCGGTGCTGGAATCGGCAGTTCAGGCAAATCCTGAAGATCCGGACGCCCGGATGGAGTTGCTGGTTTATTGCGCCTGGAAAGGACAAGACATACCTTTCACCAATCAACTGCTCTGGTTTATCAAACGACATCCGTCAACGGAAAGCCTGCAGATGGCGGAAGGGATGTTCCATCCCATCAAATCACTGAGCGATCAATCCCGGGAACAGATTCAAGCGGCCTGGGAAGAAGCAATAGTGAATCACTCGAACTCTCCGGTTGTACTTTTCAATGCAGCCAGTTCGCTGCAGCGCACAGAGCCCGAGCGCGGACTTGAGCTTTTGCGGCAAGCCGAAGCGTTAGACGCCCCGGCCAAGCAAATTATGTATGAGCACTCAGTCGCGACGATTTATGCAGCCGCGGAACTACAGAGGCTTCGTCGCGGAGGCGCGATCAACAACATTCAAATGAGCGACGACTCTAGCGCTAGATTGCGCGGACAATTGAAAGAATCAGCTGATCCCGCGTTGTTGGCTGAAGTTGGGCGCATTCTGGTACAACTGAATACACCGCGCGGCGGCAAGGAACAGTTTCATCGCGGGCTTGAGTTGATTCAGCAGGCGATCAAATTAGATCCCGGCGATGCGAAGTGGACGGAAGCTCTGCAATCGGCCGAAGCATTTCCGCAGCGGCAGTTAAACTATGAACGCCTGGCGCATTCCGAGCCTCTGCAGCGTGGAACAGTTCGCATCGGGTCGCAAGTAGCAGAGAGCAGTCTCGTCAGCAAAACAGATCCGATCTATCCGCCTTTCGCGCGTGTCGCCCACATCCAAGGAACCGTTGAATTTACCGTTACGGTTGGGCCAGACGGGAAAATCAGCGCAATTCAACTGGTACGAGGCCCGTCCCTGCTTGTTTAACGCCGCGAAAGACGCTGTCAGCAAATGGATTTATCATCCGGCGACGATTGATGGAAAAGCTGTTCCTTTCATGACGCAAGTGATTGTGCCGTTTCGATTGGCCGAATAAGGCAATTAGGCTATCGGATTCTTTGTATAGGAGGAGGAACCCAATGGCCGGAGAGTACAGCATTGTCAGGCCAGTACATGCGCAAGAAAACAATAAACGGGTTCCCCTCGGGAATCGGCAGCCAATTACAGAAGGGCGTACCACCCGATGGGGCCGTCGGCTGGAGATAGAGGTCCAGCGAATTATCCGGATTGAAGCACGCGGAGTGGCTTTGCACTTGTGGGATGCCGATTGCATTGTAAGTTGCGACATTATTGGCAACTAACGTTCCATCCTGGTTGTAAATGGTCACTGACCAGAATGACTTGGGGTTCACGGGTGGAATTTCCCCGGCATTGCCGGCTGCCGTTTTGGGGTTGAAATGGATGGCATAACTATTGCTGCCATTCAACGGAATAGCTCTGCCATCCAGCGTTCCGTAACCATACACGGCGTCTATCGGATTGTTTGCACCGAAAGTATTGACCGCTACTTGGGCCCTGAGAAGATAGTTTGTTCCATAAGTACCGACATCGAGCGGCATTAGCCAGAAGTTAGTCTTTGCCTGTGGAAGACCCGGCGGCACTTGCAGGCGAGCTCTAGCCGCCACCACTGCCAGTTGCAGCGCCGCTAGATCAGTACGCTGCGTTGAGCGCAATGTTGTACAGTCAAAAGACTGATTTGGAAGGATTCCGATATCCGCTAATTTCTGGGCTAGCGCAGTATCAGCCGGAAGCGACGGATTGTATTTCATCATCGCCGCAAGAGTTCCGAAAAAGGCACACGCATCCATTCCCGCGACCTGATTCAGCGGTGTGGTTACGGTCTCCACGGATGGGTCTAACGGCAGATTCTCCGGCGGTTTATAGTGGTTATGGTAGCCGCTTAAAGGTGTAAGTGTGAGGGTCGGATAGATTTGATCTTTTACGAGAGCGATGTCATCGGTTGTACCTTTTGTATAGATCCGCCCTATGATCCACATGGAATTTGTGTCCATTGGAATTACGTTTCCCGGTGAGATGCCAGAAGGTAACGTACCCGTCCAATCGGGCCCCACCAGTGCGTAGTCGCCCTCTTTTACTGTCCAAACGGCTGCCCGGCGATTTATCGCTGACGTTGGTCCATCCATCCAACATCTGCAGCAGAAAAAAACGATCGGTGATGTTGGGAATGTGAAGGATAATCGGCTCCGCCTTCAGATTGATAAACGCTGAGGCGTACAGCGTAGTGGTGCTGGGTAACACTACATCAACGAACGAGCTGTCCGGTAGTCCGGGCTCCTTCCCAAACTGATTTAAAGGCGCGCCGCCAAGCTTTACTCCAGCGCTCGACACGGTGATCGCGATCTTTTCAGTTACGCCGAACAAGACAAGTGGATAACCGTAGACATATGCAGCAACACCATTGCTAAAAACCGGAAGGCCCGTTAGCTCCGACTCATTGTTAATCTGCCCGATTTGATCGCTTGCCTGACTTTTGGCCAGCGGTAAAGTCATTGAAATCAGCACGACGGCTGAAATGATCCTAACCAAAAATCTTTGGCTTGACATATATACTTAATCCCTTTGTCTGAAATCCGGGAATAGAATGTCATGTTACTAGTAAGTTTGTCAAGGAAAGTATTTAGTTGTTCAAGGCAGCCAATAAGTATACGCTGTAAGTCAACTGACTTAGCGTTTTAAAGCCAGCCTACGCGATCTTGGTGAGCGTGGAAGACGCGCCACTAGGTCTTCGACCACCTGAACAAAAGAATGCCGTGGTAAAAAGGGGAGGCGGTCACGCGCCGAACCGGATGTTCCGGGAACCACCGGTCCATCGTCGATTTTGACCCAATCAGCCGGCGCCGGTCTAAAACTGGTCTTCGCTGTCAGGCGCGGATCGTACGCAAGAGAGGATATTCCCACATGTTTGGACGTGGCAACTGGGCCATTGTTGGCGTCGCGAAAGATTCGCTGGAGGCCTTCAAAACGAATCTGGAAGACCGGAAGCTCATGATTGCTGTTTCACAGCTGGCGGCCTCCGCTGTCACGCGGCATATCAAGGTGGATGCGCTAGGAATCAATCCCTTTAGCGTTCCCCGTTTAGATGAACAGCATGACATAAGTTTGGAACACCAGCAGGAATTGGCACGGTACGCCGGTTCCTCACAAGAGGCGCGCGCGAACGATAGCCTTCCCGAAGAGATATTGAATTCGGAAAGCTACGGCTTCGGCGAGCAGAACTTTGAGCTTCATTCCAGTTTGCCGTGGTACGGACTCTGGGCGGTTTCGAATCAATGGAAAGACGTCAGCGACCTGCCCTCTGTAAAGGAGCAGCATTCCTATTCCGTGCTGGAGCGGCCCTACAAGTTCCTGCAGGCGACGGATAAGAACACGGTTGATCAGGAGATCCACGGCATAACGGCTGCTACTCGCAAGCAATTGCCGGTGCTTCTCGATTTTAATGAAGGCCGCGCTTACATCGAGAACAGCAGCAAGAAGGCGATCCAAGCGGTGACCGAACTGCTGAAGCAAATGGGAGTGGAAACCATTGCTGTTGGCTGGACATATAGCCACCCGAATTGGCCTGCTGAAATTCTCAACAAGCTGCATGAGGGCACGCAGTATCAAAGCGACTTCGCGAAGCGCGCCGACGAAGCCACCCGGTTCAGACCGAAGGAAATCGAAAAACTCGAAGACAAGGAAGTAGAATCGATCGTCGCAAATTATTTCTCGATGACTCAACTTCCCAGCGAGCTTTGGGCAGGGATCGCGACTCCCGCGCAGATCCGGCTGCACGCGGCGGCGAGCCAGCCGATTGTAGTCAAGGCGCCCACTAGCGCCACTACTTTGCTTGGCATGACGAATGACGCCCACATCTTATCGGGTTCCCTCACGTTCCAGGAGCGCGTCACTTATATGAATAAGAAGGGCGAGGAGCGGACTTTTCGCAAAGACACGCTGAGCATTGACGTCAATGATCAAATCAATCTGACTGACGTGGGCGCGGCAATGCTGCGTGGCTTTAACATTCCGGCGTTCAAGAAAGAGATTCAGCGTGAGATCCGGCAGACCAAACAGGTGCCTTCCATCGATCAGTTCTGGAGCACCTGGCTGCATCAGATGAGTAACGCGGTGCGGACGATTGAGGCGAGCTTCCGTGAAATTCTGGATATCGATGGCGAGGAGAAGGCGGGTATTCTGCCGATGCAGACGCTTTCGAGCGATGAGGTGTTGGAACTGAACAACGCTTGAAAAGAACTACTCGCAGCACGCGTTAGAATCACTCCAGTGAGCCGGCCCTATCAGGAAATTCAATCAAGCCCGCGGCTTCGGTCCTACGTGGAATGCTATTGGTCGCTTCAGGAGCGGCAAGGCACGCGGAACGATTGCATCCTACCAGACGGCTGCGTTGATATTCTCTTTTCCACTCTGAATCGCGAACCGGTTGCTCTCACAGCCGTGGGGCTGATGACCACCCCTTTGCGGTGCAATGTGGAAGCCGGGCAAGCGTTCTTTGGCGTGCGCTTCCGCCCTGGCATGGCGGCTGCATTTCTGCGTGAAGCGGCATTCTTAAATGACAAAGTAGAGCCGCTCGAAAGTATATGGGGAGCGGTGGCGCGTGCAATTTTCGAGCAACTTGCGGAATCATGCACACCGCAGCAGATGGCAACGGTCATGGACGGCTTCCTCCGACCGGCGGAAGCTCCCGATGCGGCACAACGGGCGTTGTGGCGGCTTCCTTCCACTGGTGTCCCCTTGGAGCAACTGGTTTCCGATGCCGGCCTCAGTGAGCGGCATTTCCGGCGGGCCTGCGTGGAACGCGCGGGTGTTTCGCCGAAGTATTTGAGACGGATACTCCGGTTCCGCAACGCGGTGGAACGGATTCGCGTGATGACGGCAAGCGCGGCTCAGCCGAGTTGGGCTCAATTTGCCGCCGCTTGCGGCTACTATGATCAGGCGCACTTGATTCGGGAGTTTCAGGAATTTGCGGGTGCGACTCCTGGCCGTTTTTTACAATCGCAACAACATCGCGGCGGCTTAGAATCGAATCACAATGAGTCAAGCAAAAGCTGAAAATCAAATCGACTACGTAGAGCTGCCCGCGAACGACATAGCGAGTACGAAGCAATTCTATGGAGCCGCCTTCGGATGGAAGTTTGAAGATTGCGGGCCCGATTACACGAGCTTTTTTGACGGCCGCTTAGCCGGAGGCTTTACTACAGAGAGGCCGGCGCCGGCACACGGATTGCTGCTAGTGATATACGCCGGCGACCTGGCGGCCGCTCAGAAAAAGATCAAAGCCGCCGGCGGAAAGATTGTGAAAGATACGTTTTCATTTCCCGGCGGCAGCCGATTTCATTTTGCAGACCCGAATGGTAACGAACTGGCCGTTTGGTCTGAGGCCGCCGTTTAAACGTTCGAAGCAAACCACGTAGTGCCCGGTATTTGCGACTTTTGCGCGGATTCATCGTTCATCTCCACGCCGATGCCGGGCTTGTCGGGAATTTCGACGTGGCCTTTCACGATGATCTCGCCTTCCTTGACCCAGTTTCTCCAGGTATCCAGATGATTGATCCAATGCCATTCGCAAACCAGGAAGTTCGGCACTGAAGCGCAAACATGAGCCGACGCCATGGTGCCCACGGGAGAAACTACGCAATGCGGCGCTACCGGAATGTAATAAGCATCCGCCATGCTGGCAATTTTGTGAGCCTCTGAAAGGCCGCCGACCTTCTGAATGTCGGGCATGATGATATCGGCGGCCTGCTTCTCAAAGATTTTCGCGAAACCCCAGCGCATGTAAATGTTCTCGCCGCAGCAGATGGGCGTTTTCGTGGAATGCCGGATGTCCGCCATAGCATCGATGTTTTCCGGCGGCACCGGCTCCTCCAGCCAGAGCAAGCGGAGATCCTCTGACGCGATAGCCACCTTCTTGCCAGTTGGGGCGTCGTAGAAACCGTGCATATCGACAGCTAAATCCATCTCTTTCGGCATGGAGTCGCGGACATGATGCATCTCGCGCAGCATTCGATCGATTTCCCCGTTGCTCGCGGTCCGGTTCACTTTATCGAAACGGGCGGGATCGGAGGCGTCGTCGATATCCATCTTCATCGCGGTAAAACCAGCATCTTTAATCCAGGGCATTTTTTTCGAAAACTCTTCGCCCATGACGTCTTTCATATCCGAATCGCAGTACATCCGTACACGGTCGCGAAACTTGCCGCCCATCAGTTGGTAAATCGGGATTCCCAGAGCTTTGCCCGCCAAATCCCAAAGAGCAATTTCAACACCCGTCAATGCCGTTACAAATTGGCCGCCCTGCGCTCCAGCGAAAATGCCGCCGCGCCGCAATTCTTCCCAAATAGCATCCACGTTCAACGGATCCTTCCCCACTAAGCGGCGGGCAAAGCTCTTCACAATTCCGGGCGTGCCTTCGGCTGCGTCGGTGGCCTCACCCTGTCCGATCAAGCCCTGATCCGTATAAATGCGCACGTGTGCTTGCGGACCATGCACCCGCACCATGGCCGTCCGGATATCGGTAATTTTCAGCTTGGGCCTGTTATAGACAGACGTTGCGGCTTGCACGGCCTTGGAGAGGGCAGGCAATCCGAAGGCTCCAACGGCCAGCGGGGCCAACGTGCTCTGAAGCATTGATCTGCGCGTCATTTCCATATTTGATGTATGCCTTCTTTTCTAAATCTTCTTGGGCTGCGAGCGCGCCGCAATTTCGTAAAGTGAACCCGTCCAGTACTTTATCTCTTCAAGCCGGGCGCGGCAAGGTTAGGACGCGTTACTTCTTGTTAAGGCTGCTCTGGAGCGTTTTCCGGGCCGTTTGGCCTCGAATCATAAACCCTTTATTTTCTTGGGACCATCATCGTTAACAACAACTAACCTTGCCTTTGTGCCAATTGCCTGTATATAAGATCGTGTGGGCCGCTTAGCCATGATGCTTCTAGAGAACTCGCGCAAAGCGGGCACGCTTCGCAAATTTCTTCCTGTTCTGTTTGCTTCCGCTATCGGTTGGGCGCAGGTGACGAGCGGCACGATTCAAGGGAACATTCGGGATACGACTGGCGCACCCGTTACAGCCGCCACCGTCACACTAACTGAAAAGTCTAAAGGCGTTTCACAGAAGGTGTCGACCGATGACACCGGCGCCTACAACGCGCAATACCTGACGCCCGGCACGTATAGGATAGAAGTGGAGAAATCCGGGTTCAGGCGTGCGGCGTCGGATAATTTCGTGCTCAATGTGGATGACCGGGCACGCTTGGATTTTACGCTCGAAGTCGGGGAGTTGAACCAAACGGTTGAAGTTGTGGCGGCAGCTCCGCTGATCCGTTCGGAAAGCGGCGAACTCGGCGAGGTGATCACGCAACATGCCGTGGAAGACCTTCCTTTAAACGGCCGGAATTTTGCTCAGCTCGTGTATTTGGTGCCTGGCGTTACATCAGGACAGCCAGGCGAAAATTTATCCGGGGCGAGTACCTTTAATCCCCGTGCCGGCTCAAACTTTAACGCCTTGGGCAGCCAGGAAGGAGCGAACGGCTGGCTGGTGGATGGCATCATGGACAACGAATACACGTTCAACACCGTGATTGTTCAGCCATCGGTGGAATCCATTCAAGAATTCAAGGTGCTCACCGGCAGCTTTTCGGCCGAGTTTGGGCGCGGCGCGGGCATCGTGACCACTCAAACAAAATCGGGCAGCGACCAGTTGCATGGAAGTGCCTTTGAATTTTTGCGCAACAGTTTCATGGACGCGCGCAATTACTTTAACGCCATACCGGCCGCGCAGCCACCCTTTCGCCGCAATCAATACGGAGGATCGATCGGAGGGCGGATCATCAAGAACAAGCTCTTCTTTTTTGGCGATTACTATGCGCAACGCCAGCTAAAAGGGCAGACCTATCTCAACTCGGTTCCCACTGCTCTGGAGCGCGCCGGAAATTTCACGGATTACAAGAACAGCAGCGGCGGCCTGATTCCGATTTACGATCCCACCACCACGCGCACAGTAAACGGCCAGATTACGCGGCAGCAGTTTGCGGGCAACATCATACCGGCGAATATGATCAACCAGGTGGGGTTCAACGTGGCCAGCATCTATCCACTTCCGAACGGCCCAGGCACGTTGAGCAACTTCACCAGCACCGCCAATAACGTGATCGACGATAACGGTTTTAACGCACGCCTAGACTATACGATGAGCGAAAAAGATTCGATGTTCGCGCGCTACTCGTGGGAGAAATTCAACCTGAATGCTCCGCAAGGCCAGGCGGCCTGCTGCCTGCCGACTCCAACTTCCGCCGCGGCGCAATTCCAGCTAGGCCCGTTTGTGGCCGGGCCGCAGGTGACTCGCTTACGCGATTCCGGCGGCGCCTACGGCGAGACACACATCTTCACGCCCACTCTGGTCAATGAATTTATCGCCGGGTTTACGCGCGCGCTTCCTTACACGATACAGTCCGATTACGGCATCCCGGCCGCTACGTCACTCGGCATCCTGGGGATCAACCTGAATAATTACACTAGTGGTCTGCCGAATATCGCTGTCGGCAACACGGGCGAATTTACGGGTATTAGCGGCGGTCCAGCAATTCTGCCCGTTGACCCAAGACAAACTACCTATCAGATCGGCGATGAGATGTCGAAAACTCTCGGCTCGCATCAGTTGAAGTTCGGCTATCGGTACATACGCAACCTGATCTCTCCCTATGACAACACCAATACGCGTGGCACGCTGAATTTTGCCGACAACTTCACCAATAATCCCATCACGAATTCAGGCGGCAATGGCATTGCCACATTGCTGCTCGGATACTCTACCAGCGGCACGCGCGGCTACCTGATACAGCCGCCGTATATGAAGAATCAGGAACACGGCGCATTTTTGCAGGACGATTGGAAGGTGACCCGCCGGCTCACGGTGAACATGGGTTTGCGCTACGACGTTTTCGTGCCGGACGTTGAGAAATACAATCACCTCACCAACTTCAACCTCTCGACATTGACGCTGGTCTACGCGGGCGAGAACGGACTGTCGCGCACCGCCGGCCGGTCTACCCAGTTTGGAAACTTGGGGCCGCGCGTCGGATTTGCTTACGACGTAACGGGCAAAGGGACGATGGTGGTTCGCGGAGGGTTCGGCATCAGCTATTTCCCGGAGCAAGCCACGGCCACGGGCCTTACCGACTACAACGTGCCCTATGAAATTTCGCAAAACTATAATCCCGAGACTTATCCGCTAAACAACATGGCTGGGGTTCCCAAAATCAATCAACCGTTCCCCGCCCCGGTACCCGTGAAGCCATTGACGACTGCCGATTTGAATGCAGCGAATCCAAGCATCGTCGGCAACTCTTTCTTGAATCTGACTCCCTATTACGAATCTTGGAATTTGAATATCGAACGGCAGCTTGGACATACCATGCTGGCTGAAATTGCATATGCGGGCAGCCGCGGCATCCATCTGTTGTACTGCTATAACCCAAACGAAGTGGAACCGGGCCCTGGTTCGAATGCCGGCCGCCGCCTTCTACAGCCCATCTCAAATGTTTCGACAATCAACCAATGCGATCCGCGTAATATGTCGAATTATCATAGCCTGCAGGCCAAGCTCACCAAGCGATTCTCCAGAGGATTGCAGTTTCTGGGTAGCTACACTTATTCGCGTTCACTCGATTACGGCGGCACGGCGGCACAAGGCGGCGGCTCGGTAGGCAACGCGCAGACAATCACTAATCTAGCGGCCGGCTACGGTCCTTCGGGCTTCGATATCAAGAGCCGCTTTGTGGGGAGTTGGAGCTATGAGCTTCCGTTTGGAAAGGGCAAGCCCTGGGTGAATCATGGATTGCTGAGCAACATCATCGGAGGCTGGGAGATTGACGGGATTTCCACGCTGCAAACCGGACTGCCTTTCACGGTGACTCTGGCCACCGGCGTCAACAACGGCGCGCCTAGCTGGCCAAACCGGATCGCTTCCGGCGTCTCATCGAATCCCGATCCATACCAGTGGTTCAATCCCGCCGCCTTTGTGGCGCCCCCGCCAAACACCTATGGCAATTCCGCAAGAGGAGTATTATATGGACCGGGCATGATTAACTTTGACTTATCCGGCCAGAGAATATTTACTTACCGCGAGCGCTTCCAGTTGCGTCTCCGCTTGGATGCATTTAATGCGTTCAACCATCCTGAATTTTCAAATCCAAGCGCCGCTATCAATCCCAGCGCGCCGGCCGGAGTCGTCGGACGCATCTCCAGCACGGTTATAGATAACCGCGATATGCAAGCCTCCCTGCGGTTGACTTTCTAAGTAGCAGCAACATACCTGACTTACCTATGAGAATTCTTACCTTTACACTTAAATTCTTATTGATCGCCACCACCGTGGTATTTGCTTTTGCCCAGCAAGGCTTCTTTACTAAAGACGACGTGATTCTGTACACGCCCGAATGGACCGGCGAACGCTTTGCGGATGGCAGGCCTAAAGTGCCCGATGCGATTCTTGAGCGCCTGAAGCACGTGACCTTGGAGGAGGCTTGGGCCGTTCTGAGAGATGCCGGATATCCGCATCAATATGAGGATGGCTGGTTGTCGATTTTTCCTGATAAAACGCTGGTAGGCCGCGCGCTGACGGCGCAGTGGATGCCCGGGCGTCCGGATGTGCAGAAGGTGGTAGAGGCGCAAGGTAAGTTGGTCCACCGGCAAGGAAGCCAGAATGCCTGGCCTGTTGACATGCTGCAACCCATGGACGTTTACGTGTGTGACCATTTCGAGCTTAAGCAGGATGGCCCGTCCATTGGAGACAATGTCGGCAACGCGATCTACGCCAGGAGCGGAAACGGCATCGTCTACAACGGCGCCGTACGTGATATCGAAGGGCTGAAAGAGCTGCCCAATTTCGTATCCTTCGTAAGATTCTATGATCCTTCCCATCATTTTGGCTCGCTGCGTTATGACGGCAAACTGAACTCCACCATGGTCAGCATCAATGGACCGACGCGTATTGGACACGTGATGGTGATGCCCGGGGACGTGGTTTTGGGGAAATTCGGCGGCGTGATTTTTATCCCACCGCAGTTTGCGGAGAAGGTGGTCAAATCTTCGGAAATTACCCGCCTTCGCGATATCTTCGGACACCAGCGCCTCCGCGAAAAGACTTACACGGCGGGGCAGATCGATGCCAGATGGTCGGCTCCGATTGAGGCTGATTTCACGCAGTGGCTAACACAGAACAAGGACAACGCCAAGCTACCGGTTGCTGCCGCGCAGATTCAAGAGATACTCGCCGAGCGCGCTAAAACGAAGTGAACCCGGGTGAAGTGAACCTGGGTATTGATATAGATTGAACATGCCCGAAACATGTTCCGCGGCCGTTCTTGTCGAGTACGAACGGCCGCTTGAAATTCGCAGCTACCCGGTCCCCGCTGATCTTGGCCCCGATGAACTTTTGGTTCGGGTGGAAATGGCTGGTATCTGCGGTACCGACGTGCATCTTTGGCTCGGCCAATTGCCCATTCCGCTGCCGGTCATTCTAGGCCATGAAACGGTAGGCCGGGTGGAGCGCATGGGTTCCAGTGTCATGACAGACTGGCGCGGCGATCCACTATCGGAAGGCGACCGCATTACTTGGGCGAGTTCCATTGTGTGCGGCCACTGTTATTACTGCCGGTTAAAGGCGCAGCCGACGCGCTGCTTATCCAGAAAAGCTTACGGCATCTCATATTCGGCGAACGAATCGCCCCATTTGCGTGGTGGTTATGCCGAATACATTGTATTGCGCAAGGGCACATCAGTCTTTCGCATCCCGGCTTCGCTTCCCACCGAATCTGTGATTGGCGGCGGATGCGCGCTGACCACCGCCATTCACGGCTTGGAAAGAGCTCCGGTCAGGGCTGGGGACAATGTTGTGATCCAAGGCGCCGGCCCCGTGGGTCTGGCGGCGTTGGCGTTGGCCCGTGAATCGGGAGCCGACAAAACAATTCTCATCGGTGCGCCGGATCATCGTTTGCAATTAGGAACTCAATTCGGCGCCACTTCGGTCATCTCCATCGAGGCGCAACCGGATGCGGCGGTCCGCCGACAACTCGTTTTGGAACAAACCGGCGGCCATGGAGTGGACGTCGTAGTGGAGTGCGTGGGGCATCCTTCGGCCGTTGTGGAAGGGCTCGAATTATGCCGCGATGGCGGAACCTATTTGGTGTTGGGGCAATACGCTAATGCCGGCGATGTCGCCATCAATCCACACACCATCACGCGCAAGCAGTTGAACATAGTCGGCAGTTGGGCTTTTGAGCCGCGCCACGTGCATCGCGCGCTGAGTTGGCTAGACAGCACCAGTTGGAAGAAGCAGTTCGCCACCGAAGTCACGCATCGTTTTAGCTTGGCGCACGCGAATGATGCGCTGGAAGCGGTGAGACAACATCGGTCCGGCAAAGCTGTGATCACGCCCTAGGTCTATAGCCCCGCGAACAAGCTTGTGATACGCTCTTCCCTGATCCGAAAGGTTCGGGATATGAGTGCCAAGACGCACGCGCCACTCCAGATTGACGCTACGCTTTGCAGGGAAGAATTGGAGACCGTTCTGGCTTCGCGATTGTTCTCGCGAGCGCCCAGCCTTTCCAAAATGTTGTCCTACGTGTGCTCAAAGTATCTGGACCGCCAGGCGGAATCCGTCACGGAATGGACCGTCGCGGTGGAAGGTTTGGGGCGACGGCCAGATTTTTCACCTGAGAAAGACAGTATTGTCCGCGTGGAGTTCCACCACCTACGCAAGCGACTGACAAAATATTACGAGACTGAGGGCGCCGGGCACGCCATCCGGATTGGATTTCCCGATTTCGGATATGTGCCGCAATTCATCGCCATCCCCAAGGAAAGTGATGAGAGACCATTGTGCGCCGGAGAACCGGAAACTCCGCCTGAGGATATAGTTCGACATAACAACTATGATCCGTCGCTGCCGCCAAACCGCGCAATTCCGGTAAAATCGCTGCTGTTGGGTGTACTTCTTTTCCTGGCGGTTTTGGCCGCCGTGGCGCTAGCACTCCTTCCCAGCAAATCAGCGGACGCGAAATCGGGCAGCATTCCACTTTTGCCGCCGGCAGACTCAGTTCGAGTGCTGGCGGGCTTTACGCAACCGATGTATGTAGATGCCTCAGGGCGTGCCTGGACCGGCGACAAATATTTTTCCGGCGGCGCCATTTTTAGCCACCCCGATACGCGTATTTTCCGGACGTCCGATCATACAATCTACAATCAGGGGCGCGAAGGAGACTTCCGCTACGACATCCCGGTAAAACCAGGGGTCTATGAACTGCGTCTGCATTTTGCGGAGACGCGCTATGGGCAATTGCCGCTGGAAGGCGCGGATGCCGAACGCAGATTCAACGTCTCGCTGAACGGCAAGGTGCTTCTGGACGATTTTGATGTCGCGAAGGATTCGGCCGAATCCGGAACGGCCACGGTGAAGGTTTGGAACGATGTTTCCCCTGCCCCGGATGGTTTGATACATCTTGCTTTTTCCGGACACTCCGGACCGCCGATGGTGAATGGAATTGAAATCACTCCGGGCGTGCGTGGCAAAGTGCTGCCCATCCGGTTGATTTGCAGCGTGCATCCGGTCTATGACCGGGATAGCCGTTTCTGGAGCGCCGACGAATACTATCGCGGCGGCCGGTCCCTCGGGCGGAAGAAGCCCGTTGCGGGGAGCGACGATCCGAACCTGTATCAAAACGTTCGCTTCGGTAACTTCAGCTACGCCATTCCCGTGGTGGCAGGACGGACCTACCAGGTTACATTGTGGTTTGCCGACTCCACCTTTAACCAAGCCGGCCAGCGCCTGTTCGATATTTTCTGTAACGGTAAGGTTCTGGTTAACGATTTCGACATTGTCAAGAATGCGGGCGGCCCGGGCCGCGGCGTGAAGCGCATTTTTCGAGGATTGACGCCGAACGCGCAAGGCAAATTAGAATTGTCTTTCGTGCCCAACCGGGATTATGCAAGTCTTTCCGCAATGGAAGTAATCGCCGACGACTCGCTGTAACAACTGCCTATTTGCAAATCGGATCGATGAAGCAATAGCACCGCTCCGCGTGAACACGCTCGCGCTTAAAGCAACTCCCACCACACACAGACGAACTAATTCGTGAAAAGCTGAACGATTTTGCGTTAATCTATGGAGAACTGTTGTTAAGTATTACTGAACAGCTTGCGCATCAAGTTTGCCCCAATGATAGAAGCGATTTTCGGAGATTTAGCCAGAGGAATCATCGCTACCCCGGCGCATGGACGGTTTAGGCGCGGCTTCCGCGCGATGATCGACCAGGAAATCGAAACCGCTGAAATGAACAGGCTACTCTCTGAGCTGTTCATGAGCGCGCGCGTTTATCTCAAGAAGGCGGAACTTGAGCTTGAGAACTCGCCCGTAGAGAGACAACACATTGAATACGCTCGCCTAGCGTTCGTCAAAGCCGTCCATCTGGACGCCTCGCTTCCCGCCGCGCGCGCCGCTTGTTATGCCGGTTTTTGTCATCGCCTTCGGGGAGAGCCGCAAGAACTAACCTGGTATGAACGTTCCCTATCGATGATCGCGGCGATTAAAACCTGCCTTGAAAAAAAGGTCGTCAACCAGAGCTTGCCTATGGCTGACGCAATGGTGGTGTTTAGTTCTCCGCTTCTCGACCTCTCGGGCATCCTTGCTTCAGATTGCATGCGCTGCGTGCGGAACAACCTCGATGCCCAACTGCAAATGGTAAACGAGCACAAGGAAGCGATGATCGCCATCGTAAGAGTCACGAAAAGAACATCGCGTTCGAAAAGAGTGCAGGAAGAAGTCTCGGCTACCCGGTCGGGTTTCTCATCGTAATTTCCGGACGCCACAGTTATTCACGGAAAACACGCTGACCGCCATCATTCCATTGCTGGCCAAGAAAAACACCCGCGACTTTGCTGCAAGTCATAAGGTAGCGGACGATCGTTCTCACCGCCAACCTCGTGGGAGCGCACCTATTCGCTTGGGTGGCGGCGAACACGCAAATGTTCCAGCCGGAGGTGCGCGATGCCATGTCGTCGTTGGCGAAAGACGCGATACGAGTCACCTTTGGCGCCGCTATTTTGCGGGGCATCTTTGCGGGCTGGCTAATCGCCTTGGTGGTGTGGATGCTGGCCGCCGTGGATAGTGGCCGAATAGCCATCATCCTTATCCTCACGTACATCGGCTTGGCTCATCTCACCCACATCATCGCGGGAGCGGTGGAAGTCTTGTTCTTGCTAATGGCCGGCGCGGCGAGTTGGCTGCATGTTGCTTGGGGCTATCTGCTTCCCACGCTTATCGGAAATATTATCGGCGGCAGTTCGTTAACGGCAGCCCTGAACCACGCTCAGGTAGTTGCCGGCATGGCTGGAAAGAAGAAAAGCCGCCTGGCGGTGTAGGCGCTCTGTGGCCGCTCTTCTTCAATGCCTTGTTGGAACCACGGCGTCCTCTATGACCGACTCTCGTTACCTCGAAAGCCTTCGTCGACAAGGTTCGCCGTCAGATGACTTTTTTTCACGGACTCCAACACTGCCCTCTATACTCTCCGTTGCACTCGACGGCACCGTTCTAGCTCATTCCACGGGTCGGGATTTTTCGCCCGGAGTTTTGAGTGGTTTTAGCTTTACACCGGCGCTGACATTTTCTGTCCTCACACTTACCAATTCAGGATTTTCTGGTTGTCCGAGCGCTGCCGAGACCATGAGTCGTGCCCGGAAGAGCCGAGACTTCATGGCCGTAACGCTTGAGTGGAGCCATTGAGCAGTTTCTAGTAAACTGTGCTGCTCCAGATAACGAAGGGCGACAGCCTGCCGATACTTTGCAGGAAGTTCGACGACCGCTCCGCGAACTATCCGTGTTGTCTCCGCGCGAGTGAGAGACTCGACCGGAGATTCGTTGGGAGAAGCGAAAGTATCTAAATCGATGAGCGCCTGACAGATTCGCCTTTTTCGCGATCGGCGGTAGGACTGCAGCGCTTCATTGATGGCCACACGAGTCATCCAGGTGCGGAAGTTAGACTCGGACCGGAATGTCGACAGATGACACCAGACTTTCAATAAGCTCTCCTGGAGGACGTCGTCCGCATCGGTTGTGCTCGGAACTATCGAGCCGATGCGCCGTCTCACTGCGGGTAAGTGGCGATTCGTTAGAACTTCAAAGCACTCGGTTTGGCCTGCCAGTGCCAGTTTGATAAGTGCGCTGTCTTTCAAGGTTGCGAGTAGTGGGACCATTGCGATTTCGTCGTCTCCAAACTTGCTGGGACGTGTTTGCGTGAAATGATAGGCACGTACGATTCCATATCCCCTCAGACTTGGCAAACCACTTGGGTTCGGCAAATCCCCGGTTTCAAAAATCAAAATCACCGGAGCCAGCCAGCAACACAAGCCCTCAAAGATTGCCGCACACTCCGTTTCCAAAGAAAACATCCCATATCCGATCCTTCGGCGCTAACCATCTGGCATCTGCCTAAGCAAGTGCCCAAAGTGTGGCATCTTAGAGCCTCTCCTCCCATCGATACATGGAAACTCATGAGCAGATGTAGCGGGCGAAATTGGACGGTAGCGTGCAGGGCCAAGACTGGGAGGTGATGCGCATGTTCCGGGTTAAGAAATCGGAGGTGGGAAAACGCACGATCATCACCATCGACGGGCAACTTTCGGGTGATTACATCGAAGTTGTTGAGATCTGCTGCAATCAGGCCATATCGGAAGGCAGGCCCGTCGATGTTTTCTTGCACGATGTTTTAATCATTGACGAATCCGGCCGAGCCCTTCTTGCTCGTTTAGCGGGCCAAGGTGTCCGCCTGCTCGCTGCGGGACTGTACACATCTTATGTTGTGCGGGACCTCTTGGCAGCTGGTTCCTCAAGCGCTTCACAGGCGGGAGCTAGTGGCGAGAAAATAAGGCGAGGACCGGTTTAACTCCACAGAGCCAAGAGCCGGCCCGCAAAAACACAACGAATTAAACACCCTCAGTTTCCGACCTGGCCTTGAAAGCTTTCCTCTCTAGCATTGTTTAAAGTTGCTCCCACCGGACTGCATGATCTCGCCTTTCTGCCAGCCTAGGTAGAAGTGTAAACGCGGCTGATATTCAACTTTCTCATTCGGAATTGGAGGGTGGTCCGCTTCAGTCCGAGACATGCGGCGGCGCCATTAGGGCCTCCGACAACTCCCTTCGACAGTTTCAGCGCTCGTAGAATCCTCTCGCGCTCGGCGTTCAACATCATTTCCAAGCCATTTCGTTGCGCCATACCGTTGCGGGACAGCACCTCGGGCATGGCGATCGTCAGGGTTTTTCCCTGAGTCAGGATGACCGAACGCTCGATCACATTTTGTAGCTCGCGAATATTTCCAGGCCAATCGTATTGCGTCAGCGCTTCAATGGCCGCCGACGGAATCGAATCGATGAGCCGATTCATCCGGGATGCATATCGCTGAATGAAGTATCGAACCAGGGATGGAATGTCTTCGCGGCGCTCCCGCAACGGGGGCACTTGGATTGGGAAAACGTGAAGACGGTAGTAAAGATCGCTCCGGAACTTGCCGTCGTCGACCATAACCTTAAGATCCCGATTTGTCGCCGCAATGATACGTACGTCAACTCTAATCGTCCGATTACTGCCAAGCCGTTCGAATTCCTGCTCCTGCACCGCGCGCAGCAGTTTAGACTGAAGCTCCAGAGGGATCTCGCCCACCTCATCCAGAAATAGGGTGCCCTGGTGCGCAAGTTCAAAACGGCCGGTCTTTTGCGCAATCGCGCCGGTAAACGCACCCTTTTCATGGCCGAACAACTCGCTTTCGAGTAACGTCGCAGGGATGGCCGCGCAATTGAGCTTGACAAAGCTTCGGTTTCGGCGGTCGCTCCATTCATGGACGGCGCGCGCGATCAGTTCTTTGCCGGTGCCCGTTTCTCCGAGAATCAACACGGTGGCAGCGGTCGGCGCTACAACCTGCACGGTTCGGAGCAGAGCTTGAAAGACCGGGCTGTCGCCGACCATATTGCCGATGTTCTGATCGAAGCGGATTTCATCTTCAAGATAGAGTTTCTCCGTGGCTACTTTATCCCGCATTTCGGCGAGTTCGCGATACGCTAACGAGTTCTCGAGCGCGATCGCGATCTGGCGGGCAACCTGGCTCCCGAGGTTAATGTCCTCGTCTGTGAAAGCGGTACAAGTTAGCCGCCCGAGTTCCAACGTGCCGATCGTTCCGTTCGATGTCGTCAAGGGCAGAGAACAGATAGCACCGGCTCCGGCGCCTACTGCTTCCTTATAGAGTGGCGATGGGAATCGATCTAGGTCAGGTTCACTTATCACCACGGGCTTTCCGGACGCAATCGCCTCGCTCGCAGGGAGGCCGTCCAATGGGACCGAGGTACAACCAATCGGCAACCGCGCATCGCTCGTGAAATGAAGTTCATGTACCTGAAGTTCATTCCGCTCTTTTTTAAGGAGCATGAGCGCGGCGAAATCGTGCGCGATGACCTTGCTCAATTGTTCCGATATCGCTGAAAACAGGTCCTCTCGGGAAAGCTTCGAAACAAGAGCGTTCGTAATGTCGAACAGTACCCTTAACCGGTCGCGTTCGCGGACAATCGTTTGCTGCATCAGGAAGGAGTCCACCGCGACCGCAAACTCCGAAGCCACCCGGTCAAGGAAGGACAGTTCGGCCGGAACTGGTTTATAGACATTCCGGCCACCGAAGCCCAGAACTCCGACTCGGCGCTCACCGATAGACAAAGGAACGAGAGAAAGGGAACACAACCCTTTCTTGCGAGCGCGCTCGATGAATTTAGGCCAGCGAGTTTCGGCGGCAAGGGGGGAAATCACGAGTGGTGCTTGTGTACGCCACACCCAACCCGCGGGATCCTCATCGATCGCCAACGCCGGGAACTCTTCTACCGGCACTGGCTGCGTCGTGGTCAACGCGTGCCGCCTCATCATTACATTCCGCGCTGGATCATGCAGCATAAGGCCGAGGTATTCGAATCGGACCACGCGGTGAAGGGACTCAGCCAGACCGCGGCAAAGCCCTTCAAGGTCATTGTGGCCCGAGATAGACTTTGCCAAGGCAAACAGCGCTCCGTAGATTTCGGCATCGGATTGTCTATCGACTGTGAGCATCTCTAGCTCTCTCTTTCCGCGCCGATAGTTCAGCACGTGAAACTGGCACATGCCGAAGCTCGGCGCATGATCTGACGGTCCATGCCATTCCCGGGGAGGGAGGATTGTCCAGACCGATCGGCCGGGGGACGCGTGCTGGTAATTGGAAAACGGACTTTGACACACGCCAATCCGCGTTTTGACGAAGATAGGAGCGTTCCCGGGTCATTGCGCGGCGCGAGTTTCTCGAGTACCAATTCGATTGGAACCGGAATTGCTTCCTTGCATCGCGTACCGAAGGGAGGTTTTGCCAACACTTGCTTGCGGACCGAAAACATCGCATGTCAACGTGCTCTCCGCATAAGTAGCTCGCGCGTTGAATGTGAAAACGATACGGGACCATGAGCTTTTTGACTCTCTTGCGATCGTCACGACATCTCGCAAGCGCCCTCAGAGTGAACATCTGAACCATCATGCATTGATATGCACCAATAGTATACTAAAATGACTGATGAGTCATTACCATGCAAGCTTCGATCAGAAAGACTAAACAAGAGGTTGTCTCGGAGTTTCGCTGCAACGAGATTTTAGATGCCGCGCGCAAAATCTTTGCGAAGAAGGGGTTTGCTGATGCCACCATGGACGAGATCGCAGCGACCAGTGGCTTGGCCAAGGGGACGCTGTACTTATATTTCAAATCGAAGCGGGACGTCTACCTGAGAACGCTTCAGCACGGCAGTACCGAGCTTCTCAAACGCGTGACGGCGAACACGCAAGAGGTTACGGGCGTGCGAGCTAAACTCCGGACGACTATCGCGACACGCGTGGAATACGCGGAGGAAAATCGTGACTTCATTAAGATCTACCTGACCGAGTTCATCAACGTCACACATCCCGCCTCAATCAATAAGGACTTCAGGGATGTGCAGTTAAAGCTCGCGCAGCGTCTTGAGCAGGCCCTTCGCGATGCAGTCGAGCACGGAGAGATCCGGCCGCTGGATGTCGAGACGATTGCGTTCACGATTCAAGACATGATTCGCAGCTTGACGACGCGGCGGGTGCTGGGTTCGTCGAAGAATAACAGAGAAGAGGACATCGATATTTTGTGCAATTTCATATGTAAGGGAATAGGGTGTTGAGTAAGGCGGGGATAAAGTGCGCCCTATTCGCAATTTGGACGAGTTTGTTAGGCGCCCAGGCCACCCTCTCTCCGCAGGTCAATCGTGAGCCTCAGTTGCCGCGTCAGAGCGCTGCGCCTGTGTCTGCGATGCAGCCGCAGTCGCCGAGCCTATCGGACAGTGGGAATCCGTTCTTTGGCTCGACGCCTCGCGGCAATGCTACTAGCGAGGAGTTACCGTTCTCATTGGCAGAAGCAATTGCTCGAGGGTTGCACTATAACTTGGGTTCTGTGCTTGCCGATCAGAGTGCTCGCGCGACACGTGGAGCGCGACTGGTGGCTCTCAGCCAATTGTTGCCGAACATCAACGCGAGAGTGAGTGAGTCATCGGAGCAACTGAGTTTGGCATCGTTCGGATTTCCCGGGCTACCGGGTGTTCCGGCGGTTCTCGGTCCCTTCGGGCTCTCTGACGCGCGTGGTTACCTATCGCAGTCGATCCTTGACTTCCATGCGATTAGGCAAAACCGGGCAGCAGTTCAGGATGTCAAGGCGGCGGACTATTCCAATCTTGATGCCCAGGACGTTGTGGTTCTGGTCGTTACGAATCTGTACCTGCAAGCTATCGCCGGGGCGAGTCGCGTAGACGCCGCGCGGGCCCAAGTCGCGACTGTGGACGCAACCTACAAGCAGGCCGTCGATTTTAAGGAAAACGGCACCGTGCCGGCAATTGACGTGTTGCGGGCTCAGGTTGAACTTCAGGCCCAGCAGCAACGGCTCATCTACTTTCGCAACGAATTCGAGAAGCAGAAGCTCAGCATCGAACGAGCGACGGGAGTTCCGGATGGGCAGCCTCTTCGGCTTACCGACGGAGTGCCGTTCGCGCCGATGCCGTCTCTGACATTTGAAGGTGCCGTGACCCGGGCACTAGGCTCCCGCCGGGACTATCAGAGCATGGCGGCCAGTCTGCGGAGCTCAGAACTCAATCTCAAAGCCAGCGGTGCTGAGCGTCTTCCCTCTCTGGACTTTAGCGGCGACTACGGGGTTGTTGGCTCGAGTCTGGCCAATTCCCATGGAACATACACGGCCAGCGTGGGCCTCAACATTCCGATCTTCCAAGGGGGACGCGTACGTGGGGAGATCGTAGAAGCTGAGGCAGCGGTCGAGCAGCGCCGCGCGCAGTTGGCGGACCTTCGCAGCCGCATCGCAGCGGAGATTCGCACGGCGTTCCTGGATCTTGGCGCTACAGGAGAACAGGTACAGGTGGCCCGCAGTTCCGTCAATCTCTCACAACAACAGTTGACTCAGGCTCGGGATCGCTTTGCCTCCGGGGTGGCCAATAACCTCGAAGTCATACAGGCACAGGAAGCCGTCGCGACGGCTAACGAGAACTACATCTCCAGTCTCTACGCGTACAACACGGCCAAAGCCACGCTAGGCCGGGCGATTGGGGGCGCGGAGAAAACCATTCCATCTTTGCTTCAGGGGGTAATGCCGTAAATGGCGCTTAGCACGCAGTCCGAAGAGCCGGAAATCGAGCCGGGAGAGGAAGCCGGCCGAGACAAGGCGCAGGGGAAGGGAGCAGCAAGGCCAGCCATACAGTCGCCACCTAGCTCCCGTGGCTTTCTCAGCATGAAGTGGATCATACTGCTGGTGTTTGTCGTAGGTATAGGTGTTGGCGGTGCTTGGTACTGGAGTTACTCCTCGACACGCGAATCAACAGACGACGCACAAATCGACGGTCATTTGCACCCGGTGAGTGCCCGTATCAGCGGCACCGTACTGACAGTGTTGGTCCGGGACAACCAATACGTCGAGCAGGGGACTGCACTCGTGGAAATTGATCCGCGCGATTATCAAGTCGCAGTGGACCGGGCGCGCGCGGACTTAGCTGAAATGGAAGCGAGCTTACATGTGAGCCGAACCGAGGTGCCAATCAGTTCGACTACGTCGTTTAGTCAGCTCTCCGGGGCAGAGGCCAGCGTGGGTGAAGCCGATGCTTCTCTGGTATCCGCTCAGAAGGAGGTAGACGCCGCCCGGGCTCGCTTAAATGTTACGCGAGCCACGGTTCGGGAAGCCACAGCCAACGAAGTGCGGGCGGCGCGCGATCTCAAGCGAATGGAAGCGCTGGTGGCTAAGGAAGAGGTCTCGCGGCAGCAGTACGACCTCTCGGTCGCCGAGGGCGAGAGTGACCACGCCCAGGTCGAGTCCGCAATGTCGCGGGTGCGCGAGGCCGAAGAAGGAATTCGGGTCGCTGAGAGCAAGGTGACTCAGCAGAAAGCAGCACTCGTGCGCGCGCAAACTCTCGTTAAGTCCGCTAGCACGGCGCCTCAACAAGTTGCCGTCACACAGGCGCGTGCCGAAACTGCAGCAGCCCGCGTTCAACAAATGCGGGCCGCATTGGACCAGGCATCGCTAAATCTGACCTACGCAACCATTCGAGCTCCAGCGAGCGGAGTGATTAGTCAACGAACAGTTGAGGTTGGCCAGGTCGTAGCGGCCGGCCAGACTCTGTTATCCGTGATCCCTCTTGATGTGGACAACATCTGGGTTGCGGCTGATTTCAAAGAGACTCAATTGAAGAATGTACGCCCCGGCCAAGCCGTCACCATCTCCGTCGATACCTATGGAGGGCGCGAGTACAAGGGGCACGTAGAGAGTATCGCCGCAGCGAGCGGCGCACGCTCCAGCCTGTTGCCGCCAGAGAATGCGACGGGCAACTTCGTGAAGGTCGTGCAGCGAGTACCTGTCCGGATATCATTCGATCCCGATCAGGATCAGGACCATCTTCTCCGTCCCGGAATGTCCGTGTTCCCGACGGTTCTCACGAAATAGAGTGCTTCGCATCGTCCAAAATGTCCCGAACGGGATTAGCGCGCAGCACCGTCGCGCGGAGGGAAGTCTACTGGGTCGATCGCGTTCGAGACATCGCGACGTTGCAAGGCAGACTCAGAATTTCGCAACGGTGCAAAGCGAGGTTGGAGCACTCAGCGCACCTCCGCTGCAATGAAAGGCGTTCGTAACTTAATGGCAACAGATCAAGATGGCACGCAAAAACCCGCAAGTTCAACTTCCGGCCATTCCGAATCGCGATCAACATGGATGCCGAAAGCAAATCCATGGTTGATCGCATTCGTTGTATCGTTGGCCGCGTTCATGGAAGTTCTCGATACCAGCATCGCGAACGTGGCGCTTCCGCACATCGCGGGAAACATGGGAGCGAGCAGCGACGAGAGCACTTGGGTTCTCACGTCATATCTGGTATCCAACGCGATCATCCTGCCAATCACAGGATGGCTGGTATCTCTTTTAGGGCGGAAGCGATTCTTTATCATCTGCCTCGCGCTATTCACGTTGAGTTCGCTGCTTTGCGGAATCGCGCCAACGCTACCCATTTTGTTGATAGCACGCATCATCCAAGGCGTTGGAGGGGGCGGACTGCAGCCGATGGCGCAGGCGATCCTTGCCGATACGTTTCCACCTGAAAAACGAGGGCTCGCATTCTCGGTATACGGAGTGACGGCAGTGGTTGCTCCCTCCATCGGACCAACTTTGGGCGGCTGGATTACAGACAACTACACGTGGCGCTGGATCTTTCTGATGAACCTTCCAATTGGTATCCTAGCCCTATTCCTTGTTTTCACTTTCGTCGAAGATCCCCCCTTTCTGAAGCGAGCAACTCTTCGAGAAAACAAAATCGACTACATCGGCTTCGGGCTGCTCGCCGTGGGAGTCGCTTTCCTCCAAATCGTGCTTGATAAAGGGCAGGAAGATGACTGGTTCGGATCCGACTTCATTCTCATACTCTCGGTCGTCTCCGTCATCTGTCTCGTCGGTCTCGTGATATGGGAGTTGTCCGTCAAGAACCCCATCCTCGACTTTCGCTTGTTTAAGAATGCTAATTTCGCGAACTCGTGTCTCATGATGTTCATGGTAGGAGCCGCATCGTTTTCAACAACAGTCCTGATGCCCCAGTTTTTGCAAAGCCTCATGGGGTATACGGCACAAACTGCCGGCATGGTACTGTCCGCGGCGGCTATTATTCTCCTCATCGAACTCCCCTTGGTCGGGCAACTGACAAGTAGAGTTCAGGCGCGATACCTAATGGCCTTCGGGTGGGCAGTGCTAACTATAGCGATGTTCTTTTCGACGCGACGGATAGATCTTCAGATTAGTTTCGAGTCAGCAACCTGGTTGCGGATCGCGCAATACGTGCCTATTGGATTCATTTTCATTCCAGCCACCATGGCGGCGTATCTCGGAATAGCTCAAGAGAAAAGTAATGCCGTAGCGGGCTGGGTCAATTTCGTTCGCAACATAGGATCTAGCGTTGGCACCTCGGCGGTCACAACGATATTGGCGCGGCGCGCACAGGTTCATCAAGTAATGCTTGCCAGTCATACCAGCTTCGGCAATTCTGCCTTTCAGAGCGCGGCTGTCGCGCTTGCGGATCGGCTCAAGCGGGGAGGCGTCCGTGAGCCACAGTTACAGGCGTACGGCAGGGTTTACGACGTTATGCAAAATCAAGCCATGACGCTGTCTTACATCGATGCATTTTGGATGCTCGGTATTGCTGCCGGTGTGATGTTCTTTCTGTCGTTCCTGTTGAGGAAGAACAACCCGCGGGCTCCGCGAGCAAAAACACTTGCACATTAAGCTTCCGGGTGGTCGGTCCAGACATAGATGGGTCGAACCTGGTACCACTATTGAGAGCAAGTAGGCGTTTTCCCGGATCCCATTGACCTGCTCCCCGCAGTTCGCCCGAAGTGGTTTATGATTTCGGACGAAGGAAGGGAGAAAGAAGATGCCAAAGAGTCGGCATACAGAAGGGCAGATGGTGGCGGCGCTGCAGCAAGTGGACGCCGGACGAGCGGCCGCG
>DASXGT010000107.1:0-19005 GCA_036488895.1 Bryobacteraceae bacterium | reverse complement strand
CATTCTGAGCTTAGGCGGGAAATTCGGTAATTTTTCGAATTTCGCGCCCAACAGCCGCAGGCCCAGAACAATGTGGCCTAGCAGTTGACCGGCGGCGCTGTAGCCAAAGCTGCGCGCGTACGTCAGTTCCTCAATCTTGCCGATGTCATGCAGAATCACGCCCGTCAGCAACAGTTCCAGATCGATATTTTTGTAATGCGCCGCCGTGAAACGGGCCAGCGTGCACATGGAAAGCACGTGCTCAATCAGGCCGCCCCGGCACGCATGGTGAATGGTTTTGGCGGCCGGCGCCATTTTGTAAAGCGCGGCAGTAGGCGCATCGTCAAAGACGCTTTCGAGCAAAGCGCGCAGGTGCGGATTTTGCAGACCGGAGATAATGCCGCGCAACTCCGCATACATCTCCTCCGGGTCGCGCTCCGAACAGGGGAAGAAATCGGCCAGATCGATCTCGTCTTCGCCCACGCGGCGCACGCGGTGAATCGTGAACTGCGAGCGGTTCTGATAAACCTGAACCAAGCCCTTCACTTTCACAAAGTCATCGCGGTCGAAGGTGTCCATCACCTCCGCCACGTTGTCCCACATTTTGGCTTCTACCTCGCCGGTCTTGTCGGCTAAATGCAAGGTAAGGTAGGGCTCGCCGGTCTTCTTCTGGCGGATCTCTTTCGACAAAACCAGAAAAATGGCGGTAATAGCCTCATTTGGGGCTAAGTCCCCAACGTAAGGAGATTTCATGTTTTAAATACCTTGAGTAAACGTCCTGGCCTGCTTCTGCTAGCAGGTGGGGCAGCCAATCCTGGCTGCAAGCCGCCTTTCAGGCGGCCTCTTGGCTTCTTCCTACCGAGAGCTGCTCTTTCCCGTAACAGTCGTGCTGGTTCCCGGAATCGGCACCACCCAAAGCAGTTTCTTATGGCGCGTCTTCGCTTCCACTTCTTCCTTGGTAATCGTCTCCGGCTTCAGCACGGCCGGGTCTTGCCAGCGCGTATCCTGTCCCGCCGCGGCGCCCGTATCGGTGAAACCTGGTTTGATCTGAAGAAAAGCTTGTTTGCGCAGGTTGGTCAAGTACTCGCGCACCTTCGGCTGCATCTTCGGACCGTATAACTGATTCTCGATTTCGCCTTTTACATCGGCCAGCGGCGCAAGCCCTGCCTTCGTGTGCTCCTCCACCTTAAAGATTTCGTAGCCCGTGGGAATTTTGACCGGCTGCGTCACCGAACCCCGAGGCAAACCCCAAACCGCGCCCTCAATCTCAGGAGTCAACTCGCCCTTCTTATAACTACCCAACTGGCCACCGTCCTTAGCGGTGCTGGCGTCGGAGTTGTCGCGCGCCAAATCGCTAAAGCGCTGCCCTTTGCTCGCCTCGTCGGCAATCTGCTTTGCTTTCTTCTCCGCTGCGGCCACGCCGGCTGCCTCTTTACCCTGCGTGCTAATCAAAATTTCGCTCAGATAGACTTTTTCCTCGCGCACAAAATCCGCTTTATGCGCGTCGTAAAAGGCTTGAATTTCCTTATCGCTGATGTTGATGTGCCGCCCGACCTCCTGGCCCAAAACTTCTTTAGTGAGCGACTGATTCTTGGCTTCGGCCAAGAAGTCTTCATAGCTCATCCCGGATTGCTGCCGCACGTAATCGTGAAATTTCTCGGAATCGGTGATTCCCGATTGCCGCTGCAGGCTGGCAATGTACTTGCTAATTTCCGAATCGACGTTGATGTTCAACTCCTTGCCTCTTTGGGTCAGCAGCAACTCATCAATGCGGTCGCGCAGCGAGTTCTTCTGCCGTTCTTCAATAGCCTGCTGCAACTGTGCGCCGCTTACGTTCTGCGCTTTCAGTTCCTGCTGGGCCTCTCGGGACAGGCGTTTCACTTCGTCCTGGCTCACAATATCGCCATTGACCTTGGCGATGATTTGGTCCACTACCGTGCCGGTGGGAGGAACGTCGCCAGGCGCGGGAGCCTTATCGGCGGCAAGACACAAAGATCCCATGGCAAGGGCTCCAAGGACAAGGAAGGGAAGACGTACAGCTTTCATAGGATTCCTCTTTATTATGGCAACACATTATGACGGACGGTGGGCCAACGGTTTAGATAACGATGTTTCAGCTGCCGGCGGCAACTGCGTCAAGTCGCCGGTTAATTCCAGTAACATGCTTTTCAGGTCGCTGATCAGCTCGGCCGGGTTCGCCGAGGCCTTCAACGGAGCTTTCAATACACCGGCTGGCGTAAACTGCGCGCCCGCGGTGCCGCGCACCAGCGCCATCAGTCTAAATGGATCGATCTTGGACTGTTGATGGAACTTTATATTCGCGAAACCTTGCCGCCGGTCAATAGATTCCACTCCCGCCTGCTGCGCCATATTCTTCAGCAGCGTGAAGCGCAACAGATTCGAAACCTCTTCGGGCGCCGGACCATAGCGGTCGGCCATCTCTTCCGCAATGCGTTGGGCCTGTTCTTCATCCTTGGCGTCAGCAATGCGCTTATACGAGCGCAGGCGTTGCGCGTCGTCGGAAATATACTCCACCGGAATGCGAATATCCAGGCCGAGATTCAACGTGGCGTGAATTTCAAGCGGCACCTCTTCGCCCTTCAATTCCTTAACGGTTTCTTCCAGCAAGCGTACGTAGGTGTCATAACCCACCGCTTCAATATGGCCGTGTTGCTCGCCGCCCAACAAATTTCCCGCCCCGCGCAGCTCCAGGTCAAGCGCCGCAATTTTAAAGCCCGCGCCTAAATCGCTAAACTCCTTCAGAGCGGCCAGGCGTTTGCGCGCGATCTCGCTCAATTGCGTATCCACCGGAATTAATAGATACGCATACGCTCTCCGGTTCGACCGTCCCACGCGGCCGCGCAACTGGTACAGTTCGCTTAAACCGTAGCGCTCGGCGTTTTCGATGACCATGGTATTAGCGAGCGGAATATCCAAGCCGTTTTCCACAATGGTGGTGCACACGAACACGTCGTAATCGTGCTTCATGAAGCCCAGCAGCACTTTTTCGAGCTCGGCTTCGCCCATCTGCCCATGCCCCACGCCGATACGTGCGTTCGGAACCAACTCCTGTATGGAGGCGGCGCGCATAAAGATGGTATCCACGCGATTATGTACGAAATAAACCTGCCCTTGCCGCGCAAGTTCCTGCTCAATGGCCGATTTGATTAGATCCGCATTGAAATGTGCCACTACGGTGTTGATCGCCAGCCGGTCCTTCGGCGGCGTTTCAATCACTGACATATCTCGCAGCCCCAGCAGCGACATGTGCAGCGTGCGGGGAATCGGCGTCGCGCTCATGGTCAATACATCCACGTTGTGCCGGATTTCTTTCAGCCGCTCCTTATGTTTCACGCCGAAGCGCTGTTCTTCGTCAACAATCAGCAGGCCCAGATCGAAAAACTTTACATCCGCTGAGAGCAAACGGTGCGTGCCGATAAGAACATCTACTCGCCCGGTAGCCAAATCTTCCAATACGGCCTTTACTTCCTTCGGGCTGCGAAAACGGCTGACAAGTTCGACACGTGCCGGGAAGGACGCAAAGCGCCGCTTGAAGGTTTCAAAATGCTGGAACGAGAGTACGGTGGTCGGCGCCAGCACGGCCACTTGCTTGCCGTCGCCCAGTGCCTTGAACGCCGCGCGCATGGCCACTTCGGTTTTCCCGAAGCCCACGTCGCCGCACAACAGCCGGTCCATGGGCTGTTCGCTTTCCATGTCGCCCTTGATCTGCTTAACGGCGTTCAACTGATCTTTCGTGGCGGCGTATTCGAAGCCGTCTTCGAACTCTCGCTGCCAATTGCCGTCGGGCGAAAAGGAAAAGCCTTTGGCCATGCGCCGGTGCGCATAGAGTTTCAGCAGTTCGTCGGCCATGTCGCGCATCTTGGCCTTGACGCGCGATTTGGTTTTCTCCCAGGTGACGCCGCCCAAACGGTCCAAATGCGGTTTGGCCTCGCCCGCGCCGCGGTATTTCTGGATCAGGTCCAGCCGGGTCAGCGGAACGTAGAGCTTGGAATCGGCGGCGTATTCCACCAGCATGAAATCGCCTTTTTGATCGCCCTGCGCCAGTTCTTTAATACCCAGAAAGCGTCCCACGCCATGGGTGCTGTGGACCACGAAATCGCCGGGTTTCAGGTCGGCGATATCGGCGGCAAAAGCTGCCAGTTGCGATTTCGTCGGCTGGCGCGCGATCAGGTCCGAGGTTTCGAAAAGATCTTCCGAACCCAAAATGGCAAGCTGCGAATCGGTCAGCACCGCGCCGCGCCGCACCGCGCCTTTAATCAAAAAAGTGCTGGAAACCGCGCCCGCGTGATAGGCGCGTTCCACCAGCGAAGGCCGCGCGCCGCTGGTGGATTCCAGGCCAAGCTGGTAGGGAATCGAATACTCCTGCAAAACATCGGCCAGCCGTTCGATTTCCCCCGTGGAAGCCGCGAAGAACGCTACCCGATTGCCGTTTTCGACAAGCGAGCGCGCTTCCGCTACGGCCCGGCCCATATTGCCTTGGAACGTCAGAGCCGGGCGCGTAGGAATGTGCACCGCGAAGGCCGTAGCGAGCTCGACGGCGCCCGTAATCAATTCCAACTCCTGAAAATCAACCACGGCGCGCCCGGGCAGGGAAGCAGCCAATTCCTCCCAGCGCAGAAAATTCTTTTCCGGTTCAATGGGCGCGGGTCGGTCAGGATGATCCAGGCGCTGCCAAAGCCGGTCGGCCGCCGTCGTAATATCGCCGGGCTCATCCAGCACGACCATGGAATCCGGATTCAGCGCAAGCAGGTTCTGCGTCCGCGGCCGCACCAGCGGAACCAAAAACTCCCATCCCGGAAACACTTCGCCCGGATTCGATAAATCGAGATCAATCTGCTCGGCCGCATCCGCCAGTTCACGCAGCAACACGCGCGAGCGCGGATATTCGGCCAGCGGCAGCAGCGTGGTGGAAGAAACCTTCAGCACGGAACGCTGCGACTCCACTTCAAACTGGCGAATGGATTCGATTTCATCGCCGAAAAATTCAATCCGCACCGGGCGCGCGGCCTCAGCCGGATAAACGTCGAAAATGCCGCCGCGAATGGAATACTCGCCCACCATCTCCACCGGCTCGCGGCGCTTGTAGCCGATATTCTCCAGATGCTGCACCAGATCTTCAAGCGATAGCTCTTCGCCGGTGCGCAGCACCAATGCAAGCTGGCGGTAAAAATCGGCCGATTCCACTCGCAGCAGGGCGGAGGCGAGCGGCGCAATCGTAATAGGAATTTTTTGCGCGGAAAGCCGCCATAGCCCAATCGCCCGCTTCTCTTCAATTTCACTATGCGGCGAAAGGCGCTGATGCGGCAGCACGTCCAGCGCGGGAATCAGTTGCGGCGCGGGCAAATCGCGGCCCTCAAACAGCATGCCGAAAAATACTTCCACCGATTCCAGCAGCGTCTCTGCTTGCTTGTTGCCATCCACCAGCACAAACAGCGGCTTCTCGGTAGCTTGATAAAGCAAAACCAAATAGAGCGCTTTGGCGGTGGTGACCAGGCCGGAAACCGAAAACGGTCCATGCTCGCCGCGCGTCAGGCGTTGCAACAAAGATTGAAAGCCGGGTTGCTTGGCCGCCGATTGAAGCAGTTCTCTAGTTGCGGGGTGCGTCACGTCTGATGGCCAGCTTCAATTCTACGATTGCCGTCTAAACGGTATCCTGAAAGTTCCGGCATCGGTTTGAAGCAAAGAGAAGTAAAGAAAATTTTGGTTCGCGCAACGAACTGGGTAGGCGACGCCGTCATGTCATTGCCCGCCCTGCAGGCGCTCCGTCAACGTTACCCCGCGGCGCACATCTCCATTTTGGCGCGCCCCTGGGTGGCCGGACTCTATGCGCGTGAAAGTTTCTGCGATGAAGTAATCCCATACGAAGCACCCAAAGGCTGGCAGGGTTTCACCACAAAGCGTCGTATGGCAGTGGCATTGCGGAAGCGCCATTTTGATTGCGCCATATTGCTGCAAAATGCTTTTGAAGCGGCGGCAGTGGCGCGTTGGGCGGGCATCCCCACGCGCATCGGCTACAACCGCGATGGGCGTGGCTGGCTGCTCACACATCCCATTCCTGTCCCCGCGCCGGGTGAGATACCCGCTCATCAGCGGTTTTATTATTTGGAATTGCTGAAGCGCGCCAAATTGATTGAGTCTTATTCACCGACTGCGCCCATCCGCTTGGAGGGTACGGCTGCCGCGGCGGCACAGGGGCGCGAGTGGCTGAACCATGCGCAACTGGGCAATTGGGTCATCGGCATTAGCCCCGGCGCGGCCTATGGCGGCGCCAAACGCTGGCTGCCTGAGCGCTTTGCCATGGCGGCGGTACAGCTTGCCGGCGAGTACAACGCGTCCGTCGCAATCTTCGGCTCAAAAGGAGAGCACGAGATGTGCGAAGCCGTGCGCACGCTGGTGGTCGCCGCCGGCGTGAAGTGCGAAAATTTCGCCGGAGTCACCACGCTTCCCCGCCTGATTGAGATGGTGGCCGCCTGCAGGTTATTCTTGACGAATGATTCCGGGTCCATGCACATTGCGTCGGCCTTGGGCGTGCCCACCGTGGCCGTCTTCGGCGCGACAGACGACCAGGCAACCGGCCCAACGGGCGATGCCAGCCGGGTAGTGCGCGAGCCGGTGGAATGCAGCCCCTGTTTGTTGCGGGAATGCCCCATTGACCACCGCTGCATGACTGGAGTGCATGCCGCCAGCGTGGTGAGCGCCGGATTGGAATTGATTGAGATACAGAATCAGTGAATAGACCTTTATTAGTGGTTCGGCTTGGCGCGATGGGGGATATCATTCACGCCTTACCGGCCGTGGCTAGCCTGAAGCAAAGCTTTCCCCAAAGCCCCATCACGTGGGTAGTAGCCGAAAAATGGACCGCCTTGCTCGAAGGCAATCCCTACCTGGACCGGGTCATCCCGCTCAACCGCAAAAGCACGGCATCGCTGCGCGCAGTTTGGCGTGAGCTTCGCGATCTCAAGCCGGCAATTGCAATTGATTTTCAAGGCTTGCTGCAATCGGCCCTGGTGGGCCGAGCGTCCGCGCCGGATGAATTTATCGGACTGGATAGAAGCGTGATCCGCGAGAAATTGGCTGTGCGGCTCTATACCCAGGAAGTGCTAGCGTACGGGCCACATCGCGTCGAAAGAAATTTGCAGTTGGCGCAACAGGCAGGCGCGCACAGCTTGACGGAACAGGCCTGGATTCCGCCAGGCAAGCCGGAAGGGGAGTTGCCGAACGGCGCTTTCGTGCTGGCGAATCCATTTGCAGGCTGGGTGAGTAAGCAATGGCCGATCGACCGCTACGAAGAATTGGCGCGAATGCTGGAACACGCCGGTTTGTCTCTGGTAGTAAATGTCCCGCACAGTCGCGCGCAAGAAGTGCAGCAGTTCGCGCGCTTGAAAGTACATGTCTCCGGCATCCCCGGATTGATCGATGCCACGCGTAGAGCCACGGCAGTAGTAGGTTTGGACAGCGGCCCGCTGCACTTGGCCGCAGCGCTTGGCAAGCCGGGAGTAGCCATCTACGGACCCACCGACCCCGCGCAAAACGGCCCCTTCAAAAGCCGCCTGACTGTATTGCGCGCGGAGAACGTGCGCACCACATATCAGCGCGACACCGAAATTCACCCCAGCATGCGCCAAATCACCGTCGATCAGGTTGCCGCGGCATTAATAAAACAGATAGATGCCCGCTGAAGCCATGATATTTCCCAAGCCCTACGCCGACTTCGTGCAGCGCCTGCGCGTGCCCGCCGGCTTCCTACTTCTCATCACCTTCGCTGTGCTCTCCAGGCCGTCGCCAAATTCGTTAGCCATTGGCCTCCCCATAGCCGTGCTAGGTCTGCTACTGCGAGGCTGGGCCGCCGGGCACCTGGCCAAAAATCAAAAACTAGCCATGAGTGGCCCCTACGCCCGCATGCGCAACCCACTCTACGCGGGAACATTAACCACGGCGCTAGGAATCGTTATCGCCGCGCGCGACCTGTGGCTAGCCGCCCTCTTCGCCATCGTCTTTCTGCTCGTCTACCTGCCCGCCATTGAGCTCGAAGAGCAACATCTGCGCGTCCTCTTTAAGGAATACGCGCCATATGCCGCGCGCATCCATCGCTTTTTGCCCATAGCGAAATGGCCCGGCAGCGCGGACCGCTTCGCCTGGGCGCTCTACCGCCGCAACGAAGAGTACAAGGCCGCCATCGGGTTCCTGATCGCCGCGGCTTGGCTCGCTTGGCGCTGCCGTTCGCTGTGATACGCTTTCGCTGATGAGAGTCGGAGTTTTTACCGCATTACTATCCCAATTTCCACTAGAAAAAGTTTTCGAGAAGCTCAAGAAATTGAACATCTCTACCGTGGAACTCGGCACCGGAAATTATCCGGGAGATCCGCATTGCAGCCTGTCCATGCTGAAAGATGAAAAAGGCCTGGCAGAATTCAAGAAGAAGCTGGATGATCACGGTTTCAACATCAGCGCTTTAAGCTGCCATGGCAACGCCCTGCATCCTGATGCAGCCGTGGCCAAGGCTTACGCCGATGTCAGCAAGCGCACCGTGGAGCTGGCCGCGAAACTTAGCGTGCCGGTGGTCATTGATTTTTCCGGCTGTCCCGGCGATAGCGACAACGCCAAGT
Organism: Bryobacteraceae bacterium; assembly: GCA_036488895.1. Lineage (GTDB taxonomy): Bacteria > Acidobacteriota > Terriglobia > Bryobacterales > Bryobacteraceae > Bog-105. The sequence continues at coordinate 10,399 of DASXGT010000107.1, read as the reverse complement.
ACCCGAACTGGGTCACCTGTCCCTGGCCGCCGGAATATCTGGATCTCTTGGATTGGCAGTGGGAAAAGAAGGTGATTCCCTACTGGACGCAGCATGGAAAATTCGCCGCCGATCACGGCGTCAAAATCGCCATTGAGATGCACCCGGGCTTCGTCGTTTACAATCCCGAGACCATGCTGAAGCTGCGCGCGATCGCCGGCGATAGCGTGGGCTGCAATTACGATCCCAGCCACATGTTCTGGCAGAGCATCGATCCCATTAAAGCCGTTCGCGTATTGGGCGATGCCGTCTTCCACGTACACGCCAAAGATACCGAAATCTACGATTACAACCTGCCGAAGACAGGCGTGCTCGATACCAAAAAATACACCGACGAACGCAACCGCGCCTGGATTTTCCGCACCTGCGGCTACGGCCATCCCTACGGCTGGTGGAAAGAATTCATTTCCACGCTGCGTATGTACGGTTATGACTACGTGCTATCGATTGAGCACGAAGACACGCTCATGTCCCCGGATGAAGGCCTGACCAAAGCAGCCGAATTCCTGAACCAGATCATCATCCGCGAACAGCCCGCCGCGCCTTGGTGGGTCTAATTCGAAAATAAAACTCCTGCTATTGGACGTTTGCGAATACAAAGCTAAAATAGTAAAGTTTCGCAACGTTCAATTAGCTAGGAGAGTCATGGCTGGAAAGAAAATCGGCATTTTAACGGGTGGTGGAGACGTGCCCGGCTTGAATGCTGTCATTAAAGGGGTCGTCTATCGCGCGACCAGTGACGGGCATAGCGTAACTGGGCTGCGTTTGGGTTGGAAAGGATTGATCGACCTCAATTTCGACGATCCGGCAAGCATCACGCGTTATGTCTTGCCGCTGTCGCGCGAGAACACCAGGACCATTGACCGTACTGGCGGTACGTTCCTGCACACCAGCCGCACCAATCCGTCGAAGATGCGCAAGGTGCCCGAATTTTTGAACGCGACTGATTTTCCCTCTGCGCAAACTACAAAAGGCGGCGACACCTTCACCACCTACGACATGACCAAACGCGTCCTGGCGAATCTGGAGCGCTTGGGTCTCGACTCCCTGGTGGCCATCGGCGGCGACGACACGCTAAGCTATGCGGCCGTGCTGGCGAACCAAGGGTTCCCGGTCATCGGCATTCCCAAGACGATGGATAACGACGTGCGGAATACCGAGTATTGCATCGGATTTTCGACCGCAATTAGCCGCGCCATGGAAGCCATTCAGCGCCAGCGCACCACTGTCGGCTCACATGAGCGCATCGGCATTTTCCGCGTGTTCGGCCGTGATGCCGGTTACACGGCGCTCTACACCGCTTATGTCAGCTCCATCCGTTGCGGCATTCCCGAATATCAGTTCGATCTAGATCACATGGTGGATCTCATCATGACCGACAAGAAAGCGAACTCTAGTAATTACGCGTTGGTGATTCTTTCCGAAGGCGCTGCCTGGAAGGGTTACCAAGTGAAGGAGTACGGCGAGCCGGATGCATTTGGGCACCGCAAGAAGTTCAGCATAGCCGAAGCGTTCAGCGACGAGATTATCACGCGCACCAAAGCCGAAACAGTGGTGAGCGATTTGACTTACGACCTGCGCAGCGGTTCTCCTGATTTCCTCGATCACCTGGTGGCCCAAACCTTCAGCACCATGGCCTACGACGCCCTCACTGCGGGAAAATTCGGCCTGATGATGGCCATCTCCGAAGGGAAATTCGCCATGGTGCCCATCCCCGACCCTAAGCTGGGACCGCGCAAAGTCGATATCGCCAGCATGTACAATACGGAGCGCTACCGGCCTACTTACACCAGCAAAGAAGGCTTGCCGGTGTTCCTGACCCGTTCTTAAAATGATTGATTCAACACCAGAAGCGGAGCTTTCCGTCTCAGAAGTAGTGGAAGCGCAAGGCCACCTGATTGATTCGCATATTATGGAGCGGATCTTCGACACGGTGGTCGAATTTGGCGGCCGCTTTGAGGTAGAACATTTCTCGATCGGCCGCACCAACGGCGACCCGTCTAAATTGCGTCTGCGCGTCTCGGCCGAATCAGCCGCGCGCATGGAAGACATGATGACGGAGCTCCTGGGCCTAGGTTGCACGCCGCCGGATTTGAGCGACGCGGAGCTGAAGCCGTCAGAAGCCGATACCTGCGCGCCGGAAGATTTCTACTCCACCACCAACCAAAAAACCTTGGTGCGGCACGGTGGCCAATGGCTCGAAGTAGGCAGCCAACGCATGGACGCCATGATTGTCATGAAAGACGGCCAAGCGGTCTGCCGACGCCTGCGCGATGTGAAGGCGGGCGATTTGGTTGTCACCGGCATGAAGGGCATCCGCGTGGTCCCGGAGGCAAAAGAGCGCGACCGGCTCGATTTTGCGTTCATGAGCAATGAAATCTCTTCCGAGCGCCAAGTGGAGACCGCCGTCGAAAAAACGGCGTCTCTGCTGCGGCATGTACGCGAGGAAGGAACCAAGATTGTGGCCGTGGCCGGACCGGTAGTGGTGCATACCGGCGGCGGCGTGCCGCTCTCGCGCTTGATCCGCGCCGGTTGGATTGATGTGGTGCTGGCCGGGAATGCGCTGGCGGTGCATGATATTGAAGCCGCGCTGCTCGGGACTTCGCTGGGCGTGCGCGCCTCGGACGGGCGGCAGGAACAGCATGGGCATCGCAATCACATGCAGGCCATTAACGCCATCAATCATGCGGGCGGCATTAGGCAGGCCGTCGAAACCGGCCGCCTGACCAAAGGCGTCATGTATGAATGCGTAAAAGCCAATGTGCCGTTCGTGTTGGCCGGAAGCTTGCGCGACGATGGGCCTCTGCCGGGCGTGATTACCGATATGAACGCCGCCCAGGATGCCTACGCCGAGCAATTGAAGGGTGCGGGCGTGGTGCTGTGCCTTAGTTCCATGCTGCATTCCATTGCCGCGGGCAACATGCTGCCGGCCTGGGTGAAAATCGTCTGCGTAGACATCAACCCGGCGGTACCAACTAAGGTGAGTGACCGTGGAACTGGACAGGCGGTTGGCGTCGTCACAGACGTGGGGCTCTTTCTGGAATTGCTGGCGGTCAAATTGGAAGCGAAATGAAGAAGACGAATCGTCAGTATACGGATGAGCACGCCGCATCCGGCGTGGACGCGCCGCTGCCCGAAATTGAAACTTGGCCGAACCAATATGGCGAGTATGAGATTGAAATTGTCATGCCGGAGTTCACCTCCATTTGCCCGAAGACAAGCCTGCCGGACCACGGCACGCTGCGCCTGGTCTACACGCCCGGGCGGCACTGCTTGGAATTGAAATCGTTGAAGATGTACATGCTGGCATACCGGAATCTCGGCATTTTTCAAGAGAATGTGGTGAACCGTTTCCTACTAGATGTAGTGACGGCGGCGGATCCCAAAGAAGCTACCGTCATCGGCGATTTCGAAGCCCGCGGTGGAATTTCCACCAGCGTGACCGCCACCTACAAGCAGAAGAAGAAATGAACAGGTTCCTGATCGCCGCGCTCGTCATGATTTCATCCGCGTACGCCGCTGAATTTCACAGCGGTCAAGCGGCCCGCGCGGTGATTGGGCAGCCTTCTTTTTCCGCGCACGAATCCGGCATCGCCGCCCACGCCCTATCTGTTTCCAATGGCCGGCTCTACGCCGCCGATTCAGCCAATCAACTACAAACCTTCGATCTCGCCCAAATTCCCGGGCCGAAAGACGAACTGGCAGACCATCCGGAATTGACCTGCGCCGTATGCGGACTTGCTCCTGTGGCGGTGGAAAACCAATCAGTCATTCAGGGTGTAGCCGCATCGGCTTCGTTCGGTAAAACAGTGGTGGCTGCCGATACCGCTAATCATCGCGTCCTGATCTGGCAAGGCACCAGCGGTTCTTCCCAGCCCGACGTCGTGTTAAGCCGGTCGTTTCTAGATCCCGTTTCGGTGGCGCTCGACGGCAAGCATCTTTTTGTGGGCGATGCGGGCTGGCATCGAGTATTGGTTTGGAATACGTTGCCGTCCAGCGATGACACGCCTCCCGATGAAGTGCTCGGCCAACCGGATTTTACGTCATCCGCCGTGAGCGACACCCCGGGCGCTGGTTCGTTGCATAATCCTGCGGCCTTGGCGTCCGACGGCGTCAATCTGTTCGTGGCGGATTCGGCGGACCGGCGCATCCTGATGTTCACTCCGGGCGACAACGCTCTATCGAGCGATGCGCTGCTCAACTCGGCCAGTCTGATGTCCACCGCATTTGCGCCGGGAACCTTGCTGACTCTGCAAGGCACGGCTCTTAGTGATACTGCCGAAACGGCCCAGAATTCAGACGACACTCCATTGCCGCGCGAATTAGCGGGCGTGCAAGTGATTCTGAACGGCATTCCGGTGCCGCTGCTCTCGGTTTCCCCGGAGCATGTCCAACTGCAAATGCCTGCCGATTTGAGCGGCGCCTCCGCTGGCAGTTTGTATGTGCGCACCGCCCACGCCACCGGAACCATCAACACAACCAATGCTGTAGCCGTTAAATTCACCGCCGCATTTCCGGGAGTATTTGCCGTGGGCGCACGCGAGCCTCGCAACGGCCTGCTGCTGCATGCGGCCGGCGCGCCAGTCACCGCGGACACTCCGGCAAAACCGGGCGAAGTGGTGACCGTATGGGCCACTGGCCTGGGGCAAGTGGATGGACCGAACGGGCAGACTCTAAAGCCGGTTAGCGTTTCTGTGAACGGCGAGCCGGCCGAAGTCGTTTCGGCCATTCTGCCGCAAGGGGCCGTCGGTGTCTACGAAGTGCGCGTGGTTTTGCCCGGCGGCTTCCGCTCCAGCAGTAGCGCCCAACTGGTTCTAGTGCAGAACGGCAATACCAGTAATACCGTCACGTTTCCCTTGGAATAACATGCATCAACTGCGTTGGCACGCGCTGCTCCGGCAGTGGGTTGTTTTCAATACCAACCGCCAGAACCGGCCGCAAATGCCGGCTAACTGGTGTCCTTTCGATCCGGGATCGGGCAAAGTTCCCGATCACTATGACGTGCATTTGTATCCCAACGATTTCCCCGGATTCTCACCGCTAGCCGATCCGTTTGATCCGGCTGCCGAACCCGCTCCGTTCGATGAAACCGGCCCGCGCGGCGCTTGCGACGTGGTCCTCTATTCGCCCGAGCATACCCTTCCACCCTCGAAGCTGACTGTAGAAAACTGGCGCAAAGTGATTAGCCTCTGGGTAAAACGCACGGCCGAGCACGCCGCGAATCCGGACATCGCAATGGTGGCCGTATTCGAAAATTGCGGCGACGCGGTAGGCGTGACCATGCCTCATCCGCACGGGCAGATTTATGCCATGCCGTTCCTGTCGCCCGTGGTGGAAAAGGAAATCGAATCCTTGCGCAGGCATGGCGGCGAATGCCTCATTTGCTATCTGCTCGCGGAGGAACTAAGGCAGCAATCGCGCATTGTCTCAAGCAACGAGCACTTTGTAGCCTATGTGCCTTTCGCGGCCCGCTTTCCGTCCGAGATATGGATTACCGCCCGCCGGCACGTGCGCACGTTATTGGAATTGACCGGCGCGGAACTCGATAGCCTCGCGCAAATCATCAGCGTCGTCCGGCGCAAGTACGACAACCTCTACGGCTTCATGCTGCCGCTCATGATGGCCGTCAAACAAGCGCCGCTGCAAGATCAAGAAGCGCCCTACCACTTCCACATACAGTTTTTGCCGCTACAGCGAAGCGCCACAAAACTAAAATACCTGGCGACCATTGAAACCGGATACGGCACATTTCTAGCGGACATAGCACCCGAAGAAATGGCCGCAACCCTGCGCAACTGCGACCCCGAGACTTAACTGTCGTTGACTTAAGAGAAAAAATGCCAAACTCATTCCTCTGTTCAAGCGCCTGAAACGTCCATTCCGAGCCGTGCACGTAAGTAAGCGGCAACGTATGTTCACGGACCGAACACCCTTAGGTAAACGGCCTGTCCTAAGCACTCTTCTCCAAATACGGCTTGTGATGATTTGCCAGCAATAACTGAATAGCGGATTCCCGAGCCTCAGGCGCAACATAAAAAAACGCCCCCGTAAGTTCCCGTTTCAGCAATATGCCTCCCATATAAGTCCCAGTCTCCACCAGATACTCAATCCGAGCCGCCGTAAACAACTCTTCAATCTTCAAAGCCTCGCGCAATCGCCGGGCCATAAACACAAGATCGAGTTCGGCCTCGCCAAAAAAATCGGAGTCGCGCTTCATAGTAAATCTTTAACTGTTTCCTTATCGTCGCATTCATCGTCCGCTGTGGAATAGCGGGGTACTTGGTATAACTGTTATATATGCGGTTCGAGTTTGATCGAACGAAGAGCCGGATCGTCAAACAGAAGCACGGCATTAGCTTGGAAGAAGCGCGGCAGATTTTCGACCAGACTTACCTAGTTGACCAAAAGAACGATGACCCCGAACAGTTCCGTGCTATCGGCTGGTGCCGGGGAACCCTCTGTTCTGTCATCTGTGTGATCAGACATGACGAAGAAGGTGAGTACTACCATCTAGTCACAGCCTGGAAAGCGACGAAAGAAGAGGAGCAAAGCTATGCCGAAAACGCCTAGAACCACGCTATCCGCCGATAAGATCGCTGAAAAAGCATCGCGCGGCGAAAACATCTCCGCTTACTTCACGAACAAGTTCACTGTGGTCAAACCGGTCCAACGAGTGAATGTCGATCTGACCCAAGGCATGTTGCGAGAACTCGACGAACGCGCGGCCCGGCTTAACGTGAGCCGCCAAGCGGTCATCAAAACCCTACTGGATCGGGCATTGGAAGAAACTCGCACCGCAAAATCAGGATCGCGAAAAAAAGCCACCTCTACTTGATCGCCAAAGCCTAAGTCTTCGAAGCCGCGCTAAAGATCTCCACCAACCGCTCCGCAATCATCCTATCCTCGCCGTCTTTAAGCTGCCACACCGCAAACCCAAAGCTGTCTGGGTCGCTAGAATGCCCATCCTGTCCGCCGTGCCTCCCGCCGGCGACCGGCTCACCTGCGGGTTCGTCCGGATTCCTCCCACGCATCCCGCTAGCGCCCGCGCCCAGGCTGCCGATTCCAATAGGCCGAGTATCGGCCAGTTTCTGCATCACATTCGGCCCTGAGATATTCAGCTTCGATCGATCAATCCGCCAGTGGTAACTAGGCGTCACGTTGCCCAAAGCTTGCGGATTAAACTCTCGCGGGAGTGCGGTCAGTCCGAACTTCTCCACCGCCCCGCTAATCACCCGTGCGCGCTCGTCGTACATCTTGAGCATGGTTTCGTAGTCCTGGTTGACGAAGAGTTCCAACGCCTTCAGCAGGCCGAAAATCGTTTCCTTGCCAACCTTACAGCAACGCCCGATGCGGTCTTCCTGTGGGCTCATGTTCAGCAAGGCGTAGTGGATCAATTCTTCTTTGCCGATCAAGATACCGGATGCCTGCGGTCCGCAAATATCCTTTCCCCCACTAAAAGTAACCATGTCGAAGCCGATGGCCGGATACTCCCAGAGCCGCTCTTTCGGTGGCACATCCGCGGAGGCGTCGTTGAAGGTGTAAATGTTGTGCGCCTTGGCGATGGCGACTGTCTCCGGACCGCTTACCTTACCCCGGTCGGACAGGATGTTCGTAAAGTGGATCGCCACAGTCCGGGGATTGATCGCGGCAATCATCTCCTCGCGCGTCTCCACTTCAATCAGCTTCGCGCCCGTCTGCCGGATCTGATGGTCAAAAGCGTAGCGATGGCTCTTTTGAATGATGACCTCGTTCTTCGGGAACTTGCTGACATCGGGAATGTCTCGCATGCGAGGCTCAAGGTCCTCAGTCATCATCCCGGCATAGCCCACCACCATCGCCGCCGCCGCTCCACCCGTCACCAGACCGGTATAGCCGGCTGGAGACTGACACAATTTCGCGATAAACTTGCCCGCTGCGATTTCCAATTCGTCGATCAAAACGAAGTGTTCATTGCCCCTGCGGATCAACTCCATCACTTCCGGCTTCATCACCGAACCGCCGATCACCGTCACCGTGCCATTGATATTGATCAGTGGCGTGACGCCCAACTCGGCATAGATATCGCCGGTGGAACCAAGGCCGCTGGTAATAGGAACAATGGCGCGGCCATCGACGGAAGGCACGGGCGGCTTGGGCTTCTTGCCGAAGAATCCCGCCGCATCCAACTCGGTGGAAGTACCCAGGCTACTACCGGCCAGCCCAAGCAATGACAAAAAGGAACGGCGATTCCAGCCAAACTTCAAATTCATGCGTGGTTACCTTGTCAACATTTGCGAGATGACTCGCCGAAGGTGATGCTATTTATGGTACCGCCTGAGCTGCCGTAGCGAGCCGCCGCCGGGACTTGGAGCGCGTCGGCGTATTCTTCGCCACTCAACGCTTCATTCGTTCTTGCCGAGGTTCTCCAAGTCGCGTTCCCGGCGAATCTGCTCCAGAATCTCATCGGTGACAGAGGCGGACAGGGGTTGCCCGCTGTGAAACACCCACACCCCATGCTCCTGGGAAAGCGGACCCGTCCCGCGCACCGGGCGCAGGGTGATCTGGTCTTCGGCGCTCTCCATCTCGACGGAGTCGCCCGGCTCCAGATGCAGTTCTTCCCGCAGCGGCTTGGGGATGACAACGCGACCCGCTTTGTCAATGGTTAGGCGTGTATTCATTCTGGTAAAACACTGTGGCTTGAACCAGCAGTTAATGCCATTCTGACGGATCAGGCGTAAAGCAGACGGCCTTTAGGCTCCGGTATGACCCGGCCAAGTTCCCGAGCTGTCTCCAGCCACTCGGCAATCACAGTCTCTGCATTGGCGAGCGCCGTCTGTCTGGTGGGACCGTCGGCGGCACACCCGGCCAATTCCGGCACTTCCGCTACGAAGGCTTCGTCCTCGTCGCTCCAATACAATATGATCTCGTATTTGGTCATTCAACTCTCTCCGCCAGTTTATACCGAACAATAACGCGGCGAACTTGTTTTACCTGATACGGCTTAGCGAACGCTCCCTTGGGCTGAAGGTTCAGGATTTCCATCACCTCCGGTTTTGTAAATATGTGATGACTCCCCTTGACGCGTTCGTTGAAGCCAAGCGTCGCGAGTAGCGATCGCAAATCATCAAACCGGATATTGGCGTCTGCCGCGCCTTGCAGCACCTGCAGAAGGACTTGCTTGCGCACTCTTCTGATTATGCAGCCTGTTTTTGGTGACAGAAGTGCGAAAAATATTTTGAAATTGATTCTAAAAGCTTTATCTTTATTTTTCGCTCTGTCTTCTCCTCGCGCCTCCTTGCCCGCGTGCTACGCTCCAGCCAGGCTCGCGCACAGGCTCCCACCTGTTCCGCGAGCCATTTCCATTTCTGGAGCAAAACATGACACCACGCAGCATCCGCCGCGCCGCTGAGCGCAAAGCCAACAAGTTAGCTCGCAAAGCCGCTCAACAAAACCTCTCGCCAGACATCCAGCCGACGGAAAACCATCTCGCCGAAACCGAACTCCCCATCCAAGAATCCGCCGTCGAAGCATCCGCAAAAACACCCGCGCTCACCATCCCGGCCGCCGCAGCCGCAAACGCCAACCTCAGCACCGTCACCTCCGCTCTAACCGGTCACGCCACCCTACTCCCCACTACCGACGCCGCCCAATACAACCAACTCCTCCGCGACTACCAAAACGAATTTCAGCCCGTCGGCCTGCAGGAATCCAATCTCGTCCAAACGCTAGCGGAAACCACCTGGCGCGCCCGCCGCACCCTGGCCCTCGAAATGGCCATCTTCGCTAAAGGCCGCATCGAATTCGCGCCGCAATTCGCCGAGCACAACCCCGAAATCCGCGTATCTTTAATCGAAGTCCACACCTTCCTCACCTACGAAAAACAAATCCGCAGCCTCCAACTTCAAGAAGCCCGCCTTTCCCGCCGCGCTGATAAAGCCTCCGCCGAACTCCGCAGCTTGCAAAAAGAGCGTCGGCAACGGGGACAGAACCAGCAACGGCAAGCTGCGGCAACCGTCCCACAAAACCACCACTCCGGACAAAATGGCTTCGTATTTTCAAATCCTGAAACCATCTCGTCTCCAGCCCCAAGACAAGCAACCCAAGACCAATTCACCACTGCCCTCGGACTCTCATCAGGAGCCAAAGCCGCTTAAAATCAACGCCCATTCATACCAATTTGAATACAAAACTAAAACGTGCTCAAATAAAGTGATCGGGCCACCGGTCGGCCGCATACTCATGCGGAACCCCACTGTTGAGGAGCCTATTAGTTGGAGCAAGCAGTTCTCGTCCTGGAAGACGGCACGGTCTTCGAGGGAGTCAGCTTTGGTGCGCCCGTACTACGTACCGGCGAGGTCGTTTTTAACACCGCCATTACCGG
>DASXGT010000064.1:0-53944 GCA_036488895.1 Bryobacteraceae bacterium | reverse complement strand
CGATGCACTGCCCACCCTCGATATGCTGCGGGTGATGAATACCGCCGATCAGGAAGTGGCGCTGGCTGTGGAGCGGGAGCTTGCTCACATCGCCCAAGCGGTAGACGCGGTCGCGCGGCGTTTGGAAGCGGGTGGCCGGCTTTTCTACACTGGCGCTGGGACTTCCGGTCGGCTAGGTGTTTTAGATGCGTCCGAGTGTCCGCCGACTTTTAATACCCCATCTGAACTGGTGCAAGGCATTATCGCTGGCGGCGACCGAGCGCTACGGCATTCCATAGAGAAGGCGGAAGACGACCCGGAGCAGGGTAAGCGGGATTTAGCGGACCGCAATTTGGGCTCCACTGATGCTTTGGTCGGAATCGCGGCTAGCGGTCGCACGCCGTACGTATTAGGCGGCTTGGCTTATGCGCGGCAATTGGGGGCTTTAACCATCGGTCTGAGTTGCACGCCCAATTCGGAAGTGGCGCGAGTCGCCGAAATAGCGATCACGCCCGTGCCCGGTCCGGAAGTCGTGACCGGTTCCACCCGCTTGCGAGCGGGCACGGCCACCAAACTTGTCTTAAACATGTTGAGTACCGGCGTGATGGTGCGGCTGGGTTACGTGTACGGGAACCTAATGGTGAACGTGCAGCCCACTAACGAAAAGCTGGTGGACCGCGCCCGGCGCATCATCGTCAAGGTCGCGGGCGTATCTTATGAAGAAGCGGCCCGGCTGCTTAATGCGGCTGGATCGGTACGCACGGCCATCGTAATGCACAAATGCAATTTGCCGCGTAGCCAGGCGGAGGCTAAGTTAACCGGCGCGAAAGGCCGTTTGCGGGTTGCCCTAGGCGAAAAACTTTAACGAACATGGACAAATTCAGGATCGTGGGCGGCACGCCCTTAAGCGGTGAAATTCCCGTAAGCGGATCAAAGAATGCGGCGCTACCCGCATTGGCTGCTTGCTTGTTAACGGACGAACCGGTGGTGCTGCGCCGGATTCCGCGCGTGAAAGACATCAGCACCATGCAGAGCCTGCTGGAATATAGCGGCGCGAAGGTGACCGTGGGTGACAGCAAAGTGTACGACGGCAAAATTGCCGTCCACGCGAAGCATCTGGATCGCCCGGAAGCGCCTTATGACGTAGTGAAAACCATGCGTGCGTCGAGCTTGGTGTTAGGGCCGCTGGTAGCGCGCACCGGACGTGCCCGTGTATCCATGCCGGGCGGTTGTGCGATTGGCGCGCGCCCCATTAACATGCACGTTTCCGCCCTGGAGCAACTGGGCGCGACCATCGTTCAAACTCACGGCTACGTGGAAGCGCAAGCGCCCGATGGCCTGCGAGGCGGCAATATTCAGTTCGACCGCATCACGGTCACGGGGACCGAAGACGTGCTGATGGCGGCGGTACTGGCGCGCGGGCAAACGCTGATTCGCAACGCAGCGCGCGAGCCCGAAGTAAAAGACCTGGCCGAGCTCTTGAACAAGATGGGCGCCAAGATCGAAGGGGCTGGTACATCGCTCATCAAAGTGCAAGGCGTGGAAAAATTGCACGGGGCTGAACATGCGATTATTCCCGACCGCATCGAAGCAGGAACGTTTGTGCTGGCAGCCGCGATTTCCCGTGGCGACGTGATCATCAGCGGCTGTAACACCGAACATATCGCGGCGTTGACCGTAAAAATGCAGCGCGCCGGAGCCGAGGTGGATGAATCGCAGCCGGGCGCATTGCGGGTGCGCTGCCTGGCTCGTCCGAAGGCCATTGATATGACCACCGAAGAATTTCCGGGCTTTGCTACCGACTTGCAAGCGCAGTACATGGCTTGGATGAGCGTGGCCCACGGCATCAGCTTTATCACAGAGACAATTTTCGAAAACCGCTTCATGCACACGCAGGAGTTAGCACGCATGGGCGCCAACATTCGTGTGGAAGGACGGCAGGCCATTGTGGCCGGCGAGGACCGCCTCATGGGAGCGCAGGTGATTGCTTCCGATCTGCGGGCCAGTGCGTCGCTAGTGCTGGCGGCTCTGGTAGCGCACGGCGAGACCACCATTGATCGTGTGTATCACATGGATCGCGGCTACGAGCGAATCGAAGAGAAATTAGCGGCGGCCGGAGCGAATATTCAACGCGTTAAAGACAGCAACGTGGCGCAAAACGTGGCCGCCGAAGCCGCTGAGGTGGAAGCATGAGCACGGCGGTAAAGCACCACAGCGAAGGCTTTCTAGCCATCGTTCACGATGCCAAAAAGCGCATTCATGAAATAGATATCGAAGAGTACAAGCGCATGCTGGCAGCCGGCGACGCGGGCCAGTTGGTGGACGTGCGGGAAGACTCCGAATGGCAAGCGGCGCATGCGGCCGGGGCCGTTCATTTGAGCAAAGGCATCATCGAGCGCGATATTGAGAAGACGTTTCCCGATAAAGACACCAAATTAGTGCTCTATTGCGGCGGCGGGTACCGTTCCGCGCTAGCGACGGATAACTTGCAGAAGATGGGGTACCGGAATATCCTTTCGCTCGACGGCGGCTGGCGGGCGATTGAGGCATCTGGACTGCCATTAGCGGCACAAGCTTAAATAAGAAAGCCTTTCGCTTCAGCGAGTTGCCAGGCATGCTCTGATTTAGATAGCTCCAATTTTAAATAAAACTTACGCCCAAAACGGGAGATACCGAGCGTACTTCCGCGAGGTTCCAACCTTTTCATCCAGCTTTATCAAGCCGCCCTCAATTGCAGCGGCAATGACCTGCGAAACGATAGCGCTCTTGCTTTCCGGTAGCTGAAAACGTGCCCGCAAAGATTGGTTTGTCATGATCTCCGACATGACCCATTTCAAGGAACAGTGCTGGTAACAGGCACGCATGCGGTCTTCTCGTCCCATTTCCTCGAAATCTCGTGGGCCGTAGATTTTCACAAAGGTACGCCGTTGACTCGCAATGAAATCGGGCGCTGGCAGTTGGTATAGTTCCGCGGTTTGAATCACTCGATCGATGCCGCTGCTCTTTTCCTCGCAGATTCCCATCCGCCGCATGAGCCCAGCCAGGCGTTCATTGCGCGATTCGTACCCATCGATGAATCTCTCCACCGGCACCACTGGTTCTCCCGGATTAGAAATCTCCACCCGGTTGCTGTAAATTTCTACCATCATGGACGATCCACTCATTGCAAAATCCTGGTGTATGAGTGCGTTTGCCACCAATTCGCGGACGGCTATCTCAGGCACAAGTTTCATCTCCTTTCGGAGAGCATCTTCCACCACTTCGTTCTGCGGCAACTGGGCCATGACAGATCGAACTAAATCCTGAAATCCCACTGCATATCCTCTAATTCCGATCTGATCCAGTCTGGTTTCAAGCTTTGACACGCCATGATAGACAACAACTCGCGGCGCTTTGCGGGCTATGTCTGAAAACTCTTCCAGCCGCTTGGCCAGCAACAGGGCACCCATACGCCGAATCGCATAAGCGCCATTCAATTCATCGATCATTTTCTCGCGCAGCAGCCGTTCAATGACGCCAGTGCGAGCCGTCGGGTACGGAAGATCTAACAACTCGAAAAACGTTTGCGTATCGAGAAGGTCGATGACCTGTTCGGCATCCAATCCGGTTCTCGAATGCTGCTCAATCCAATCTGGCTCCCCTTCGGCAAAAATCTTCCTGAGCTGATCCTCGCTCATCGGAACTAACGATTCGCCGGACCGCATCAGGTACATGCCGTCCAGATGATAAGCGCTCCCGCGTAGCCGGGACGGTATATGAAAGACCAATACCCGGCCATCCGGATGATTTACTTCATCGATATCTATCCGGAAACCGAGCGCTTGAAAAAGCTTCGCGGCCATAACAACCGGATTGTGGAAAGCTTGCGTGCCCACCACCGCGCGTGGCGGCTTATCGGCAATTCCGAGCAATAGATGACCGCCGCCTTCATTCGCAATTGCCACGCAATATTGAAAAAGCTTGGGGTTATCGAATTGAGTTTTTGCTTCCTTAAATTCCAGCCGCTGGTGTTCGGAAGTGGAGCTACGCCAAAGGTCAATCTGTTCAACCGTCGCTGACATGGGTTGCTTCCAACGTCTTCGCGATTTGCAGCAGTCGGCCTTCCGTAAACGGCGCGCTGATCAATTGCAGCCCAATAGGCATGCCGTTGGAACTCTTGCCACACGGCATGGATAAAGCAGGTTCGCCGAGAAAATTGATAGAGCGAACCAGGCGCGTAGTTGCCATGCGAACGTTTTCTTCAGTGTCGCCGATGAGAATGCTGTCTTGTTCCTGCAGCGGAGCCGTGATGGGCGTCGTAGGCGTGGCTAGCACATCAATCTTCCGCCAAAGCTCATCAAAATGCTGCCGGAACAACGTCCGGACGCGCTGTCCATTGACATACTCGTGGCCCAGGATCATCCGGCCTTGCTCCAGTAGCGCCCAAACGTCTTCACCAAACATCTTCGGGTTCGTGTGGTTTACGTAAATCGCCGCTGTTTCGGAAAGCTGTACAACGCGGGCGGCGGCGTTGGCTTCGTCCATATCGGGAACATTCACATCAACTAGCGCCGCGCCCAGGCGCTCCATTTCCGCAATGCTTTTGCGAACGGCGGCGGAGACTTCCGCATCCACACGCTCAAAGAAGAAATTATTCGGGACACCCACGCGCACGCCTTTCAATCCGGCTGAATGTGGGAGGCTGAAATCGCCATCAGCCAGCGCATTCATCGCTAACGCGCAATCTTCCACACAAGAGCCCAGCGGCCCAACGTGATCTAAGCTGAACGCCAGCGGCAGAACGCCATGACGGCTCACGCGGCCGTAGGTCGGCTTGATTCCGGTAATGCCGCAATACGCAGCCGGGACGCGAATGGATCCGCCGGTATCCGTGCCCAGCGCCATGGGCAGAAACTTGCCCGCGATCAGCGCCGCCGAGCCTCCGCTGGAACCACCCGCAATCCGCTTCGGGTCAAGCGGATTCAGCACAAACCCGTAATGCGGATTTTTCGATGTAATGCCGAAAGCAATTTCGTGAAGATTGCTTTTGCCGACGGAAACGGCGCCCGCCGCGCGCAGCCGCTCGACCACAGTGGCGTCGTAATCGGGAATGAACTCCTTGAATACTAACGAACCGCCGGTAGTACGAATGCCGCGCGTGTAGAAGAGATCTTTGACGGCAATAGGGATGCCGTGAAACGGGCCGCGATCCTTTCCTGCCGCGAGTTCACGGTCGCGCTCAGCAGCCTCGGCGAGCGCCTCGTCTTCCGTCATCGTGATCAGGGTGCGGAACGAATCGCGCTGCTTAATATCGGCCAATACCTGCGTGATCAGTTCCACGCAAGAGATTTTGCGGCTGCGCAGTTGTTGCCCGAGTTCGCGGACTGTCATGCGCCCTCACCGGGTTTGAATGAAAAAGTGACGGCGGGCTCTATCTCACCAGTTAGCCGGCTGGCCATTGGTGAAAATGTTTCGCGCAAAGCATGGACAATGGCTTCGTTGCCACCCCGCAAACCAATCTTCACGCGCACGGCGGTAAAGTCATGCTTTCGTAAAATTTCCGCCGCTGGTGTTCCACTCTCCCGCATCAACCCAAGTAAAAGATGCTCCGGAGTGATCTGTTGATGACTCAGTCGCTTGGCCTCCTCTGCGCTGTAAGCCAAAATGCGCTTTGTGCCATGGGACAGCGGCAAGTCCACGGAGGTGCTGATCTTTTTTCCTGGCGCAGGCATGGCGGTTCGCAACTCATCAACCAGATTGTGTAAATCCGCCGGCGGCGTGATCAATTCTCGCGACTCCCGCAATAGGCCTAACAGCAAATGTTCGGGCTCAATATAAGATGCCCCAACTTGCGCCGCCTCATAGCGAGCGAAAAAAATGATGCGCTGCGCTTTTTCTGTATAACGTTCAGACATCTTTCTTCCTTTTATTGCGGCGTCGGCCCGCGCACCACTTGCACGAAGTTTGCCGGATTAATGTGCCTGGCAAACGCTGCGCGCACTTCCTCGGCGGTCATAGCAAAATAGCGTTTAGCGGCGTTCGCTGGCTCATCCAGCGGAAGACCCACGCGAGCGCGCCCAACGTAACCCGCCGCCACCGCATCTTCACTTGCCTCGGAAAGCGGAATCTGGCGCAACAGCAGCGCCTTGGCCTGCTGCAATTCGCCGGGCGTCACGTTGTTCTTGGTCATGTCGATTAATTCCTGCTCCACCATAATCCGCGCCTTCGAAACATTCTTCGGGTCGCAACCGTAATTAATGCTGTAATTCGCGCGCGTCTCACCGGCCTCAAGCGAATCGTCAATGTTATAAACGTAGCCTGCCTTCTGGCGAAGATCGCGATACAGCCGCGTGGCGTAGAATCCGCCGCCCAACACGTGATTGCCTACTTGCAGCGGATAATAATCGGGACTGAAGCGATTCATTTCAAGCTGCTGAGCCAACTCTACTTCGTCCTGCACGCTGCTCGGGTCGGGCACATTCGTCGCGCCAGGTTTGTTGGCGGGCACCGCTGGAAGAACCACGGCCGGCTTGGCGCCGGAGGCTTGCCACTCACCGAAATATTTCTCGATAGCTGCGCGCGCCTCAGCGGGAGTAACGTCGCCGATCACCACGATCGTCGTTAGATCCGGACGGAACGTCTTGGCGTAATAGTTTTGAATATCTTCGTATTTCAACGCGCTGACTGTCTTAGGAGTAGTCTCGCGCAACAGCGGGTCGCCCGTCGGGAGTAACCCCCGCAACAAAGCGTGACTCGCTCGATAGCCAGGCGTTTTCAATTCGCCCTCACTTAGCTCGGCGGTCTGCTGCTGCACTACTTTAAAATCGTCCGCGGGCAGCGCGGGATGCAGTTCGTTATCAGCCAATAACTCCACGCCGCGTACAAAGTCGCCTTTCAGGACTTTCAAGGCGAAGTTAGAGCCGGCTGATTCGGATGCCGCAATATCATCCAACGCTTTCTGGAATGTGAGGCGATCCAGCTTCTTGCTCCCATAGGAGAAAAGCCCTTCCAGAACCTCGGAAACGCCTTCCTGCCCAGGCGGCGTTTGCATCTGCGTTTGCGTTTTGATGGAACCGGTCAGGCTGATAGTCGGACTCGTTTTTTCAGTCTGCACGATCAGCCGGATGCCGTTGGCGAGCGTGACATCCGATGGCAGCGGAGTAGCGGGCGGGATGCGCAAAGATTTAATCGCACCCTCGGCCCATTCGGGTAGCGCTACCGGCTTAGTCGGCGTGGCGGTCGCTTTTTCCGAGCCGCCGAATCCTTTCGAAGCCACCGCTTCACCGGACGGCCTGGGCTTCAGTGTCGCCACAATGGAAGGTCCTAGCAGGTATTTCTTAGCCACGCGATTGACGTCGGCGACGGTCACGCGTTTCAGTTGCTCCACGCTTTCATCGGGCGATTGCCGGCCTTCCGCGGCCAAAGCTTGTGACCAGGAAGAAGCCAGATTGGAAATGGAATTGCGCCCGAATTCCGCGCCTGCCACCTCACCCTTCTTGGCCGCCTCCACCAAATCAGCCGGGACTCCATTTGTGGCGTAGTTCTGCAAGATCTTCTTGATTTCCGCGGTAGTAGCCGCCGGATCAGCGCCTGCGGGCAAGGCAGCCAAGGCAAAGGCCGCGCTGGCTAACGGATAGCTTTCTACTAGCCCGAAGTCGGTCCCCAGCGCTTTGCCTTGCGGCACCAATGCGAATAGATCCGCGCGTTGGCTGGAAATAACATCGCCCAAAATGCGTGCCGCCGCGTAGTCAGGACTGTCGGTTCCAGGAAAGCGGAAGGACACCAAAGTTAATACATACGGTAAATTGCTATCCATTACGAATGTGTCCGCTTGCACCGCCTTCAGATTGATGGAGGGATGGGCTGGAACGTCATGCCGGGGAATCGAACCGTAATATTGTTTAATTTTCGCCAGTGTGCTGGCCGGGTCCACGTCGCCGGTCACCACCAGGATGGCGTTGTTCGGCGCATACCATTTGCGGTAGAAATCTTTCAGCGTTGCGCCGGTAATCTTATCGAAAGACTCCTTGCTGCCCAGCGCGTCCAGTTCGTAAGGCGTTCCTGTAAACAGGTCATGATTCAGCCGCGTGATGAATTTATAGGTGGGATTGGAAAGATCGCGCGCAACCTCCTGTTCAATCGCGCCGCGCTCCTCTTCCCACTGCTGCTGTGAGTCATCCACATCGCTCATGCAGGCTGCGTCTACGCGCAAGGCTAAATCCAGATCTTGCGCCGGGACAGTGACAAAATATTGCGTAATATTCTGCTGTGTATCGGCATCCATCAGGCCGCCCAACTGGGCATAGATGGCGGCAATCTGGTCGGCTGACACGCCGGTGCAGCCGCGAAAGGCCATATGCTCCTGTGCGTGCGCCAAGCCGACCGATGCCGCCGGAACTTCATTCGCTCCCACTAAGTAGTTGTTTTCTACTGTTACCACCGGAGCCAGCGGGTCGCGAACAATCACCACTCGAAGACCGTTGTCGAGCGTGGCGCGCGTGACGTCATTCGTCTGGGCGAGCGCGGTTGAAACCGCGGCGGCCAGCAAAAAGAAATTTGTAAAAAGGGACGTTCGGGATCGCATGTAGGCTAATTTCAGCTTACGGCACGCCCATACGGACGGATGCGGCTCTAAATCCTGCAACATGCTTCGCCTGCCGTCCGGCCAGACTGGCGCGCGCAGCATTGCAAGGGTGCTACCCTCGCCAGTGACTTTGGGCGTGCGTGTGGCTTACTATAAAGGTCGTGAAAACGTCCATAACGATGCTCCGGAGCTCCTTGCACGCCGCGGCGCTAATACTTTCGCTGACCGGCCTGGTAACACCGGTAGCCGCCGCCAGCTTCGATTGCGCGAAGGCGCGCAATCCGGACGAGATCTCCGTCTGCAAGTACCGTAATCTTTCGGAGTTGGACAGCGAGATGGGCGGCCTCTGGTATGCCTATGCTAAGTTTCCCTTCTTGATGGGTGCAAATGGTGAAAGGCAGACTGAGGCCCAAGAGTTTCTGGCAAAACGCAAGGCCTGCGGAGCCGAGAGAGCGTGCCTGCAGGCGGCCTATACCGCGCGGATTGCGAAGCTCAGGAGCGATATCACGCAAGCGATGAAGGCTGTCTGCAGCCAATAGCTTCGCATTGTTTGGCAAAGTCAGCTTCACTTTTCAACAGTTCAAAATGCTGAAACCAAGTTGGAAGCGTAAGAGCCGTGACCGTGAGGCAGCGATTTTCACCACCGGCGCTTAAAACAACAGCCGCAGAACAAGCTGGATCTGCCGTGCGGGACGTGCCGTCGCGGTGATGGTGCCAAGGCCTGCCGAGCCCACAGTGCTGGCGGGCAAAGTGAATTGCGGGTGGTTGAAAATATTAAAAAACTCAGCCCGGAAACTAAGCTCTTTGCTTTCCCGTATGGCAATTCTCTTTGCCATCGTGAAATCGAAATTCACAGTTGCCGGTCCCCTGAGAATGTTTCTGCCGGAATTGCCCCAATTGTAAGCCGTGGGTATGGAGAACGCCGCCGGGTTGAACCATTGATTGATGGATTGATTCGCGGGATAGAGGCTCACGCCCGGCACAACGTTGGCCCGGTCCGTCGCGCCCGTGTTGGTGGGTGAGCCTGTAACGGTGACGGTGAATGGATATCCGGTTTGTATGACGCTAATTCCATTGACCTGCCATCCGCTCAACAGATAGCGAGTTACTGCCGAATTACTATTAAGAAACGCCTTGCCAGGTCCGAACGGCAATTCGTAAGTGCCGTATATATTCAAGCGCTGCCGCGCATCGTTGCTTGAGCTGGCCCAATCGGCGTTCCGGTTGGTTGGGTCCTGAGGAACCGGGCCATCCGCGCCGCCATCGTAGGGCGCATTGTCCAGGCTGTGTGACCATACATAATTCGTGGTGAAATAAACCCCTTTCGAAACCCGCTTTTCAAACACGGCTTGGAGCGAATTAAATTCGGACGCTCCAGTCGATTCGATGAACGTGATCGTCGACACGTTGGGATAGAGCGAGTTGAAGGGCCGGCGGGATTGAATGTTGCCCGGCCCCGGAGCCGGTTGGTCGGCCGGAAAAGACCAGGAAAGATGCCGGCCCAGCGCGCCCACGTAGCTTAGCGTGAACGACGATGTACTGTTAATCTGCCTTTGCACTCCCACGTTGTACTGCTGCACGTCCGCGTTCTGGAAGTTGAACGGAATTCCCTTCAACGTGCCGAACGGCTGCGCAAATACTCCCGTGGGGATGTCCGATAACCTCAAGAAACCCTGCGATACCTTGTTCTGTGGAAACAAGGAGCCCGGCGTAATCGTATAGACCAGATCGAACGGCCACTGGCGCTGCTGGCGTAAGATTGTTCCCGCGCCGAGTTGCGGATCGTAAAAGATGCCGTAGCCTCCGCGCACCACCGTTTTGTTATTCACCTGATAGGCAAAGCCGAAGCGTGGGCCAATGGATTTGTAGTCGGTTTGGACGCCGGTGGTTGCGCCGGAATTGACCCCCGCCAGCAGGATTTGGCCGGTGGCCATGTTGACGTTCGCCCAATAGTTATTGGCCTCATGCGGCGGCGTATTGATTTCATAATGAACTCCGATATTCAGAGTCAGCTTCCGGCTGGCGCGCCAGGTATCGCTCACATAAAAATTATTCTGGCTGGTCAGCACATGCGCTACGCCCGGCAGGAAAAAGTCCCGCGAGGTGGTGCTGGGAAACCCAAGCAGCATGGAGGCCATCACGTTTCCCGTACCGGCGGGAACGGCTGGATTATTCGTAAACGTATTGTCGAAATTGAACCGGCCGAAAGGGCTTTGGCTGGGCGGCGACGAGTCGCTGATTAAGTAGCGGCGGAAATCCCCGCCGAATTTAAAGGCATGCGCGCCGTGCTGCCAGGATAGGCTGCCGATATTTTCGAACATGTGTTCAAGGCGAATCAACGGAATCGAGCGCGAGTCGCCCAGGCCGCCGAACCCGGAAGGGCTGATAATCGGTGCGGACGGGTCAGTCGGGTTACGGCCCGGGATTAGCCCGAATACGGGACTCGTCAGATTCGCCGGCAATAGGAAATTCGTAAACCTCGTGAAACCGAAACGGTACTCCCCAACTACATTCGGAGTGATTACGTTGGTGTAAGCCAGCGCCCCATTTTGCCCGCGGATTGCATCCGGACCGGCGAACTGGCCTTCGTTGCCGCCGATCGCGTTATTGAAGGTGTTGGGGTTGACTATCTGCGCGTCATCAATGGAGTAGCGCGCGAAAAAGTTTTGATTTGAGCTGATCTGGTGGTCGACGCGTATGTCAGCGCGGTTATTATCTGTTGTCTTAACGGGCTGGGAAACGTAATTATTCACCAGGCCGGAAGTCTGCGGCAGCGGATACAGATTGACCAGCTGCGCCGCAATCGGGTCGAAGCGCGATGCCGGGATGATGTTATTGGCAAATGCCGTCCGGGTATAATTCGACCCCAACGGCGTAGTGGTCAACGGATCGTAAATGAGCCCCTGGCCTTGGAAATTTCCTTGGCGCATGGCCGCCGTGGGAACGGTGGAAACGATCGTCTGCGCCTGCGCCTCAAAAAAGCCCTCATAATCGATAAAGAAGAAAGTTTTGTTGGGTATGACGGGGCCGCCTAATCTCGCTCCGAAATTATTCAAACGGTAGGGCGGAATGGGCGCGCTAGCGCGGTCGAAGAAGTTCTTGGCGTCCATGGCGGAGTTCCGGAAGAACTCAAACACTGAGCCATGAAACTGATTCGAACCCGACCGCGTGCTGGTCACCACCACCGCGCCTGCTCCACGGTCGAACTCCGCGCCTGCGCTGTTGGTAATCACGCGAAATTCTTGCAGCCCTTCAACGCTTGGCCGCACAACAAAGGTCTGGGCCACCATCTCGGTATCGTCAATGCCATCCAGCATTACCTTGTTATTGCTGTCTCTGGCGCCGTTGGCTTCAATAGTTGTTCCGCCGGGCCGGAGTTCGTCCGGACGCACGCCCGACCCAATGGTGGCGGCCGGCGAATAGCTGAGGCCGGTGACGCCGGGAGCCAGAATGGCAAGTTGCGCGAAGTTTCTTCCATTCAGCGGAAGTTGATTAATAGGCTGCGTTCCGATCACTTGGCCGACCGATGAGCTTTCCGTTTGCAGCACCGGAATTTCCCCGGTGACCTCTACCGTTTGATTGATACTGCCGACCTGGAGATGAATGTCGAGGCGGGCGGTCTGCCCGACTTGAATGACAAATCCTTTGCTGACAAACTTATTAAAGCCGTCCTTCTGCGCTTCTACGGTGTAACTGCCGGGCGTCAGGTTGGCCGCGCGGTATTCGCCTGCGCTGTCTGTCTGAAGTTGCAAGGAAGTATTGGTGCTCTCCTCAATCACTCTGACGCTGACACTCGGAACGGCCGCGTTGGTGCTGTCCGTGACGGTTCCGACAATAAGGGCACGCTCCACCTGCGCATACGCGCCAATAGGCAGAGCCAATACAAATACCGCAACGCGGCGGTTGAGCCAAGTCATGATGAAAAACCCTCCTTTCGGAAGAGCCGGTTTTTAGGGTGCCGGGCGCGCGGCCCGGCTTATTGCGAGGCGAGTGAGCCGTCTGCTTCAAACGCAGGCGGAAAAGGAACCGTGCCTTTGAATGGATAACGTTTTAGCGCGGCCTCGTTCAGTTCGAAGCCGAGCCCCGGCTTATCCGGCAGCGGATAGCGCCCGTTCACCATGCGCATGGCGGAAAATCCAAGTAGATCTTCCCAAACTTGGTCGCGTTCGCCTGATTGCACCGCGCCGCAAATTTCCTGCACCAGGAAATTCGGCATGGCGGCATCCACATGCAGGCTGGCGATGCCGCCGATCGGTCCTTCACAAGCGTGCGGAGCCATGCGCAAGCCCGCGGCATCGGCCAGCGCGCCTACTTTCCATAAGGCCGTGATTCCACCCACATGCGCAATGTCTGGTTGCAGCACATCCACCACTCCCAGCTCGATCAGTTCATTAAACCCGTAGCTGGCGACCAAGCGCTCTCCCGTAGCCAACGGCGTTGTGGAGCGTTTTGCCACCCGCTGCATAGCGCGGACATTTTCCGGAGGGCAGACTTCT
Organism: Bryobacteraceae bacterium; assembly: GCA_036488895.1. Classification (GTDB taxonomy): domain Bacteria; phylum Acidobacteriota; class Terriglobia; order Bryobacterales; family Bryobacteraceae; genus Bog-105. The sequence continues at coordinate 40,906 of DASXGT010000064.1, read as the reverse complement.
TCGGCGAAAAGTAAATGGAACGGCTCAATTTCGCGAACCAGAATCGCCGAGACACTGGGACTCGGCTTGGCGTGGAAATCAACCGCGAAATCCAGGTCCGGTCCCAGGCCTTCCCGCAGCGTTTCCATCGACTTCACGGCGCGCGTCAGCTTGGCGTTCGTCTCAATCCACTCCATGTAAGTGGGTAGCTGAAATTTAAGCGCGGTTACTCCGGCCGCCACCGTCTGGTCCCGCAGAGCTTTGGCTTCTTCCAGTGTCCAGGCTTGTGCATGATAGTAACCGCGCACGCCGCGCGGGTCCACTGGGCCGCCCAAAAGTTTGTGAACCGGCATGTTCAGCGCTTTGCCGCGTATATCCCAAATCGCTTGATCAATGCCTGAAATGGCCGAGCCAATCACCGGGCCGCCACGATAGAAGCTGCCGATATACATCAATTGCCAGAGGTGTTCCGATTGCATCGGGTCGCTGCCGACAATAAATTCGCGCAGGTCCAGCACGCAGGCCATGGCCGCGCTGGCTTTCCCTTCGAGCGTCGCCTCGCCCCATCCTACGATTCCCTGATTAGTTTCCAGCTTGACGAAGACATAGGGTCGGTCTGACCGCGCGATCTTGGCATCTAGCGTCACCCCGTACACTTTCATGCCGGTGATGCGCAGCTTGCTTCCTACATCTTTGAAGTCCGCGGATCCCGGCGGCGCGTCCGATGGCTGTGCTGACGTCATGCATGGGCAGTTTTGCCCGGCTGCTGTGCGCGCTACGCCTAAACCGCCGGCTGCCGCGGCCACCGCTTCCAAAAATTGACGCCGCCTCATAAGGTCTCCTCGCTGTACTCGCCCAGAGCCGCTTCGTTGACCTGAATCCCCAGTCCCGGACTATTGATCAATGGCGCGAATCCATCCCGAGCCGATTCATGATCGGCCGTGGTGATAGCGGCTCGCATGGCGCGGTCACGTTCCGCCGCCGGCAGCGGAATCTGTTGAATAAAAAAGTTCGGCAGGCTGGCCGCTAAATGAATCGCGGCGACGGTGCCGATCGGCCCGCCATTGTGATGCGGCGAGATGGCGACGTAGTGAGTTTCGGCGATCGCGGCCATGCGCCGGATCTTGCCGATGCTGTTGAGTCCAGTACTGGGGCGCAAAACGTCGATGCAACCCCACCTCAGTAGATTTTGAAATACCGCGGGGTCGTGCACATCGCGTCCCAGGCCCACTGGCATTACGCTTTCATCGCTAATCTTCGACAAAGCATCATTGGTGAGAACGGCGGTGGGTTCATCGAACCAAAGCAGATGTAATTTCTCCAGAGCCGTGGCCGTCGCGGCTGCATCCCCCGGAGTCATGGAGCCGGCGCCGTCCAAAACAAAATCGCCGTCATCTCCTGCTATTGATCGCAGGCGCTCTATGCGTTTGCGAATCGCATCGATGTGTTCCTGAAGGCCGGTCATCGCATTGCGTTCAGGAAGCGGAAATGTGAACGCCTTAAAGCCGTGCTGCTTGGCCAGTTCCAAGCCCGGCTGAAGTGCTTCCTCGGTGTCCTGCTCCAGATCCGCCAGAACACGCGCGTGATTGCGTGTGGGGCCGCCCAAATATTGATAAATGGGCACCTTTGCAGCCTTTGAAACAACATCCAGCATGGCGTTACTGACGGCCGCTTCCATGGCCGGTACGGCGGAAAGATGATGCCGGATGAATTCTGTTTCAAATGCCAATCTACCTACGACCGTTGATTTGGCCGTGGCGATTTCACCAGCGTTGGCGCTAGCGCCTTCCCCATATCCGGTGATTCCCCCGCGCGTGGTGAGGCGCACCACCGTATAGCGGCGGTTTGAAACCGGCTCGCGCAGGCGCCAGGCGTGCAACTCGGTGATAGCCAGAGGATCGCTAGTGCTCCGCGCCTCCGGTGGAGAGAAAGCCGGTAAATCTCGCCAGCGCTTTTGCATTGCGGAACGCCTCCCAACCGACTTGGATTATATGCGCTGTTTTATTAAATTGCAATTCCAAACTAAACAAATCGTTGCCCCTGGCTTGTGTTTCCTTGTGTTCCGAAAAAGCGTCGGCGGCTGTCTGACAATGGGGACGTGGGTTACCTCCAGATAGTCATGCGCTTTCCTCTTTTTTGCATTCTTGCCCTTCTGGCAGTAAATGCTTTCGCCGCGCCTCCCACCGTAACAATTACCGGGACAGATGGTTTATCTCATTCGGTAGTGCGCTTGCACTTTAACGCAAGCGGGCCGTTTACTGACGCGCGTTCGCGGGCCACTGTAGCCCCGGCTTCTTGCACAACCGGAAGGGGCGGCTTGGTGCAGCCCTTCGAAAAGGGCGGGCATTACTTTACCGGGGTCAACATGATCGTGGCGGGCCTCACTCCCGCAACCAAGTACAACATTTGTCCCGAAGTCAGCGCCGATGGAACTACGTGGAGTTCCGGCGCGGGTGTTACTATCACCACGCTGCCGCTGCCGGCGATTCATCCGGCGCTGCCGGTTCCCCCCGCCACGTTTGATACCAGCTATCCCGATACTTCCAGCTATGCCACTTATAAGGTTGCTTCCGATTGCAGCGACATCGGCGAAGCCTACACGGCCGCCATCGCGCGCCAGGCTACCAAGGGAACGGTGATCGAAATTCCCGCTGGAACGGTTTGCAAAGCGGGGAATAATCAATTCTCCGCCAAGCCGCCCGATGTTCAGAAATGGGTCCCGGCGAATGTCAATCTTTCGGCCGGAACCATCAGGTTGGGAGGGACACTGAAGCTGGCGGAAAATCAAGGCGTCGTTTTCGGACGCAGTTACGCCGCTCTCGTTTCCTATCCGGCTAGTAAGTCATGCGAATTCGGCAACGGAATCGTTTCGGGCCAAGTTTATTATGTCCACGTTGTTGACAGCGCTACGAACACCGTGCGACTCAAATGCGGTGACCGCGTTACGCCGATGGTTTTCACCACGCAGGGCGTCGACAAGAATCTCGGCTTCTACTGGGCGCCGTTTCCCCGGCGGCTGAAATACATCATTATCCGCAGCGCCGTGCCTGATTCGCAATTGCCGCCGGAGCATACTCGCATTACTCCCGCCTGGAAATCGAAGATGGCTTCCTTCGTCTCGCCTGTATCGAATGTGGGCGTTCTCGGCTTTACCAGCACGCTTCTGATGTTTGGCGCCGACGACGGCAATTATGAAAATATGACGTCTTCTATTCGGATCGGGCCGGGCATTGAAGTAACTACCGCCGATTCGCCCGAAGCACATACTTCTAGCGACCCGCTAACCTGGTACAACTTAATTGTTACTTACCCCTACGATTCGAATATTATTTTCGATCGAACTTACATCCACGGGCAGGGAACTCCGAACCGGATCACGCGCGGCTGGTATTGGGACGGCCTCAACATGGGGCTCGTGGATTCTTATCTCGACAATCTTGTTTATTACCACTCCGAATACACTGGCTTAGCCCCGGCAAAGGTAAATAACAACACGCTAACGGTCGCCGCCGGAACGCATAACATGGGCCAAGGCCCGGTTTCCGTGCCCGCACCCCACACCATCACCATTGAAGGATCAGGTAGCGGGCGTGCCTTTATCGGGCTCGACATGATGCATTCCAATGCTTTCACAATATGGCTGCCTCCTGGCCTTACGGCAAACTGCTCCGGCGGCCCTTGTTTTTTGGGAGCGGCAGCCAAGCCTGGCAACAACACCTGCGGCATGGGTGATGCTTGGCAGAAGGACAGCGCCGGACAGACCAATGTCGGAGTCATTGCTTGCGTGGATATTACCAGCGGTTCTATCGCGCGAGTAGTAGCCGCCAACGCCCGGGATTCAGTCGCGGGCAGTCAGGAAGGCAGTTCGTTCATGATTGGCGGCAACGGGCCAGGTCCATATATAGCTGTCAACAATCACATGGAAGGAGCCGGGCTGATCTGGCACCACGATGATAGCGGAGGCAGCACGCGCATGCGGGGTGATTACACTTACTGGCGTAACTACTTCAAAGCGCCGCTTACTTACATGTACGGCAGCGCCGATTCCGACGGTCTCAGCTATTTCATGCGGCAGCCGCTTGAATGGAAGAGCGGGCGCAGAATTAATTTTAACAGCAATATCATGGATGGCGCATGGGTGGAAGTAACTCCGGCGTCCGTGTTCCTCGCGCTCACCAGTGTCAACGGCGAAGGCATTACCGATATTGATATGCGGAACAATACATTCATGCACGGGCCCGGTGTAACAAACACTGGAATCGCCACCGCCGGCGGCAGTTTTCCGCAAACCTTGCCGGTACTCCGCTTTCGCTTCCAAAACAATTTAGCGTGGGATATTGGCAGTTCCTATTACTGGGTGCCAAGGCAGACGCAAGCTCCGGCCGGTTGGCTGCTGGAAGGTCCTAACGGGAATGAAGATGTCATCGTCAATCACAACACGATAGTAGATAACGGCGGGCGTCTCCCCGCGGTCATGTGGATGTTTGACACCAACACGGAAGGTGTCTCAGTAACAAACAACATCCTCTCCATTGACCCGCAGTGGCATGGTCTGGCGCAAGATGGCGGGGTGCCGCAAAGCCCCTGCAGTGGATTGCTGGGCAAAGCATTGGCTGATTGTAAATTCACGCCAAGCTATGTTTGGACAAACAATCTCATGATCGGAAATCGCGCCACGCGCTCTCAAATGATGAAATATTGGCCTGCCTTGAAAAACGATTTTTCTCGGAGCCAATCGCTGAGCGATGTCGGCTGGGTAAACTATCAACCTCCCGCCCGCACGCTTGGAAATACGCAGCACCTGGATTTTCACCTGAAAGAAAACGATCATCACTTAGGCGCCGACATAGACGCGTTGGAAGCGGCGCAAGGCAAAGTGAAACTCATTGGTGTTCCGGAAGCGCGATTAAGCGCAAACTCGGCAACGGTTTCTTTCGTAGCGCCCGACGGCATGGGATGCCCCGTCGATTACAGCCATAGCGATGCGGCAGTAATCGCCAATTTCACGAGAGTGCCTGACCCGGGCGGCGCCCGTGCAAGATTCATTACAATACCGGGGCTTGCGCCGCGCACGCTTTATCATTACCGGATCAATTGCGCCGCCGAGCAGCCTATGGGAAGTTTTCAAACGCGTTAAACGAATGAACCATTCTTCCTCCGTATTCAACCGGGACAGGCTTGTCATTTTCGGCCTGTGCGCCATTTTTCTTCTTCTTGCGATTGGGCGCGCGAAAACCAGCCTTCCCTGGGTCGATGAAGGTTATTTTTATGACTCGTTTTACAACTGGATTCAGCACGGACATACCGGCGCCAGCGTGGTGGAGTCGAAAGGGCTGCCCTGGGAAGGCATTGAACAGCATCAATATTGGCAGCCGCCGCTTCTGCTGATTTGGGCCACTGCATGGCTGAAGGTGTTCGGGCTCAGCTTAACCGCGTTCCGGAGCCTTGCCATTTTTGGCGGTCTATGGTTTCTAGCCTCCTGGATTTATCTTTTAAACTACTTCGGTGTCCCCGCCGGACTCCGCAATTTGGCGTTACTATTCATCGCAACCGATTACGCGGTAATCCGAGCCGGATCTGACGGCCGCCCCGACATGTTAAGTGCGGCTTTTGGATTAGGAGCATTTGCGCTATACCTGCGCTTTCGTGATCGGAATTTCACGCTGGCGATTTTTCTAAGTCAGCTGTTGGGTGTGTGTGCTGGACTCACTCATCCCATCGGCGGCGTAACCGGGCTTGGCTTCGTTTTGTTTTTTTTTATAAAAGACAAAGACTGGCGCAAGCTGAAACTCATCCATCTACCTTTGGCGATAATGCCCTACGCTCTAGGCGCGGCGGGCTGGGGCGCTTACATCATGCAAGACCCGGAATCGTTCCGGAAGATTTTTTTCGGTTCCGCCGCATCCGGCCGGTTGAGCGGCCTCTCGCATCCGCTGCTTGCCCTCCAGCATGAGATTGTTGTCCGCTATTTAACCCCGTACGGCCTGTTGGGTCATTCTTTGGCGTTCAAACTGAAATTATTGATACCAGCCGTCTATGCCGCCGGAGCGTTGCTGGCATGGGTGATTACCCCCGTTCGCCGTCAAAAGTTTTTGCGGCCGTTCCTGGCAATGTGGGCCATCGCCTGTTTTGCGGTTTTTGCAATTGATAACCAACGCAATGGAACATACCTGGTGGATCTGTTTCCGCACTACGCGGTTCTATTGGCCGCGGTCTTGTGGTGGCTTTATCAAAAAAGAGGATGGAGGCAAGCTCTCGTGGTCGTGGCGGCTGCCTGTTTCGTTGCATTGCAGGCAGGCGGCACGCTCTACATCATTCTGACGAATCCATATCAGCGTCAATATCAGCCGGTAGTCGATTACGTCCTGCTGCACGCGAAACCAGGTGACCGCATCATAGGTTCTTCCGAGCTAGGATTCGGCATCGGTTTTGACCGTCTCCATGACGATTTATCGCTCGGATACTACGTCGATAAAAAGCCCGATCTCATCATTTGGAACTCGCGCTATCAAGCCTGGTCCGATGCCGCGCGCGGTACGCCCCCCGGTGATTTTGTACGCAACCGCCTGGCGAAATTCAAGAAGGTTTTTGAAACCACCGAGTTCCAGGTCTACACCCCGGCGGCCAAAAACTAGCGCCGGATTCCGGCGCTTCCCCTGTTGGGGCTACACTCAGCGAATCTCGGTGCTGTCCTCGTGCGCCGAAACGCACGCTAAACTGTAGCCCGAGGAAAATAACGAATGCCGAATGACGCTCGCACCAGGATAATTTACAGCAGGACGCCGGAATCAGCGGCCATGTTGGCAAACGTCAAACGAGCGATGGCGATCACCGCCACACTTAACCGGTTGACGTTCAACGATGCGAACGAAATTCGGGCCTTGTTCAGCGAACTGATCGGTAAAAAGGTAGACGAGAGCTTTTTACTGATCCCGCCGTTTTATACTGCCAGTGGGGACGAAATCCGCGTCGGGCAGAATGTCTTCGTAAATCAGAACTGCACTTTCTATGACCTTGGCGGCCTCGACATCGCGGACGATGTGATGATCGGGCCGAACGTGAGCATCATCACGACGGGTCATCCCCTTGAACCTTCGCAGCGGCGCGCCGCCACAATCGGAAAGCCCATCGTGATTGAGAAAAGCGTGTGGATCGCAGCCGGTGCGACCATCATCGGTGGCGTAACAGTAGGCGAGAACTCGGTCGTCGCGGCGGCTTCGGTAGTCACAAAGGACGTTCCCCCGAATACCCTTGTCGGAGGAAATCCGGCGAGAGTGATTCGTTCGATTGGCGACTGAGGGAACCTTCGCAATGGGTCGAAACCGGAACTTCAAACTGACCCACTACCGCACTTCTTCCGCCGGAACCATTTCCGAGCCGCGGCCGTGAGGAAGCGGCAACGCATCTCCAATAGTTTGCGGCGCGTCTCCAACGGAGACGTATTTACCCTCATGCCCCCGGCAAAGAAAACCAGAACGTGGTGCCGGCCCCTTCGCCCAAACTCTCCACCCATATCTTCCCGCCGTGTCCTTCCACGATACGTTGGCAGGTAGCCAATCCAATCCCGCTGCCCGGCACCTCATGTCCGTGAAGCCTTCGAAAGGGAGCAAAGATCTGTTTATGGTGAGCAGGCGCGATTCCAATGCCGTTGTCAGTCACGGAAAAAAGAATCAGGCGGTCCGCATCTTCCGTCGCGTTGATCGCAATCCGCGGAGGCTCGCCCGGGCGCTGGTACTTGATGCTGTTGCTGACAATGTTCTGAAACAGTTGCGTCAGTTGTAATTCATCTCCTCGTATCGCCGGGAGTTGACCATAGGTCACCACCGCTCGCGACTTCGCAACAGACCGCTCCAGATTATCCAGCGCTATCGCAATCACGTCTTCCGTGTTCACTCGCTTCCATTCGGCCGCATGCTGCTGGCGCGCCTCGGCGTAACCCAGCAGTCCTCTAATTAAGTCGCTCATCCGTATGGCGCCCTGCTGAATATGCGTTAGAAATTCATCCGCCTGCGTGTCTAATTTCCCCCGGTATCTGCGCTGCACCAGCGTGGCGTAGCTTGACATCGTCTTCAAGGGCTCCTGAAGATCGTGGCTTGCCAGATAGGCGAAACGCTGCAAATCTTCATTGGAATGGGTCAACGATAAGTTCAGCTCCGTCAATTTTGTGTTCGCCTCCGCCAATGCTGAATTGGCTAGTTCCAGATCCGTTTCGGCTTTTCGAATGCGAAGCAACGCTCGTACCGTGGCCAGCAGAACCTCCGGATCGACCGGTTCAATAAGATAACCATCCGCGCCGTTATCCAACCCGCCAACGCGGTCTTCCGTAGTGATAGCCGATGCGGATAGCTGCAACACCGCGATCCGTCGCGCCGTTGCGGTCTTGATGCGGCGGCAGACCTCCAGCCCGCTGATATCGGGCATATTCACGTCCAGCAGCACCAACGCCGGGCTCAGCGCTTCTATTTTGGATAAGGCTTCCAACCCTGATGCAGCGTCGTGGACAATATAGCCGGCGCTGCGCAGCAGGCGGCCGCGCGCATAGCGGCCCGCCGCGTGATCGTCGACATTCAAAATAATGGTGGGATTCACTGTAGGCCTTGAGGTTCCGTGGCGGCGAAAAGATGCGGCTCTCCCAGAAGCTCCCGAATGAATGCAAATGCCTCGTCACGCTCACCAGCGTGTTTCGGCAACAGGGCGGCGTGCTGCCCGCCTAAGCGTGCCAAGTCCTCCGCGCTTACCAGTCGCGAGGTGTGAATCACAACGGGAATAGCACGCGTAGCCGGATCGGCCTTCAACTCTTCTAACACCTCGAAACCATTGCGCCCGGGCATGCCAATGTCCAGTAGAATCAGCTCTGGTTGATCAAAACGCGCTCTTTCCAGACCTTCCTCGGCCCCAGCCGCTTCGGTAATCAGGTAATGTGTGCCCCGGAACATCTGCCGAGTCAAATAGCGCGCCAGTTCATCGTCATCGATAATTAGAATCGATCCTGGCGTTTCTGTTCCAAAACCATTTACGGACACAGACGCCGGCATGGTTGTTTCGCTTGGCCCTTCTTCTTGGATTGCCCCAACCAACGGCAGCGGCAGCTTCAGAGTGAAAGTAGAGCCCACGCCCAATTCACTGGTCAAGGTCAGAGTGCCGCCCAGCAGTTCGGCCAGTTTTCTTGATAGCGGCAAGCCAAGTCCCGTTCCCTTTGTGCGGCGTTGCGCGGCATTTTCCACTTGGGTAAACTCGTGGAAAATTCTTTCCTGGTCCGCGGCCGCGATGCCTATGCCTGTATCCGAAACAGAAAACACCACGGCGTTGCCGTCGCGCCGTGCCTTTAGGCGCACCTCGCCGTTTTCTGTAAATTTCAAAGCGTTCGAGATCAAATTCCGCAAGATTTGCGCCACCTTGCCTTCATCCGTCTCGAAAAACAATTCCCCGGCGGGCTCATCGAAAATAAGCGCCGCTCCATCGGGATTCGTCAATGGGCGCATCATGCCGCGCAGCGCACCGAACAATTGGGAAACTTGAACGATACCCGGACGCACGTCCACTTTCCCGGCTTCTACCTTCGCCAGGTCAAGCAGATCGTTAACAATTTCGAATACATCGTGGGAAGCGGATTTGATGAACGCAATCTGCTTCTCCTGCTCTTCCGTGAGATCGCCGTCCACTCGCCGCAGCAACAACTCGGCCAGCGCCATAATCGAGTTCACGGGTGTCCGGAACTCGTGGCTCATATAGGAAAGAAAACGTGTCTTACTCTCATCGGCCCGGCGCAGTGCAATCGCGCGCTCATCCAATTCCGCGTAGAGAGCCATAACTCCGCGGTTAGTCTCTTCCAATTCCTGGTTCAGTCGGGATACTTCAGCCACCCGCTGTTCCAGTTCCGCGTCTCGCGCCCGCAGCGTTTCCAGGGCATTCAACAGATCCTGATTCTGCAGTCGTAATTCCTCAAGCGCGTTGCCCGGACCCTCGCGCACGAGCTGTTCACTGAACAGCGCAATTTTTTGAATGTCGACCCCGGCGATGCTACCGCGGAGCGCCTTGGCAAAGGTCACTGTTGTCCCGCGGTGCGGGGCCGATTCAATCGTAAAATGGTCCATCAGGCGTCGCGTGCCCAGGATTCCCAATCCCATGCCCGTTCGTGACTGGTAACGCCCTTCCAGGATGCTGCCCAGATCATTCATGCCCGGGCCGTCATCGTGCACCCGGACAATGAATAAGACTCTATCGGGTTCCGCGTCCAATGCAAACTCCACCTGTCCGCCGCCCGCATACTGGAACGCATTGCGCGTAATCTCAGAGGTTGCCGTCGCAATCCGGATTTGGTCTTGATGATCGAATCCCACAAGCCGCGCCAATTGCCGCGCCCGCTGGCGCGCGGTCACTATGTCGATCTCGCGGTCTATGCATACTTTCAACAGGTGTTGAAGTTCAGGTTTGAGAGTCGCGCTCGAGCTTCCTGTCATCTCTTCACCAATTTGGCCTTATCCGATCTAACTATTTTGCGTTACGCGCCACCACAACGCACGCATCGTCGTGTCCGCGGCTCTGATCCCGCAGCAGCGTTGCGGCTAATAACGTGGGATGTCGTCGCGCCAATCCGGGGTAAGTATCCATGCGCCAATGCGTGTTAATACCGTCAGAGTGCATGACCAAAGCCGCGTTTGGGGACCAGTCGTACGTGAACTCATGAATTTTGCGAATGTTGTGGCCAGCCGTTCCGTTGTGCGAAACCAGATGCTGCGCGGTCATCGGTTGGACGATCAACGCGCTGATATTACCGACGCCCGCAAACCGCAGCTGGTTCGCATTCGGGTCAATAGAGGCTATCGCCACGGCTGCGCCCCGAGTGGGTTGAAGCGCCATGTGTACACGCTCCAAAAGCACCGCGGGTGTTAAATCTTTCGCTGCTTCGAACACCGCTATCGCCGCGCTCGACGCTTTAGCCGCGTCCGGCCCGTGGCCCAGGCCATCGGCAATCATTACCGCCGTTCGATCGTCCAATACCCGCCAACCCCAGTTGTCGCCGCACTCCCGCTCACCCCTCCCCGGCATTCGCACCGTTCCGATATGCATTGCTCCGTTGCCGTTCGGCTCAATTTGTCCGCTCTTCGGCGGATAGAGGCGAGCGACCAGGCTGGTTCCTTTGCCCAACTGCGAATAAATATCGAATTCGTCCGCCAGCCTGGAGATTGCGCCCAAGCCTGTCCCTGGCGTTCCCGCGCTGGAATAGCCGTCTTTCAGGCACGCTTCCACGTGTTCGATGCCAGGTCCGCGGTCAAAAGCAAGCACTTCTATCCCGTTATGCCCGTGGCGCTGGCACGCTCCAATCAGAATCTCTCCCTGACGAGCGTGCTTCACCAGGTTTGTACCCGCTTCCGTAACCAGAATGGCTAGCTTGCCGGCTGAGGTTTCGTCCCAATTCTGCCCGGCAGCCAAATCTAAAGCTTGGCGGCGGGCGTCGTAGACCTGGCTTGACTCCGTAACAACTATAACGGTCGGTTCACGAATCCCGCTCAGGCCTTCCATCGTGTAATTGTCACCCGCGTGCCTTTTCCCGCTTCGGACCAGATGGAAAACTCATTGGAAAGCCGTCTGGCGCCGCCCAGTCCCAGGCCCAAGCCGCTTCCGGAAGTGTAGCCGTCAGTCAGCGCTCGTTCAATATCGGCAATCCCCGGTCCCTGATCTTCAAACGTCAGCCTCAACCCGCGGCGGCCGCCGTCTTCCAGTTGCTCAATCAAGATAGTACCGCCGCCGCCGTAGATGAACGCGTTTCGCGCCAGTTCGCTAGCCGCCGTGACAACTTTAGTCTGGTCTACGAGAGCCATGCCTGATTCAATCGCGGATTTGCGTACTGCTTGGCGCACGATGACTATGTCTTCTTGCGAGCGGATCGGCATACTAACCTGCTTCGCCACCTGCACTCAGGATCGGATCTCCTTCTGAACGTCCTGATCGTCACGAGACGCGTGCAGCAAGTCCATGCCCTTCTCAAGGTTCAATGCCGTGCGTATTCCAGGCAGTGATAGCCCCAATTCCACTAAGGTAATCGCCACCGACGGCTGCATTCCCACGACAACCGTTTCGGCGTCTAGAATACGCGCCATTGCCGCGATGTTGCCCAGCGTGCGGCCAATAAAAGAATCCACCATATCCAGCGCCGAAATGTCGATCAGCACTCCGTGTGCGCCTGACGTGACGATGCGGTCCGTTAAGTCGTCCTGCAAGGAAAGCGCTAACCGGTCATGCATATCCATCTGGATGCTGACCAGCAGAAACTGGCCGAGTTTGAGAATGGGAATCCGTTCCAGACGTTTGCCTAAGCTTTCCGCGCTTTATCAGCCGTCGCGATACCGTAGCCGATCTTCCGTAAAGCGATTTGAAAGGCATCGGCCAATGTAGCCTTCGTAATCACGTCCGCCAGATCGACGCCCAGGTGCACAATGGTTTGCGCAATTTGTGGCCGAATCCCGCTGATGATGCAATCCGCTCCCATCAGGCGCGCCGCCGCCACTGTTTTCAACAGGTGTTGCGCCACAATCGTGTCAACAGTCGGAACCCCGGTAATGTCGATGATCGCAATTGCCGCGCCATACTTCACAATCGCTTCCAGCAGGTTTTCCATCACCACCTGCGTCCGCGCGCTGTCAAGCGTGCCGATGAGCGGAAGCGCCAAGACGCCTTCCCACAATCTCACCACCGGCGTGGAGATTTCGAGAAGTTCCTCTTGCTGGCGCCGGATGATTTCTTCGCGGCTCTTCTGGTAGGCCTCGATTGTTTGTAGTGCGAGCTTGTCGATAAGCGGCATCGTCCGCGCGGTCTCGTCCGCTAAGTCGGCCACGCTGTTACTGAATTCCTTGCGGAATAGACGATGCAAGGGCTGTTTAAAAGACAAAACGAAAGTTGCGGTTTCAGAGGGCGTAGCGCCAGCCTCGGCGCGTTGGCGCGACAGGCCAACCAGGAAATCCTTCATCCGTGCCCATTCCTGACCCGAAAGATCGTTCAAGTTGCCGTCTACCAACGCCCGCCGGAATAGTCCTAGGAATGTGCGGGAATTCTCTTCGAATTGCTGCTCCTCCCCCTTAGCCCCCCGCGCCAACTGCGACCACTCTGCTAACAGCGTGCCCTCGTTGCGCTCAATAAGGCCTAAAAGCCGCGAGTCTGGCAAAGGCTTATCCCCTCTCTTCCCAATCATTGTTACAGACAGATATCATGACATTTACGATATCCGTAAACTTACCTGTATCGCGCATCTTCTGCCTTACAAAATTTACCTGCCCTCGTGCCCTGCGCGTAGTCTTTCCTTCCGGCTACGCGGCCATCCTTCCTTAAAGAGCGGCAACGCAACTATTGTGTTTACAGTCTGTTGGGCCAACCAGCCGCTCCGCCTGCGGGTGCCGGATGGCGAATGGGCCACTACCTTGCTCAATACAAACGCAAGGAGGAAAAGATGATTAAACACTTCGCATCCACATTTCCGGCCGCCGTATTGGCGGGCATGTTGTTTCTGCCCGTGCCGGGGCAAGCTGTCCAAGCTCGGCAGCCGGATAACAGCGCCGCGAATAAGCAGGACAGAAACTCACCCACTGCCGACCAGGCAAAAAACAACATGTCTGATCGGGAAATGATGAAGAACATTCGGCGCGATGTGGTGAAAGATAAGTCGATTTCCACTTACGGTCACAACGTGAAAATCATCGCGGACCACGGCAAGATCACCCTCAAAGGTCCCGTGCATTCCGACGACGAAAAAAAAGCCATTGAAGAACATGCGCGAAAATACGCGGGCGATGGCAATGTGGACAACCAAATCTCGGTCAAAACGGACCAGAAATAACTTCAACAAAAATCCAAAGGAGAATTAGAATGGCAGGAAAAAATACAGTTGTTTACGGTATCTTCGCAACTCGAGAGGCAGCCAGCAGCGCCGTGGACGGTCTGATCGCGGCGGGATTCAGGCACGAAGACATATCCGCTTTAATGCAAGACAACGTGGGCACGAAAGATTTCGCCCATGAGAAGCAAACCAAAGCGCCCGAAGGAACCGTCACTGGCGCGGTGGCAGGCGGAGCCGTGGGTGGAACCCTGGGGTTGCTGATAGGCATGGGCACGTTGGCGATTCCGGGCGTTGGGCCTTTTATCGCGGCCGGTCCCATCATGGCCACCCTCGCCGGTATCGGCTCCGGTGGTATTGTGGGCGGCGTTGTAGGCGCATTAGTCGGCATGGGTATTCCCGAATACGAAGCCAAGCGCTATGAAGGCCGCATTAAAGAAGGTGGAATTCTTTTCTCCGTTCATTGCGATAACGGCGATTGGGCGGGCAAGGCGAAAGAAGTGCTAAAACACTATGGCGCCGAGAATATATCTTCCACCGGTGAAGCCTCCGCCGACTACGTGAAGACTGACAAACCGCTAGCACGTGGGGCCGCAGTCCGATAAGCTCCGTCCAGCATGGCAGGTATTTTTACCTGTCATGCTGGGGGTTTGTTTCGCAAAATACGCCGTTTCTTCGCCTTTTTCTTAACTTTCAACCGAATGGCGAGTTAAAAGCGCCGCAAAATGGCTGCGAAGTCTCCACGCAAGAATGCCCCACAAAATGGTGGCGAGAATGCCTGGCGGTAACCCGGCGGGTTGCATCGTGATGTGAAAAACCAAAATGTTCGCGATGATAGGCGCCAGAATCGTGAGCGCCAACGGTACAAATTGATTCGCCAACAACAAGATGCCGCAGATCAACTGCAGGCCAAATACAAACACGTGGTAGTGTGAGCTAAATAAAACCCCCACGAACGTAGCAACCATTCCTGCCGGTGGAGGCTGGGGAATGAAGTTGAGAAATCCGTTCAGTCCAAAGACTGTAAACATAATCCCGAGAAGGATGCGCGCGATTAACGCCGCTGTTTTCATATGTAACCGCCTGGTATATTTTTGTTCCTAGGGCTATGATAGGATCTATTCCGGTAGTGCACAAGGAGGCACATTTTTGATCCGCAGTCACACGCATGTGCTCGCCCAATGCAATCAAGTTACGTCGATCTTGTCTCGCATTGGAGATAAGTGGAGCGTTCTCGTGGTGGTGTTGTTGGGCGACGGCCCGCTGCGTTTTAACGAATTGCGCCGCACCATCAACGGAATCTCGCAGCGCATGCTCACGCTTACCCTGCGCGGTCTGGAGCGCGACGGATTCTTAACCCGGACAGTGTTCCCCACCATCCCGCCCCGCGTGGATTACGAACTGACGCCGCTCGGCTTTTCCCTACTGGAGCCGGTGCGCGAAATGGGCATGTGGGCCATTCAGAATGCGGCCGCAATCGAAGAGGCGCGGAACCGCTTTGATGCCAAAACCCAACCAGCCGAGCAACTGCAGGAAGCAGTCGCGGGATAAGCGCGTTACACCACTGCCTGGCTGTCGGAAAGGCTGACCGCTGCTGTCGGCGCGCGCATGACCCGGAGTGCTTCTTCCAGCGCTTCCGTGTAGAAATACTCGCCCCACATAACGGATTCATCAACCCCCAATCCTTTATTTAAGTGGTAGACGCCGCCCTTTAGAACGCCGCCCCATTTCGGATCGTCGATAGCCAAATACTTGGTGGAGAGCGTACGTAAAATATGCAGGGCGGTGGACCAGTAGAAGTGGCCCTTGATGGGGTCGGCGATGTGGCGGCATAGCCGCAGCAATCCGGCGGCGGCGATGGCGCCTGCGGAAGAATCCAAGATGGAGCGATTCTCTACTGGTGCGTTGTAATCCCACGGCGGCACTCCATCGGCGGGCGTGTGGATAATGTAATAGTCGGCGCAGCACTCAGCGGTGTGCAGAAAGCGCGGATCGCGGCTGTATTCGTACGAGACCGTGAAACCGTAGAGCGCCCAAGTCAGGCCGCGCGACCAGCAGGAATCACCCCGAAAGCCTTGTTGAGCGGATTGGCGCGCAAATTCGCCTGTTTCGAGGTCGAAAAGTCCTTCCTGCGCTGTAGACCCATCGCCGCGCACCAGGCAGCGGCGCGTGGTGATGCAATGCCGTACGGCGATATCGCGCAGCGTCTTGTCGTTCGTTTCGCGGGCCGCGTAGAAAATAAGACCCACATTCATCATGATGTCGATGAATATGGAATCTTCGGCTACCGATGAACGCAAATATTGACCGCTATTGCCAAACCGTTGGGCCAGCGCGCGGCCGGCTTGCACCAGCACGTCTCGCACGGCCTTATCGCGATAAAGCCCGTGCCAGCGATAGTAGGTGGAAAAGAAGATGAAACCCAAGTCGTGAACGTCGCCATCGTTCTTACGCTCTTCGAGCGGCTTGGTATAGCGGATGGCATTTTCCAGCCAGAATTTCGAGTCGGGCTTGTCGGGCCCCAAATGCCGCAGGAACAGAAACATCATTCCCGGCAGAAAGCCGTCGCACCAACGGGTCCAGGCCGGCCCGTCATGTTTCCAGGCGCCCCCAACCGTGTACATCGGATAGAAATCCGGATAGTTTTCTATCAGCCGTTTTACCTGCCTTTGCGCGAAGCTTATGGCATTTTCAAACAGCTCTCTATCGGACTCGTTGATGAATTGAATCACTTATATACCTGAAGCCTAATTATAAGGAAGCAGCTTTGGAAGCTCTGCTACCATCGGGAAACATGGCAGCAAAAGTTACTATATTTAACAACGGTCCTATCCGGATTGAAGGCGATTTCAGCATTGAAGATGCAGAAGGCGGCACGTTCGGATTAGGTGGCCGTTCGGTCATTTCGTTGTGCCGTTGCGGCCTGGCGGAAAACAAACCTTTCTGTGACGGCTCCCACGGCCGGCAGGGATTTTCCTCCTTGTGTAAAGCGCGTGATCTTCCCGCGCCGAAGCCAAAGGTGTAACGTTACTGTAAGTTTTTTTAGTGCAACTCGGCTTCCCCGGAAGCCATCCAGAACAGCAAATGAACAAACCCGCGGGGCGTTCAATCGAAGTCGACATTCTCCGCGGGTTTCTGCTCCTGTGGATGACGCTGACACACTTGCCCACACAGGCGAGCGTTATTTCCAATCAGACCTTTGGCTTCGTTTCAGGCGCTGAAGGCTTTATTTTCCTGGCCGCCTTCATGGTGGGGCAATTAGAGCACCACGTGGAGCAGAAGCGCGGGGAAATGGGAGCCCTTCGCGACTTGGCGAAGCGTACGCTCAGGGTGTATTTGTACCACTGCGCGCTGCTGGCGATTGCCTTTACTCTGGTGGCGGAGATCGGCGTGAGGTATCACCGCCTGGCTCTGGAGAACCTGCTTTCGTATTATTTGCATTCACCCAAACCAGCCCTTATCGCCGCGGCACTGCTGGAGTACCGGCCTTCCTTATTCGATATTTTGCCGATGTATGTGATCTTCATGGCCCTCACGCCGCTCGCGCGCAAAATCGCGCGCCGCTGGAGTTGGGAGCCGGTACTGTTTATCAGTTTTACGGTGTGGGCGGCGGCGCAGTTCGGCTTACGCGCATGGGTTTACCGGCATGTCGATTTATTTGGCCTTTCGGTGCCCGAGACATCTACCGGGTCTTTCGATCTATGGGGCTGGCAAATGTTATGGCTGACCGGTCTGGCATTAGGCAGCCTGAATGCGGATCTCGATTCGCCGCGTGAAAAAGAAAGCGCCGGGCTTCCGGGTTGGGTGATCCGGCTTGCCCTTTCCGTCGCGGTCGTGTTTTGCGTGCTCCGCTATTGCCCGCTCGATCAATGGATGGATACAAATTTGTACGGCTGGCTCATTGATAAATGGCATCTCGGACCAGCCCGCGTCATCAATTTTTCAGCGCTGGCGATATTGCTGGTGCGCTTTGGGTCGCGCATCGCATCGCTGCCGTTTCTCCAGCCGCTTGCGCTGCTTGGCCGGGCATCCATTGAAGTCTTCAGCGTGCATGTATTGTGTTGCCTCGCGGGGCATGCCTTGAATAGCGACGCCGATCCGATGTTGCCTGTGTGGCAGCAGATTATCTTGCTGGTGGTCACTCTTGCACTTTTGTTTGCTACCGCGCAAGCGCACCAGAATTGGGTGGCAAGGCGGCGCGCCAAGCCGTCGGGGCAGTTGGCGGCCGCCAGGTGACGCTGCGGTTTGTAGTGTGCTGGATGCTGGCGATGACCGTTTCCGCCGCAACTCCCGAATTCGGTGTCCGCGTAGTGCACGTGTATCCGCATGACCGCACTGCCTTCACGCAAGGATTGGAAATTCACGATGGGCTGATCTACGAGGGCACGGGGCTGGAAGGCCACTCGGACGTGCGGGTGGAGAGGCTCGAGACCGGCGCCATTCTTCGGCGCATTGCGATTGCGCCGCAATACTTCGGCGAGGGAATCACGGTCTTGGCGGGACAGGTCTTTGAGTTAACCTGGCAGGCGCACCAGGGTTTTGTCTATTCCGAATCCAAGCTCCAATTGCAGCGTGAATTCCGCTATCCCGGCGAAGGCTGGGGTTTGACGAATGATGGTAATCAAATTTACATGAGCGACGGCACCGCGCAGATTCGGATTTGGAACGCCAACACTTTGCACGAAGAGCGTCGCATCACAGTGCACGACGGCGCAAAACAAATCGACATGCTAAACGAATTGGAATGCGTTCGCGGCGAAATTCTGGCCAACGTCTGGCAGACGGATCGCATTGCCCGCATTTCGCCACAAGACGGCCGCGTATTGGGCTGGATCGATGCAACCGGTCTATTGATGCCGGAAGAACGCGCTCAGAATCCGGATGTACTGAACGGTATTGCCTACGATGCGAAACGCGACCGGCTGTTTGTGACGGGCAAATTGTGGCCAAAGCTATTCGAGATTAAACTGATCCCGAAACATCGCTAACTAAGGCGTCAGAACGCGTATGTCGCACAGGTTGCGATAATCCTCCGCATAGTCGAGTCCGTAGCCGACCACAAATTCATCTGGGATCTGAAAGCCGATATATTTCACATCAACCGGCGTGACGCGTCTCTCGGGTTTGTCCAGCAGCGTCGCGATAGCCAGCGATTTAGGATTGCGCTGCTCCAGCAGGCGCTTCAGATAGCTCAACGTCACGCCGCTATCAATAATGTCTTCAACAATGAGCACATGCTGCCCTTCAATATTGACGTCTAAATCACGCGTCACTTTGACCTGTCCGGAACTGGTTTTTTCTTTTCCGTAGCTGGAAATGCCCATGAACTCAATGCGTACGGAGAGCCGCTTTAACGCGCGAACCAAGTCCGCGACAAAGATGAACGCGCCTTTCAGGACGGAGACCACGTAGAGCGGGCCGTCCGGATAATCGGCTTCAATGCGCGCAGCCAGTTCGTGAATGCGCTGCTGAATCTGGTCGGCGGATATAAGGATGCGCTCGGCGGGGCCTGACATGAAAGACAATCTTAGCGGATGACGGCCGCCTATCTGTAGTACCCTAGGCGCAGGAGAGAGCAAGAAAAATCTGCCGCGCCGATCTAAAACCCTGGACCCCGTACACGAAGAAGCAGCCGCGAATCCAGTACCCCTAAACTCCAAACTTTCTGCCGCCGATAATTCTAATTGGAGGGCGGCGGTGGAACGGGCCGATTCAAGGAAGGCCTTTCAGATCAAAGTCCTCGACCTTCGAGACGTTACCACTTTTACAGATTTCTTTGTCATCTGCTCGGTTTCGAATCCGCGCCAAGGGCAAGCCGTGTGCGACGAGATTGAGAAAGGGCTGAAGGAGATAGGCGACCCGCCGGTTAGTATTGAAGGCTATGACAAGGGGGAGTGGATTCTAATGGATTTCGGTGACTTCCTCGTCCATATTTTTTTAGAATCGGCTAGATCGTTTTACGATTTGGAGCGGCTGTGGCGTCACGCCAAGGTGGTACATGCGGAAGCGGAATCTGCTTAATCCTTACCAATCCATCCCATTCCCATTACTATTTATACGGATTGACATCTAGCGTCGAATCATTCACCGTTATAATCAGATCATAAGTGTAATCGGACCGTAACCTGTGCCAATGAACCATTTAGCCGCGCTCACGCCTCGTCATTATGACGTTCTGCACGCTATTGTTCAAAACTTCATCGAAACAGGCGAGCCGGTTTCTTCGCGTATTATTGCTCGTAAATATCCCATGAGTGCGGCTTCCATCCGGAACATGATGGCTGATTTGCTGGAAGAGGGCTATCTCTCTCAGCCGCATACCTCGGCGGGCCGGATTCCAACGGCGCAAGCGTACCAAAGCTATGTCAAGACTCTGTTCGGCAGCCGGCTGGTTCAGACGGAGTTGGATCGCTTACACATAGAAATACGGAATGCGGGCAGGGTAGTGGAGGCGCGCGTGGAGCGCTCGTCGAAACTGCTAACCGAAATCACGAAAAATTTTGGTATCGCGGCGGCGATTCCTACTGAGAATCAAACTCTGGACCAGGTGGAGTTGCTGGCGCTCCCCGACCGCCGCATTCTCATGGTTGTGATCACGCGTGACCGTATGGTGCGCAACAAAGTGATCGATGTGGATGATCACATCTCGCAGGACGAGCTGAGTTCCATCCGCAACTACATTAACTACAATTTCGGCGGATGGGTCCTGTCGAATATACATCGCGAGCTGAAGCGCAGGTTGGACGTGGAAAGCGCGGCCTACGACGCCATTTTGCGCCGGGTCAATTTGCTGTATACGAAAGGTTTGCTGGATCTGGGCTTGATGCCCGAGATTCATTTCGACGGCGCCGAGAATCTGATCGGTTTGGATTTGCATCTCACGCGTGAACGCATGCGCGAATTGTTCCGGGCGCTCGAAGAAAAAAAGCGGATTTTGCAATTGCTGGAACAGTTCTTGGAGCAGCGCGACGGCCAACTCGCGATTCAGGTGGGCCTCTCGGATGTGCATCCCAGCATGAGCGAACTTTCTCTCATCGGAGTGCGCTTCGGATTACCCAACGGCCTGCAGGCGCATGTGGCGGTGCTAGGCCCGATGCGGATGAACTATAGCCGCGCAGTCTCTGCGGTTTTACATGTCGGTCAAGCTTTTCGAAGCGTGACCAACATGCAGTAGCTATTCCTTCACGTTAATCTGGATCGTTTTCGCTCCGGTTGCCACAAAGCCAGTTAGTGGGATTGTTAACTGATCGATTTCAGAGCCGCGCGTCGTTGTCTGTGTGGCGGTTGCCCAGGAACTGGCTGACGAGTCGGCTAAAACCAGCATCACGGACGGCGGGGGATCTGTTAATTCGGCCCCAGGCAGCGGGCCTCTCACGCTGAAGGCTGGTTCCTGGCGCCAGACGCGCACATATAAGCCGTCGCTGTTACGGTATGAGCCGATGGCTTCAATCAGGCGCTTCGGGTCATGCAGCGCGGACTGCGCGAGACCCGCAAAATCCGGGAAATTGAGCGTGGCGGCATCGCTGATCGTGAAGTTCAAAGGCCCAACCGGGGCGCCAATGGGCACGTGAAAGGTGGTTCCGCGCGTGACCTCCACGCCGTTTTCGCCTTGCAGCAAAGTGCTGATTTGAACCGAATCACCGGGATGCACCTCGCTCGCCGAGGCCCAGGCTTGCGCCAAGCGGAGTTGCCGCTTGCTATCGACTTGGTCCAACGTGAAGGACATGCTTTTGAGGTGAACGCCGGTGAAGCCGCCGCCTAGCACGAAGCCGAGGGCCACCACCGCATCGCTCGAAACTTGTTGGGCTAGAGAGCTATCGCTGACGAACATATCGTGAATCATCAGCGGGGGCAGATTGCCGTCAAATTCTGCTTTGCCCTGTAGTCGTAGGGTGCCGGCGCCGATAGTCTTTTCAGTGGCGTCAAGCGTGGAGAAAAGCGCGGCTTGCGTCAGAAATGGTGTCAGCAGTCGGTCGTTCACCACTTGCAAATGATAGTCGTGATTGCCGGTAGCGGCGGAATGTACGGCAATGGAGACGGGAATGGTATGGGATGGCCGGCCGATCTCTCCCGCGACGGCAGTGGTGCGGTCACTCACAATGGTGCCGGCCCATTCACCCGGTGCCGAGAGCTTAAAAGAGCTATTGACTGTCGGTATGGAGACGATAACTTCAGAATGCGCAAAAGGGTATTCAATGGAGCCGGCATCCAGAAAGCGATGGCCGAAAGCGTAAATGCGCTTACCGTTCACGTAGGTGACGGTGCCGTCCGCGGTCATGTTCATATCGCCGGTAATGAGGCCGACGCTAATCATTGATCCGGGCACGATGGCCTGGGCTGAAGCTGAGGCCGGCGCTGCTCTCACGGCCGATGGAGAGTTTTGCGCTGCGGCAGCCACTCCTTCTTGGGGTTGAAAGCCCAAGCGCCGCATATCGGAAGAGAAGGCGTTGAGAGTATTTGCGGAGAAGCCGGAAAGGGCTAATGGAATGGGGATATCGGACAGATTTCCAAAGGGAGAAGTGACATTAGAAGAAGCAGTGAAGGGAGCAGCCGAATGAGCGGCAGATGGGGTGGTTTTGAACAGACCGGCCAAGGGGCCCAAACCAGCGGCGGAATTAGCAGCCGGGCCAGTAAAGGTAGCATTGGCGAGCATGGATTCGATGGGCTGAATGCCGGCGATCGGTTCTTTGGAGAAGGCGAAACCGAGGGCGACCGCGCCCAGCAGTTTTCCATCGATATACACCGGGCTGCCGCTCATGCCCTGCAGAATTCCGGTTTCGGCAAGCGGGCCGCCGCTGAGACGGGCGATGACGATGGTCTGTTTGGGGCCGAGATTTTGGAGCACGCCGAGGACTTCGACCTGGAACTCTTCAACACGGTTTCCCTGGAAGACAGTCCGGCCGACGCCATGCAATCCGGCGTGGACATCCTTGAGTGGGAAAAACTCCTGAGCGTCTGCGAATTGGACTAAGAGCAGCAGCGGCAGAAGCCGGAAAACTAGTTGCAGCAAGGAAATCCTTTGACGGTCGAGGTTGACGTAAGCTGATTCCATGGTAGCGGCAGTATCAATGGAGACGTTATTTGCGGACATCCGGTATGCCATTCGGCAACTGCGCCGGTCACCTGGTTTTGCGGCTGCAGTAGTGCTCACCTTGGCGCTGGCGATCGGCGCCAATACCGCGATTTTTTCGGTCGTGAACGCGATCTTGTTACGGCCGATTCCCTATGCTGACTCGTCGCGATTGTTGGCTGTCTGGCATAGCGTGGCGAATGGTTACCCGTGGTATACGTTTTCGCATCCGCGCTTCCGTTATTTTCAGGAACACTCCGCGGATATTGCCGAATTAGCCGCCTACGACGATGAGAGCGTCACCTTAGCAGACCGGGATGAGCCGGTGCGCGTGGAAGGTGGACGCGTCTCCGCCAATTTTTTCTCGGTTCTTGCTGTCAAACCGGCTCTCGGGCGCACTTTTCTGCCGGCGGAAGATGCGCACGGCGCGCCTCCGGTAGTCTTGTTGAGCCATCGGATCTGGCAGCGGCGCTACGGCGGCGACCGGAAGATATTGGGGCAAACCGTAGGTATTGACGGCGAGGCGTTCACGATTATCGGTGTTCTGCCGCCGGGTTTCCAATTCCAAGGTGAGGCGGTGGACGTGTGGCGCAGCCGTATCGTCGATACCCGCACCTTCGCGCCCGCCAGCGTGCAATTAGGCGCTGCTTATCTAACCGCCATTGCACGCCTGCGCCCCGGTGTGACATTGGCCCAAGCCCGGGCGAAATTCCGGCTTTTAGGATCGCAGTACAGTCAAATCAATCCGGGAAATAGCGACGTTATCGGCCAAATTCAAACGGACTCCCTACAAACAAAGCTTTTTGCGCCGGTTCATCTGACGGTGCTGGTCTTATGGGGAGCGGTGATCTGTTTATTGGCGATTGCCTGTGCCAATGTCGCGAATCTGGTACTCGCTCGCGCGACCGCAAGATATCGCGATGTCGGCATTCGGATTGCTCTGGGTGCTAGCCGGGGCCGAATCGCGCAGCAGTTGGTAACGGAAAGTGTTCTTCTGGCGTTGGCCAGCGCGGCCGCCTCACTGCCGATTGCCTTCGCTGGAATTCGCGCGCTTGTGCCCGCTTTGCAGCAATTATCTCGCCCGGTGCTCGACGTTCATCTGGATGCCGGCATGCTGCTTTTTACCCTTGCCATAGCAATGGCCGTGGGCGTTGCCATTGGTCTCATGCCATTGTTCGTGCTTTCCGGCGGGAATCTGCAAAAGGGCTTGCATTCAGAGGGCCGCAGCGTCTCCGGTTCCGTGTGGGGTACACAATTGCGAAGCGGTATCGTCGCAGCGCAATTCGCCTTTTGTCTTGTCTTGTTGGCAGCCGCGGGATTGTTGCGGGAGAGCTTCGTTCGTATGAGCACCATGCAGACAGGTCTACGGACGGAACATATTCTGACGGCCTCGCTTGACCTCATGCCCGATCGCTATCAGGGGTGGCAATCGCGCGCTACTTTCTATGATGAAGTTCTCCGCCGGGTATCCGGCATTCCGGGCGTCAGAGGCGCGGCCATCACTTCCCGGGTAGATCTGGTAGGGCCGGACTGGGTTATATGGTTCAGCCGGAGGGCGCGCCTGACTTAGGCCCCAAAAATCCGGGCGCCCGCGGGCGCAGCATCAGTCCGAATTACTTTAACGTTTTGGGAATTCCGCTGCTGCGCGGACGCGGCTTCACGGAGCATGATACTTCCGCGGCTCTTCCGGTCATGATCGTGAATGAGGCGTTCGCCCGAAGATTCTTTCCAGGACAAGATCCGGTCGGCAAGCATGTGACGTATTCAACCGACCGGATCACGTATGAAATCGTGGGCATCGCGCGCGACGTCCGTGCTTCGCTTGACGGCTCAGGAGCGAACGAAGAGATTTACCTGCCGCTAGCACAACGGCCTTGGCTAGTGGCGATGCTGCTGGTTCGTACTTACGACTTGGCGCAGACCAGTACGGCCATCCGGCGGCAAATTCAAGCCGTGGATACCAGCCAGGCTGTTTCGGAAAATGTCCCGCTGGAGCAGATCGTAGCCAATCGCTTAGGCCGCCCGAAGACTGTGATGTCCGTAGTTGGCGTCTTTGCGGCGTCCGCGCTGCTGCTCGCCGCGATTGGAATGTACGGCATCGTCGCCTATAGCGTGGCGCAGCGGAAAAAGGAAATCGGTATTCGCATTGCATTGGGGGCCGACGCACAGCGCGTACGGGCACTCGTTTTCAGCCAGACATTCAAGCTGTTACTCACCGGATTGCTGGTGGGATTGCCGCTAGCGGCAGTCGTGAATCCCCTTTTTCGGAGCCTGCTATTCGAAGTGACGCCATCAGACCCAGTCACTTTTTTTCTTTCAACTGCCGTGCTGTTCACGGTGGCCCTATTGGCCAGCGCAATCCCGGCGATTCGCGCAGCCGGCGTGAATCCAATTGTGGCCTTGCGCTCCGAGTGAGTCTACATGTCCGGTTTCGCAACGCCTTGTTACGCCGCCGAACGCCGCCCGGCGCCGGTGATGCGCTAAGTGTTTGATCTTCCGCAGTGGGGCAATGGCCTTCCAACTGCAAGCATCACCTCTCTCATGCTCGCCGAACTTCGTTACACCATCCGCAGTTTGCGCCGTAATCCAGGATTCGCAGTAGTGGCGGTACTCACACTCGCATTGGGGATAGGCGCCAACACTGCCATTTTCAGCGGCGTGAACGCGCTGCTGCTGGGGCCGATGCCTTATAGTCATCCCGAGCAACTGGTCGGCATTTGGGAGGACGCCTCGGTAATGGGGTTCCCGCGAAACACGCCGGCACCGGCCAACTACGTTGATTGGCGGCGCATGAACCACGTTTTTAGCGATCTTGCGGCTTTGCGA
This sequence comes from Bryobacteraceae bacterium, assembly GCA_036488895.1. Taxonomy (GTDB): domain Bacteria; phylum Acidobacteriota; class Terriglobia; order Bryobacterales; family Bryobacteraceae; genus Bog-105. The sequence continues at coordinate 15,203 of DASXGT010000064.1, read as the reverse complement.
TTTCACGTTGTCAATCTGACCGGCGGCGGCCATCCCGAGCTGGTGATGGGGCGCGGCGTCACCGCGAACTTTTTTGACGTCCTCGGCGCTCATCCCATGCTCGGCCGTTCTTTTACCGGGCAGGAAGATAGCAGCGGAGCCAAAGTGGCGGTGATCGGCTATAGCCTTTGGCAGCGGCGTTTCGGCGGCTCGCGTGAGGTCATTGGGCAAACGCTGCGCATGAATGATCAAGCTTACACGGTGATCGGCGTAATGCCGGCGGGTTTTGCCTATCCTGATCGCAGCGTTGAATTTTGGGATCCCGCGCATTTCGATGCAAAAGATCTGGCCAGGCGGTCGAGCCACTTTCTGAACGTGGTCGCGCGCCTGAAAGCGGGTGTTACCGTCGCGCAGGCGCAGGCCGATATGAGCGGAATTGCCGCGCAACTGGCACGCCAATACCCGGATACGAATCGCAGTTTGGGAGCGGTGGTTCTCCCGCTGCGTGACCAGTTGGTCGGCGATACGCGGACCGGCCTGCTATTGTTGCTCACCGCAGCCGGATTTGTTCTTCTGATTGCCTGCGCCAACGTTGCGAACCTGCTGCTGATTCGCGGAGCCGCCAGAAAGCGCGAACTTGCGGTGCGGGCGGCGGTGGGCGCCAGCCGGCCGCAACTAATTCGGCAGCTTGCTATGGAAAGCCTGGTCATTGGTGCCGCTGGAGCGCTGCTAGGCCTTGTCTTTGCGTCCGCCGGCATGTCTGCCTTGCAGATACTCATCCCTCAAGCTCTGGTCAACTCAACCACGCTCTCCATGAGCGTTCCTCTGCTGGCCTTCGCCACGTCAGTCTCGCTGGTCAGCAGCCTTGTGTTCGGCCTGGTTCCCGCTCTTCATTCTTCGCGAGTGGATTTGAACGAAGCATTGAAACAAGGCGGCCGCGCATTTACCGGCTCTTCCAATTTTCTACGGAAAGCGTTTGTGGTTTCGCAGGTTGCCATTGCGCTGGTGCTTGTTGCTGGAGCCGGACTGCTCATTCAGACGCTAGCCAATCTTCGCGCGGTGAAGCTGGGCTTTCCGCCAGACCACCTACTGACCATGCTGACCCCGCTCTCGCCTCAGGTCTACAATAGCGATCCGAAAATTTTGTCCTATATGGACCGGGTAGTTGACCAAGTCGACAAAATCCCAGGAGTTCGCGGCGCCGGGTTTGCGTCCGATCTGCCGTTCACCTCAATCGGCGACACCAACGGATTCCGGATAGAAAATCGTCCTGCCTCGCCGGACGACAATTTCAATGATGCTTTGTATCGCGAGGTTAGCAGCAACTATCTGCAAGTCCTGGGCGTACATTTGGCATCAGGACGGCTCATTGATTCGCGGGACGGCGTCACCCAACCGCTTTCCGTGGTCATAAACGAAACCTTTGCGCATCAATTCTGGCCGCACGAGAATCCTGTCGGCGCACGGCTCCGCTTCAGCTCCCGCACTACGGTAACACCATGGCGCACGATCGTGGGAGTAATTGCCGACGTAAAAGAGCGCGGCCTCACGCTGGACATGAAACCGGCCATTTATGTTCCGTCAGCCCAAGTGCAACAGCCTAGCCCAGACTATTTGATCGTGCGAACGGCGCTTGATCCGGTCAGCCTGACGTCAGCCATCCGAAGCGCTATTTCGTCCGTTGACCCCGAGCAGCCTGTCTCCGCCATCCGCACCATGGATGACTATGCGGAACTAGAAATACGCAACCGAGCGCATCAGATGGATGTGTTTGCGTTATTCGCCGCGCTTGCGCTCTTCCTGGCATCGCTGGGCATTTACGGTGTTCTGGCCTATTCCGTCACGCAACGCCGGCGCGAAATCGGCGTTCGCATTGCGTTGGGAGCCAGGACCACGAATGTCACCGGCCTCATCCTGAAGCAAGGCATGTTGCTGACTTTGATCGGCCTGACCGTCGGATCTTTGCTCGCCGCGGGTTCGATGGGCGCCATGCGCAGCCTGCTGTTCGGCGTTTCACCGCTTGACCCCGTCGTATTTTCCGCCGGTATTGCCATGTTGCTACTGGCATCGCTAGTCGCCTGCCTCGTTCCAGCCCTTTCAGCGTCCCGGGTAGATCCCATGTTGACACTAAAAGATGATTAGTTACGTCTCTTATAAAGAGAAGTGCAGAATCTGGCGTCACGAACGGTTCCTCGATATAGAACCGATGCCCTCAATCCGGAGGTAGTGGACCCGCGCATCGCGGATGTGGAAGCCCTGGCGCGCTGGCTCGATTATTCCTTTGCGCTGCCCGGAGGTTTTCAATTCGGCTTCGCGGGAATCATCGGATTGATTCCTGGCATCGGAGACCTGTTCGACGCCCTCATCTCGTTGTATATCGTGGGCCGGGCCATCCAACTGGGCGTTCCGCGCGTCGCTCTTGCGCGCATGCTGGTCAATGTGGGCATTGAAGGGCTGGCTGGTTCCGTACCATTCCTGGGTGACCTTTTCGACATTGCCTTTAAAGCGAACCGCCGGAACTATCAACTGCTGCAGCGCCACCTCACCCAGCCTTCGCGCCGCAGCCGCGCACAGGATTGGATATTCTTGCTTTTGACGTTGTTGATTGCGGCTTCGAGCATCGCCTTGCCGGTGTTCGCTCTCATTGAACTCGCGAAGCACCTTTAGCCGCCTTGCAACAATAGAAAGCGATGTTTTCTTTGAAACTGATTCGTTGGAAAACGGCCTGCTCGCGCGCGCTCCCGGTTTTGGCGTCCGCGGCATTTCTATGGGGACAAGAGCCCGCCGCCAATCCGGTCAAGCCAGCCCAGACTGCTAATAATGACACGGTCACTGCCGCTGCCATCGCGGGATCGAAACAAGACCCGGCGGCGGTTGAACGCGGCGGCAAGGTGTTCGCCACTTATTGCGCCGGCTGCCATGGGCCGGCCGCGAAAGGTGGCCCAGGCGCGCCTGATCTGGTTCGATCGCTGTTGGTGCTGGACGACGAAAAAGGCATCCTCATTGCGCCGGTGATCCGCGACGGGCGTCCGGACAAAGGCATGCCCAAACTGAACCTCACCGAGCCGCAAATTGCCGACACCGTGGCCTGGCTGCACGTTAGAACCTATTCGGCAGGCCACCGGAACACCTACGCGTTTCGCGACGTGGTGACCGGGGACGCCAAGAAAGGCGAGGCCTATTTCAACGGCGTCGGGAAATGCAACACCTGTCACTCGCCTACGAAGGATCTGGCGGGAATTGCCGCCAAAACCGACCCGTTCACGCTTCAGTCCCGCTGGCTGCATCCGGGCCCTTCCAGACGCGGGGCCAAATTGAGCGCCGCGGCAACTCCAACCGTGACGGTTACGCTCAAATCAGGCGAAACTGTTTCTGGCAAGTTAGATCATATTGACGACTTCACAGTCTCTTTATACGACTCCGCTGGGGACTTCCACTCGTTCTCGCGCGAGGGCTCGGAGCCCAAAGTGGAGGTGAATGACCCGCTGAAATTCCACACCGATATGCTTCGCCGCTATACCGATGCCGACATTCACAACATGACTGCTTATCTGGTGACACTTAAATGAAAAGCTGGGAAATGAATATCCTGCGTGTTCTTTCCGTTATTCTAATCGCGCTTCCCAGTGTTTTACTGGGCCAGGGGCTTGATCCGGCCGCGCTTCTGAAACAGCCGGTTACGCAATGGCCCAGTTACAACGGCGACTATACCGGCCGCCGCTTCAGCCCCTTAAAACAAATCAACTCAACGAACGTACAGAATTTGTCACTGGCGTGGGCGGCGCGTTTCAGCAGCAGCGGCCCGGGCGCCGGAGTACAAATTAAATCGACTCCACTGCTGGTGAACGGCGTGCTCTATTTCACGGCGCCCAACAACGTGTGGGCGGTGGACGCGCACACCGGCCATGAACTGTGGCATTATCAATACCCACCCAACACCGGCAGCACCATTGGCAATCGTGGCCTAGGCATGTATGAAAATTGGCTCTTTTTCGAATCGCCCGACAGCCACCTGGTCAGCCTCGACGCGAAAACGGGCAAGGAACGTTGGAAGGTTGAGATTGCCGACCCGAAGCTCGATTACACGTCAACCGTCGCGCCCATGGTGGTGGGTAACCACATACTGATCGGCATCGGCGGCGACCATCTGGATAACCCCGGTTTTCTCGAATCGCGCGACCCCGAAACCGGAAAGCAGCAATGGAAATGGTGGACCACGCCGCGCAAAGGCGAACCCGGCATTGAAACCTGGCCGGATGAATATGCTTCAGCGCACGGCACCGGCCAGCCCTGGATTCCGGGCACTTACGATCCGCAGCTGAATCTCTACTACATCGGCACGGGCAATCCGAATCCGGTTATGGCCGAAAAGAGCCGCAAGGGCGATAACCTCTATACCTGTTCGATTGTGGCGCTGAATCCGGATACCGGGAAAATGGCTTGGTACTACCAAGTCTCCCCGCATGACGTGCACGATTGGGACGCCGTGGAAACACCGGTGCTGGTGGATGGCGAAGTGGAAGGGCAGCCGCGCAAATTATTGCTGCAAGCCAGCCGGAATGGTTATTTTTTCGTTCTAGACCGGACCAACGGAAAACATATTCTCACCAAGCCGTTTATCGACACATTGAATTGGACCAAGGGATTAAACGCCACTGGCCAACCGATTCCCGATCCCGCAAAGTTTCCGGCCACCGATGGACGCTTGGTCTCCCCCGCGTCGGGCGGCGCCACCAACTGGCCCTCGCCCAGCTACGACCCGGAGACCGGCCTGCTGTATGTCGGTTCTAACCGGACGTTCAGCATGTATTACTTGACCGATACCGACCCGCGTCCGGAAGGCTGGGGCGGCGTGGACAGCGTGGTCGGCGGAGAAGGCGGCGCGTTGCTGGCAATTGATTATAAGACTGGAAACATTGCCTGGCGGCACGATTGGCCAAGCGGCAGCGGCGTGGTGGCCATGTTATCCACGTCCGGGAAGTTATTGTTCACCAGCAACGGGAATTACTTAGTTGCTTTTGATCCGGCAAACGGGAAGATACTCTGGCACACCGGTCTTACATCCACGCCCAGCGCCGGACCTATCACTTACATGCTGGATGGCAAGCAATATGTGTTAGTCGCATCCGGCGACACCTTATTTACTTTCACGCTGAATGCGCCGTTGTAAATGCCGGTCTGGCAAGCAGCGGCCTGGCCAATAGTTGGTGCATGCGCACCATCTCAAAGGCCGCCTGCTCGTCAACCGGGTGCGAGAAATAGAAGCCTTGCCCATATTCGCAGCCAAGCTCCAATAGAATCTCGCACTGCCGTTCCTGTTGGATACCTTCGGCCACCACTTCCATGTCGAGGCTACGGGCGAGCGCCATGATAGCCCGGATGATTGAGATGTCTCTTTCTCCCGTGGCAATTCCTTCCACGAAGGAGCGATCGATTTTCAAGCTGCGAATCGGGAAGTGAGAAAGCCAGCTTAACGAGGAGTAGCCCGTGCCGAAATCATCCAGCGAGATGTGCAAATCATGCGCGCGCACATTGTCAAAAAACTCAACCGCCGCGTGAGCATTCGCGATCAGCACGCTCTCCAGCATCTCCAGCCTGAGCCCGGAGGTTTGCCCTTCGAGCGCCGTCAAATTGTCCAACCATCCCGGCTGCGCCAGCTGCCAACCGGAGAGGTTCACGCTCACGAAGGGCGGCTCCGAATCCGTACCGGCTACCTCCTTCCAACGCGCTTTCTGGCGGCAGGCTTCCCGCAAAACGAACTCATCAATGGCGACCAGCATGCCGTTCTCTTCCGCCACCGCGAGAAAGTCTTTCGGCAGCAGTAAACCCCGGCGGGGATGGAGCCAGCGGACCAGCGCTTCGAAGCCAAGCACGGCGCCGGTCTCAATCCGAACGAACGGCTGGTAGACCACCAGCATTTCGTTACGGGCAAGCGCTTGATGCAGATCTTGCTCCAGTTGCAGCAAGGCCAGCGCCGCGGAACGCATGGACTCGCCGAATAACATGGTCCGGTTGCCGCCTAAGCGCTTGGCCTGGTACATCGCCAAATCGGCATCGCGGATCATCTCGTCGGCATCGCGCTGTTGACTGCCGCTGCTAACGGCAATGCCGATGCTGGCCGTGAGCTTTATATGGTTGCCCTCAACGTGCGAAGGCTGAGCCAGCGCTTCTAAACAACCTTGCGCCAACTGGCACGCCTCATTCGCGCTCTTCACGTCCGTCACCAGGATCGTAAATTCGTCCCCGCCCATGCGAGCCACGGTGTCCACTAACCGGAAGAAGCGCCGCAGGCGGCGGCTAATCTCGGTTAGGATCAGATCTCCCACGTAATGGCCGTGTCCGTCGTTATAAACTTTGAAGCGGTCAATATCCAGGTAAAGGATCGCGAACATCTCATCGCTCCGGCTTGGCAAAGCGCCCGCCCTGGCGGATACCGTATCGAGAAAAAGCTTGCGATTGGCCAAACCGGTCAGCGTGTCGTGGCAGGCGCTATAAGTCAATTGATTCTCAACCTGGCGCAACTCCTCAATTGTCCGGGAAAGATCCGAGGTGCGCTCGGCAATACGCTGTTCGAGCACCAATTGTGCTTGTAGCAGCGCGGCTTCGGCGACCTTGCGCTCCGTGATGTCGCGGAGCACGATCAATGCGCCGATCACCCGTTCTCTGCGGGTGGTCAGCAGCGTGGATTTTACATCAAAGCGCCGTTCCATGCCCCTGCGCTGTATCGTCAACTCAATTCGGCCCGGGTGCGGCGGCTCGCATAAGGTAACCAGCTCAGGAAGCAGCTTGAACGCCGTGGCAGCCGGCAGGCCAATGAGTTGGGAAGCGTGGCGCCCGAAAATGCTGGATGCCTCCGGGTTGACTTCCACTACATTGCCGGCCATGTCCACCGCGATGACTCCATCGCTCATCCCTTCCAAAACGGTTTTACGCGCTAACGGCATGATGACCGGCAGTTGAAAACGGAAAAGGCCCCAGGCCGTGGAGATGCCGGTAACGGAAAAACAAAAAACCGTCAGATTCAGATGCGGGAGGGGTCCCAAGCCGAAAGAATGCATCAGATTGCCCGCAAAAGGCACGGCGGAGCCAAGAAGCAATACGGCTGCCTGTGACCGGTAAATACCGGAACGCTGAAAAAAAATACGAGCCAGCAGCAGCATGCCTGTGAGGCAAAGAGTGTAGCCGTAGATCAGAAACACCCAAAACCAAGGCCCATGCGTTAGCTCCAGGACTGGTAAAGGCCCGCTGACGTTGAGTAAATGAGTTCGCCAAATCAATCCGTGACTGTCATTGGTCCAGACGAATACCTGCGTCACTGCCGGAATGATACTGAGCATCATGATCCGGTTGGCGCGAACATTGATGCCGGCATATTGAAGAACGAAAATCAGGCCGGCGAGCGACACGCCCGCGGGACCTAGATACTGCAACTTGGCCCAAAACAGCCGCTGATCCAGGGTTGCCGACCGCAACTCAAAGCAGTATCCGAATGACCAGAATGCTACTGAGAAGAGATACAGTACAAGAGCATTGGCGGTGCGCGAGGGTCTGCGCAACCATATCAGGATTGCCAAGATGGATGTTGAAGTACCTGCAGCAACGGCAAGTACCCAGTAAACGACTGGAAGAGTAGCTGACGCGGACGACAATGCTTCGTGAAACTCCAGATTTCACTTGAGACCACGAGGGCTCGTGTTTGAGGGTAACACGGAAGAGTACCGGTACGGCTACTCCTACAAATTATTTAGTGGCAAGTAATGGTTCGAGGGCGCTGCGCAAATCGGCTTCACTCATTAAACCCGGATGATAGAGCCTGACCAGGCCATGCCGGTCCACCAAAACGATTGTGGGCGTGGTGCTCACTCCGAAGCGCTGAAAATTCGAGCTATCCAACGGAATGCCCAGATTGGGAATTTGGGAATAATAGTGCTCGAAAACCCGGCGGATAAACGCATTCTCGACGGCCGGCGCGGCATGTTCGTCAGTCGCCGTATAACCGTAGCGCCGCGTAGGCGCAATGATTGTCAGGCCTGACGGCCCAAACTCTTGGGCTAGCTTGGCCATCACGGGAGCATCGGCTTTGCAGTCGGGGCACCAATGCGCCCAAAAGAAAAGCAGCACTACTTTGCCGCGCAACTGGTTCAGGGAAGAGGGTTTCGCGCCAATCCACTCACGCGCGGCTAACAACGGCATGGGCCGTCCTTGCAGCGTTATCAGATTGATGTTTTTCTGCAAGCGGTCCGCCAGTGACGTACCCTGCCAGAGTTTTAGCGCTTTCTGGAGTAACAGGAGCGCTTGCGCGCGCTGGTTCTGCTGAAACAGCGCCTCGGCTTCCACTTCATAGGCCGCTCCCAGGGCTAACGGCAAGTGCGGCTCGGCGTCTAGTGGCCTGGTTCCCAGGGAAGCCTGGCTGATACGGCGAATTTCTTCCGCCGTTTGAAACGCCTGCGCATTCCGGCCGGCGGCCAACTCGCCGCGCGCCACCCAGGAAAGCGCCTGTAGCGCTTCCGGCGTGTCGCCGTGCAGGCGGCGGTATTGCTGAACCAGCGCTTCGGCTGAAGCTAAATCTCCGCGCTGGAGAGCCAACTCCACTTGCGCCACCACCTGCGGAATGGCGGGCTGCCCGTATTCGGCAGCCGGCGGAACCTCCTGAGAGGAAGCCGCCTGCGGAAAACCCCAAAGCAGCGCCGCCAGCAAAGCTATTGAATGCACAAACCCTTCAGATATTCGCGGAACTGCGGACCTAGATCCTCTCGCTGCAGCGCAAACTCCACGGTTGCCTTCAGAAAGCCGAGTTTGTCGCCTGCGTCATAACGCTTGCCTTCGAACTTCAAACCAAAAATAGGCCGTTCGCGCAACATGTATTTCAACCCGTCAGTTAACTGAATCTCGCCGCCGCTGCCCGGCTGAATTGATTCCACGCATTGAAAAATATCCGGGGTTAAGACGTACCGCCCAATGATCGCCAGATTCGAAGGGGCATCCTCCTTCTTCGGCTTCTCGACCATATTACGGATGCGAAATAAAGTCCCATTCGTTCCCGCAACCGGTTCGGCATCCACTATGCCATACGCGGAAAGCTGATCTGGCGCGACTTCCATTAACGCTACAACCGAAGCACCATGCGTCTCATACACATCCAGCAATTGACGGATGCAAGGCTTGTCCGAAGCGATTACGTCATCGGACAGCACCGCCGCAAATGGTTCGTTGCCAACCAGTTCCTTAGCCCGTAAAATTGCATGGCCCAAGCCCAACGCTTCTTTTTGGCGGATGTAGGCGACATTGATCATGTCCGAGATGGCACGCACCATCGCCAACATCTCGGTTTTGCCCTTTGCTTCCAGCAACTGTTCCATCTCAAAGCTGACGTCGAAATGATCCTCAATAGAAGATTTGCCGCGTCCGGTAATAATAATTATATTTTCAATGCCGGACTGAATCGCCTCCTCCACGCCGTATTGAATCAACGGTTTATCGACCACCGGCAACATCTCTTTCGGTTGGGCCTTAGTAGCGGGCAGGAAGCGGGTTCCTAAGCCAGCGGCGGGAAATACAGCTTTGCGCACCTTTGCAATCATCAAATTGATTGTACTTTCAAGCCCCGTCAGCCTACTAAAAGCGGATTCTCTAGGGCAACGATGCTAACGCAGCTTCAGTGTCTCTCCCACTTGCCTGAGCCGTGCATCGAGCACCCCCTCGACGCGCTCCAGCCGGCTAATCATCTCATTGCGTAGCGACGCGATCTCTGGTTCACGTGCCGGTCAAGTTGATCGAGTTGGCGATTATTGATAAGAATTCCTACCAAGACCGTCACCGTCGGAATGACTATGGTCAGTAGCAGCTTTGCGCTTTCGTCCATTATTCCACTCGTCTCCTAGGAAGAACGGCGCGATGCCGCCATACGCGATAATTTAATTGTACGCGCTTCAACGCCGCAAACCTGCCACTCGCTGAAGGCCATTATGCCGCCGCTCGCCGGGTGTGTTAATTCTAGAGATTGAACCTTAGGATTCAATCCAAACTAAGATGGCTTACGTAATCGCTGAACCCTGCATCGGAACCAAAGATAGCGCCTGTGTGGACGCGTGTCCTGTAGACTGCATCCACCCGAAAAAAGACTCCCCTAAATTTGAAGGCGAAACGATGCTCTACATTGACCCGGTCGAATGCATCGACTGTGGCGCTTGCGTGCCGGTCTGTCCCGTTTCCGCAATCTTCGCTCTAGACGATCTGCCGGAAAAATGGGCGGATTTCGCGCCGAAGAACGCGGCCTATTTCGGCCGTTAAGCAGATTTTCACGGCCGGTAGACCGCGCAGGAAGTGTCCGTTTCCCACACCTTCACATAGGCCAGCGAAGCTGTGTTCAATTCCCGCTGGATCTCGTCGTAGATGAATTTAGCGATATTCTCCGCCGTCGGGTTGATCTTGTCAAACGGCTTTAACTCGTTGATGAACTGATGGTCGAGGTATTCGCTGGTGCTGCGCAGCCGCTTCTTCAAGTCGGAGAAGTCGAACAGCAGCCCGTTCTCATCCAGTTGCTGTCCTTCCAGGCCGACATGCACGCGGTAGTTGTGCCCGTGCACGTTCTCGCACTTGCCGTTATAGTTGCGCAGCGCGTGAGCGGCTGCAAACGTATGTTCAACGAAAATCTCAAACATCGAAAAAGCTTTGAATATCCTCTAATTTTGCGGTCAACCGGTACGGGGGCAGGCTTTCGAAAAACACCCGTCCGTACGGCAGTTTGATAATCCTATTATCCAGCAATACTAGAACGCCGCGGTCGGCCGTGCCGCGAATCAGGCGTCCGAAGCCTTGTTTTAACGTTAAAGCCGCCTGCGGAACCTGATAATCGTAGAAGGCGTTACCGCCGTTCTGGCGAATCGCTTCGGTACGCGCCGCAATCACCGGATCGCTGGGCACCGCGAACGGCAGGCGGTCGATTATGACGCAACTGAGCTGCTCGCCCTGTACATCAATCCCCTGCCAGAAGCTGGAAGTTCCGAATAACACGGCGCCGGGCGTGGCGCGGAATGTTTCCACCAGTGCCGTACGCGGCGCGTCTCCTTGCAGCAGCAAGGGATGATCGAGCCGGCCTTTCAACAGTTCATGCACCTGCCGCATCTGCTGGTAGCTGGTGAACAGCACAAAGGCGCGCCCGCGCGATGCTTTCAGCACCTGTTCAATGGTGTCCGCGGCCCGGCGCGCGAAATCCGGCTGCCGCGGATCGGGCAAATGCGGCGGCACATATAAAAGCACCTGCTTGGAGTAATCGTAGTTGCTCTCAATCAGCGCTGTACGCGCGTTGGGCACGCCCAGGCGCTTCTGCACATAGTCGAACGCACCAGCCACCGCCAGCGTAGCCGATGTCAGAATCACGGAATCCACCTTATCGAATAATTGCGCGGCTAGGGCTTTTGAAACATCGATGGGAGTCGCCTGCAAATACAAGCCTCGTCCGCGGCGCTCCACCCAATAGACGTTGGCCGGGTCTGGATTTTCCAGCCAGTAACGCAAGCCTTGCTGAATTAATTTGGCGCGGCGGACCAAAGGCAGCGTTTCATCCACCGCGCCTTGCGCCAACTCCAGTTTCGTAGTCAATAACTCCAACGCCAGCAGCAGCTCGCGGTATTCGTCGTCATAGCGCTCCAGAAACGCTTCATGGTCGCGAAAGCCTTGCCGGCCTTCCTGAGGAAACAAGCTAAAAAAGCGCTCATTGCGGTCACCCAATTGAATCAACCCGCGATCCAGCTCCGGCGTCGAGAACAACTTGCGCCGTGAAGCCGCCGCCGTATCTTTGATCAACTCGGCGATTTGCAGATTGCTGACGCTCATGCCGAAGTACTGCCCAGCCACGTCTTCGATTTCGTGCGCTTCATCAAAAATGACCGCCGAATATTCCGGAATGATGGCGCCGAAAGATTGATCGCGCATCGCCAGGTCGGCAAAAAACAAGTGATGATTGACAACGATAATGTTGCTCTCCACCGCGCGCCGGTGCATTTCCGTAATGAAACAGCGCTCAAACTGTTGGCACTTCTGCCCGGTGCAATATTCGCCGCGCGCATCCAGCTTCCACCACACGCTGCTGGTATCGGGCACTTCCCGCAGTTCGCTGCGATCGCCAGTCTCCGTGGTCTTTTCCCATTCGCGAATAAGACGGAGCTCCCGAACCTCATCGAGCCCGGCCAGCACCAGTTGCGTCTCGGCGTCGTATAACTTTTGCCGGCACAAATAGTTCCCCCGCCCCTTCATATAGCTAGCCGGAATTGGCTGCTCGAACAACGATTGCAAAAAGGGCAGGTCTTTGAAATAAAGCTGTTCCTGCAAGGCCTTCGTGCCGGTGGAGATGACCAGCCGTTTCCCCGAAAGAATAGCCGGCAGCAGGTACGCAAGCGTTTTGCCGGTCCCGGTGCCCGCCTCCACCATCAGGTGCCGACGGTCATCCAAGGCAGCCGCCACCGCTTCCGCCATTTCCAGTTGTCCGGGGCGGTATTCGTAGTTCGGATGCGAGCGGGCGAGTATACCCTTCCGTCCGAAGAAGCTTTTGCAGGTGACCTTGGACGACACGCCACGCGGACTTTCAAGGTTAGTTGTGATGCTCACGCGGACAGCCGGTGGGGAAAACTCCAGTGTACCCGTTGAGCGGCCGGGTGCCCTAGTCTCTAGAAGTTCTTGAAGTTTTTACAAGCTTAATCCACGGTGCAACTTTGCGCGCTAATATGGGGCAGCGCGTGCGCGATTTAGACCATGGCGGAAGAGTTTTTATACCTGACCGAATTGCTCGGCCTGAAGGTCTACGACCTCAAGGGCCGGCTTATCGGCAAGCTCCGGGATGCCGCCCTGGTGCCGCTCATCGATCCCGTCCGGGTGGACCGGTTCCTGGTAGGCGCGGGGTCCGTCTGGCTCAGCATTCGCTACGACCAGATCGAAACCATCGCCGTCGATGGGATCCATCTTAAAGACGAGCTGCTGACTCCTTATCATTCCGATGAGTACATGCTGCGCATGGTGCGCGATCTACTGGACCAGCAGATTATAGACGCGCAGGGCCGTAAAGTGGTCCGTGTCAACGATGTGACTTTTAATAGAGAGCGGGAGGGTGGAAACGACGTTCTGCATATCCTTGAAATCGACATCGGCCTCCGGTCCATTTTGCGCCGCGTACTCACCGGAATCGTCCCCTCGTCGATCATCCGCGTTTTGCAGGAGCGCATCGCCCCGCGTTCCATTCGATGGGAGTTTTGCAACGTTCTGGAGGCCGATCCGCAGCGCCGCGTGCGCCTGAACATTTCCAACAAGCTGCTGGAGAAAATGCATCCGGCCGACCTTGCCGACATCGTGGAAAACCTCGGGCACGAAGATCGCGCGGCCATCTTTAACGCGGTCGACGCCGAAACCGCCGCCGACTTGCTAAGCGAAGTTGACCATGAGATGCAAACCAGCATCATCGAATCACTGCGCGCCGACAAAGCCGCCGAAATCCTCGAAGAAATGGAACCGTCCGAGGCGGCCGACGTCCTGAACGAACTCGAAGACGAGCAGTCCGAACAAATCCTGCATGAAATGGAGCCGGAAGACAAGGAAGAAGTCGAAGAGCTGCGGGACTTCAAGGACAACACCGCCGGCGGACTCATGGACACCGGCTTTCTGGCTCTGCCCGAAAACGCCACCGTTGCGGACGCCATGGAAGAGTTGAGGCGGAATGAAGAGGGCATTGAAGAACTGCACAATATTTTCCTGGTGGACGCAAACAGCCGCTTGCGGGCGAACGTTCCGGTGGCCAAGCTGTTTTTCGCTGCGGGCGATACGCCGCTGAAAGAGTTCGCCGCCGAACCGCTGATCTCTATTCAATCCGATGAAAAGCAGGATCGTGTGGCCGAAGTGTTCGATAAATACAACTTATTAGCGCTTCCGGTGATTGACGAGAACGAAGAATTGATCGGCGTCATCACGGTGGACGATGTGGTCGCCCTGCTGCGGCGCGCTTAAATGCTTTTCATTTAGAAACGTTTGTATCGAATCGAAACATACAGGTTATTGCGAAACGACCCCAAGCATGGCTGATGGGCCTGTTTTCTTAGACTTACAGGTTTCAAAGAAATGGCCAGCTGAATGCTCCTACAGAAGCATGACTACGCTGCTGCTTCTCGCTGTTGCCCCGATTGTTTTTTCGTTGTTCGTCGTTCTTCGCCAGCTTGGCCAGGAAGATCCGCGCTTCGCCGGTGACAAGCTCGGCTATCGGAGCTAACGCTAACAATGGCCTACAGCGCTAAACGGATTGACCTTTGCACCCAAAATTGAGATCATTTAGGAAGTAGAGAGTTGGCCCGGACAGAAGTCTACATGTACAGAGACGAGGACGGAGAACTTCCTCTTATCCAATGGCTTGATAAGCTGCAACAAAAGGCCCAACTGAAATGCTTTGAGAGAATTAGCCGGCTTGCTGAGATTGGCAACGAACTTCGCCGGCCGGAAGCGGACTTTCTGCGGGATGGCATCTATGAACTACGTGCGAATTATCAAGGCATTCACTATCGGATTCTTTACTTTTTCTCGGGCAAAGCCGTTGTAGTGCTTTCACATGGAATTATCAAAGAAGCAGAAGTTCCAAGAAAGGAGATTGAACGTGCTATTGAGCGAAAGCGCAAAGTCGAAGCAGATTTCGGACACCGCACCTTCAGACCAGCGTAAGAATTCGAAGAAACGCACCTTCCCGTCCGGCGCCGTGCAATTCCTTTACGACCGTTATGTCGGCGATGACCCCGAACTCATTGCCAGCTACGAAGAAGAAGTTCTTAATGCTGCGATCGCACGGAAGATTTTTGACCTTCGAACCCAAGCCGGGCTGAGCCAACGGGCGCTTGCAAAACTCGCTGGCACATCCGCGTCCGCCATTGCACGCCTGGAAGATGCCGATTATACCGGACATTCGCTCTCACTTCTGAAGCGAGTTGCGAGCGCTCTGGACAAACGACTCGAAATTCATTTTTTGCCGTAAAGCCGCGCCGCTTGCGGCTCGACGCTACAATACGACTTCATGACCGAGCTAGTCTCGCCCGCGCGCGCCGTTCACGGCGTGATTAGCGTTCCCGGCGACAAATCCATTTCCCATCGCTATGCGATGCTCACTTCCATCGCCCAGGGCGATTCAAAAATCTACAACTACGCCACTGGAGCCGATTGCCATTCCACGCTAGGCTGCATGGAGGCATTAGGCGTGC
>DASXGT010000271.1:0-23230 GCA_036488895.1 Bryobacteraceae bacterium | reverse complement strand
GAGGCCATCCATCCGGGCTACGGTTTCCTGAGCGAAAATGCCGCCTTCGCCCGCGCCTGCACGGAAGCGGGCTTCAAATTCATCGGTCCGTCCTGGCAGACGATTGAGCAAATGGGCTCAAAAACCAACGCCCGCCGCGTGGCCATTGCCGCTGGCGCGCCGGTGGTTCCGGGTACGGAGCAGGGCATCGCCGATTACGACGGGGCCCGCCGCACTGCTGCCCAAATCGGCTATCCCGTGCTGTTGAAAGCAGCTGCCGGCGGCGGCGGCAAAGGCATGCGCCGGGTAGACAACGAAGCCGGGTTGCAGGCTGCGCTGCGCGCCACCGCCAGCGAGGCCGAACGCGCTTTCGGCTCTGGCGAAATCTACCTGGAAAAACTGATCGAGCGTCCGCGCCACATCGAAGTGCAGGTTCTGGGAGACGAGTACGGCCACCTGATCCACCTGGGCGAGCGCGAGTGTTCCATCCAGCGGCGGCATCAAAAAGTGATTGAAGAATGCCCTTCGTCGTTGGTGAGCGCTCACCCGGAGCTACGCCAAAAGATCGGCGAGGCGGCGCTGCGCATCGCCCGCGCTGGAAATTACGCCAACGCCGGAACCCTCGAATTCCTGGCCGATCAGCAGGGAAATTTCTATTTCCTGGAAATGAACACCCGCCTGCAGGTGGAGCATCCCGTCACAGAGTGGGTCACCGGCCTTGATCTGGTGCGCTGGCAGATCCGCATCGCCGCCGGGGAACCGCTTACGCTGCGGCAGGAAGACATCCGCTGGAGCGGTTCGGCCATCGAGTGCCGCGTCTACGCCGAGGACCCCGCCAACAATTTTTTCCCGAGCCCGGGACGCATCAGCCATTACGTGGAACCTGGCGGACCCGGTGTGCGCGTGGACAGCGGTGTTTACCCAGGCTGGAACGTGCCGCTGGAATATGATCCGCTGCTGGCTAAGTTGGCCGTCTGGAGCGATACCCGCGCCGCCGCGACTGACCGTATGCGCCGGGCCATCTCCGAGTACCGGGTAATGGGCATCACCACCAATCTGGGCTTGTTTACGCAGCTTTTAGCGGACCCGCAGTGGGCAGCCGGGGATTTGCATACTGGTTTTCTGGATGACTTTATGCAGCGGTATAGCCCACCTGAACCTCACGCCGAAGCGTTGACTGCCGCAGTTCTGGCCTCTGCGGCGACGGCTTCAAAGTCTGCGTCAACCGCGCCTGCGCAGCCCCCAGCCAGCGCTTGGCGCATGAAAGCCAAACGGGGATTATTCCGTTGAAACTTCGGCTCGATGTAGACGGCCAGAACTATTCGCTCGATTGGAAAAGCGGCAATGGCCCATCGGAATACACGCTCAGCGGTGACGATACGGTTGCAGGAACCGCTTCGGTTCTGGAAGTCATGCCTGGCGTCTTCTCTATCCTGCTCGGCACACGCAGTTTCACCGTGCATCTGGCGCCGAATGGCGACGGAACCGAAACATTCACCGCCGGCCAGCACCATCATATTTCTATTTTTGATCCGCGCGACCGCGCCGACCGGCGCGACCAAGCCGGACATACCGGACCAGTGGAATTGCGCTCTCAGATGCCCGGCAAGATCATCAAGATACTCGTGGAATTGGGCGCGGCAGTGGAAGCAGGACAAGGACTGATCGTCGTGGAAGCGATGAAAATGCAAAACGAACTAAAAGCGCCCAAAGCCGGAACCGTGTCTAAAATCAATGCGATAGAAGGCGCCACAGTGGCGGCGGGCGAGTCATTGGTGATAGTAGAGTAAGACCTATTTCATGGCAAGAGTGGATTGTAAAGAGTGTGGCGGCACTGGCTGGCTCGTCACCGAAAGAGACGGCTTTTCCTCAGCAGACCGCTGTCCGTGCGTCGCCGAAGTCCGTTCAGAGGCGCTGGAAGGGCAAGCGCGTATTCCAGCGAACTATCAGCAGGCCTCCTTCGAGACTTTTCACCTTCCGCAGGACAATCCCACCGCGCAGCGTGGGCTGGCCGACGTCATGCTGGCAGTAGCGGCTTTTGCCCGCTCCTATCCGAAAAACGCCAAGCCCGGCCTGTTGTTGGTGGGCAATCCCGGTACGGGCAAAACGCACTTGGCGGTGGCGGCCTTCCGCTTATTGCTCTCGCGCGGTCACGAAGGGATCTTTTTCGACTATCAGAACCTGCTGGATTTGATCCGCTCCGGCTACAACCAAACGATGGGCACTAGCGACCGTGAGGCCTACCGCGTCGCGCTGGAAAGCGAAATCTTGCTGCTGGACGACCTGGGCGCGCATCGCGTGACCGATTGGGTGGAGGACACCGTTACGGCCATAGTGACGTACCGCTACAACAACAAAAAGACGCTAATCGCCACCACGAATCTTCCTGATCCGGATATGGGCGGCACGCTGCTCGAAAAATCGGCGCAACCCGCCGGCCATAGCTTTCGCACCACGCTCGAAGACCGGGTCGGTCAACGGGCGCGCTCACGCTTGTTCGAAATGTGCCGGGTGATTCGTATGCCGAACGTGAGCGATTACCGCGTCCGGCCCTACAAAGGCTGAATTACAGAGCCGCGCGCATTAGCAAGCGGTGTCTTAAGCGCAGCTCGCTATCGCCGCTTGTTCATTGTCGAATATTTCGAAAACGGTGTGCAGCTTGGTGATCTGCAAAAGGTCTTGCATTTTGCTTTGCAAATTCAAGAGCTTCACCTTTACGCCGCCGTTTGCCGCAGTCGTGTAAGCGCCCACCAATTCACCCAATCCGGCGCTGTCCACGTAGCTGACGCCCGCCATGTTGAGCAGAATATTTTTGTAGCCCTCCGCTAGCAGGACCTTGAATTCATCGCGAAGAATACCGGCATTTTCACCCAATGTAACCTTGCCGCTGAGGTCTAATATTGCCACGTTTCCCACTTGCCGTACTTTTGCGCCTAATGCCATGAAGAGCTCCTTCTTGTTTGGTTTTTAAGACACAGTGTACCGTGCCCGGTCGCAAATCTCGTAGTTTTATATGGGTTTATAGTACGGCTTGGCTATATCGAAACTGTTCGCCCCGTGCCAGCCAACGTTCCAGCACGCCGCCGAGGACATCGCGCTTGACCGGTTTCGAGAGAAAGTCATTCATGCCGGCGGCAATGCAGCGTTCGCGCTGTGTCTCCACTACATCGGCCGTCATGGCAATGATGGGTACGCTGCGCCCGGATGCGCCGCAAGCGCGAATTTTTTGCGTAGCGGTATAGCCGTCCATGACGGGCATATGGCAATCCATCAGAATGAGGTCGAATGGCCGCTGCTCAAAAGCGTTTACGGCTTGCAGGCCGTTAGCCGCGACTTCAAAGGCATACCCCAGCGTATGCAGCGAGCTGGAGGCTACTTTTTGATTGACGACATTGTCTTCCACGAGCAAAATGGAGGCTGAACCGCCGCAGTAGCTTCGCGGCGCGGGTTTTGAACCAAGCAAAAATTGAGCCGTAAACCAGAAGGTGCTGCCCTGCCCTGGCTCGCTGGTTACGCCAATCTCGCCGCCCATCAGGTTGACCAGGCGCTTTGAGATCGCGAGACCCAGTCCGGTCCCGCCAAACCTTCGCGTCAGGGACGAATCGACCTGGCCGAAGCCTTGAAAGAGGTTCGTCTGGCCTTCGGCCGAAATGCCAATACCCGAATCCCTGATTTCAAAAAGCAGCTTGGGCCGGTTGGTTTCTTCCGCTTGGCGAATCGAAATTTGAATGCCACCCTCTTCTGTGAACTTCACCGCATTCGTCAACAAATTCATCAGAATCTGCTTGAGCCGCGCGCGATCGCCGATCAGCTTCGTAGGCACATCCGGGGCGATGAAAACCCCGACCGGGAGACCCTTCCGGCGCGCCGCAACTTCAACGATCCCGACCACGGCTTCCATGAACTCCCGAAGATCAAAATCGCGCGTTTCCAGAATGAGCTTGTTCTGTTCGGCTTTCGTGAAATCTAAGATGTCGTCAATGATTGATAGCAACTGCTCGCCGGACCCCTTGATCGTGCTCACGAGATCCCGTTGTTCGTGATCTAACTCGGTGTCATTGAGTATGGCGGTCATCCCGAGCACACCGTTCAAAGGCGTCCGGATCTCATGACTGATTGTGGACAGAAACTGAGTTTTGGCCCGCGACGCGGCTTCCATTTTGTTGAGCGCGTCCACCAGTTGCTGTTGGGCCAGCATACTTTCGGTTTTATCGTTCACATATAAGATATGCGCGCTCTTACTCTTCCACGTCACGGCATGCGCAGCAGTTTCAACTAAGATCTCCCGGCCGTCTTTGCCCTGATGCGCCCACGGCTCCGATCTGCTCAGAAACATCGCCTTCATTTCGAATTCTGTTGGACCAAACTGGGAAGCGCTAGGCTTTTTTACCAGATCCAGTATTGACATACCTAACAGTTCGTTGTAAGCAAATCCGTAAAGGCGGCAGGCGCTAGGATTGGCTGCGGAAATAAGCCAGGTGGCTTCATCAAACACAACCGTTGCGATGGGGTTGTGCAGAAACACCAGAGGCAGGTTAGCCCAATCTTCGGTTAGATTTAAGCGGCTGATAGTGCTGGACAGTAAGCTATCGATCACGGAAACAGGTTTTCCTCGCTGAGCTCGGGAACGAGTATTCTGATTCTCATATCGCTTTGATACTGCGAATCTTACTAGAGAAGTTGCGGCAGGGGGCGGAAATTCTCGCCTGTTTTTTGAATATTGTGAGCTAGCTTAGGTTATTAGGTTAGTCTGGACTACGCTGTATCTTCTGGCTTACATTCAACAGTTAGATAACTTACTCATGCCGTCATCGAAACATCCGTCCGCGTTGCGGAGAGTGGTTCGAAATAATCGCCGGACAAACGAAAGACTACTCCTAGTTGCCCCAGCCAAATCCGGTCCGACAAAGGCCGCCGAAGCGCCATGCTGGATCGGTGAACCTCGCCGCTCATGATGATGTCCCCAGTGCGTGGCCTCAGCACGCGCAGTGATATGATTTCGGCGCTCGGAACGGTTCTGAACAACCGCATGAGAGCCGCATCTGTATCGGCGAATGTCTGCTTGACAAACAATGTGGCCCGGCCCTCGGCGGGCAAGGCCTTGTCCCAGGGATGCACGTCGCGCGCCTGCCATTCGACATGCAGTTGCGCGTGCACGTGATGGAGCGTAAGGCCGTCTTTCCGCGCCTCACCTCTCATTTGCAGGGCAAGAGCGCGTCCGATTCGCCGCTGGAACAGGTAAGCTTCCCAGCGGCGAAAAATGGACGAGAGATACTGCCGCATACCACCTGCCGCACAGGTACGCGGCAACCTAAACGTTAGCGGTTTTGCCCATCACCCGGTCTTCCGTTTCGACGAGCATACCCGCTGGACGGCCCGCGGCCGAAATCAAATACTCCGGATAGGCCGAGATACCGTGCTCGTGAATATCCAATCCTTCGATTTCGCCCTCGGCGCTCACCCTCAATAGTTTGAAGGCGTTGATGGCGTACATAACCGTCAGCGCCACCACGAAAGTCGCCACCGTGATGGTGAGGCTGCCAATAATCTGGGCAAACAATACCGTGGTGCCCCCGCCGTAGAACAGCCCCTTCAGCGGAGCGGAATTGTCAGGAGCGAAAGGTCCGCTAGCTCCAAATTCGCCGGTCGCAAAAAGGCCGAGCGATAGCGTGCCCCAGATGCCGCAGAATCCGTGCACGGGCACCGCGCCAATGGGATCGTCAATGCGTAGCCATTCGAGAAGCTCCACGCCCAACACAACGATGACACCCGCCACTCCGCCCAAGATAATGGCGCCAGTGGGGCTCACCCAATAGCAAGGGCAAGTGATGGCCACCAAGCCTGCCAGGAAGCCGTTCACGGTAAAGCCGACATCCCATTTCTTGAGGCTGATGTAGGAGTAGAACATCGCGGTTAGGCCCGCCGCGCACGCCGCAAGCGTGGTGTTGGCCGCGACGCGCCCGATGCCGATGAAATCCATGGCCGAGAGCGTGCTGCCGGGATTGAATCCATACCAGCCGAACCACAACAGAAGACCGCCCGCCGCCGCGATGGTCAAATCATGCGGCAGCATGGGTCCGCCGCCGTCCCGCTTGAATCTGCGGCCGATGCGCGGCCCCAGTACGATGGCGCCAGCCAACGCAATAAATCCGCCAATGGTATGCACCACCGTGGATCCGGCGAAATCGTGGAAGCCGGTTCCCAGCGAGGGCAGGAAGTAACCTTTCGCGCCCATGGTGGCCAGGAAGCCGTCCGGACCCCAGGCCCAGTGCCCGATAATCGGATAGATAAAGCCGGAAACAGCCAAGCTGTAGAGCAGGTCGCCGGCAAAAGCAGTACGGCCAATCATGGCGCCCGAGGTAATGGTGGAACAGGTATCCGCAAACGCGAACTGGAAGAGCCAGAAGGCCAGGAATGCGACGCCGGTGCCTTCATAAGTGGCGGGCGTGCCTTGCAGCAGGAACCAGTTCATGCCGATGAAACCGTTGCCATGGCTAAACATGAAGGCGAAGCCAAACGCATAGAACAAAAGGCCGCAGAGGCAAGTGTCGACAATGCACTCCATCAGTACATTTACGGTTTCCCGCGAGCGGCAAAAGCCCGCTTCGAGCATCGTGAAGCCAACCTGCATGCCAAATACGAGGAACGCGGCGACCAGCGTCCAGACCGTGTTAATCGGGCTGACGATGTCATTGCCCTTCAACACCGGATCGGCTGCAAAAACCTTCAGGCCAAATAGATTCGGATTGAAAAAGTACGCGCCAACCAGCAGCAGTCCGATGCCGGCCCCCTTGCCGGCCAGCAGAAGAGCCCCATATTGACGCCATTCCGGCGTCTTCAAACGTTCCCGTAGACGGGCGAACTTTCCACCGTGCGGTTTCTGTTTTCCGGTTATCCGGCGCACGGTCAGCATCAGGAACGTGACGGCAAAAATGCCTAGAAAGACACTCAGAATAGGGAATGATCCCATAGCTTCACCTCAAGAATTTTCGTCGACGTGCCCCACGGCGTCATCACGAACCTGGTGGTGTTAAGTCAGGGACCGACTGGTATTTTGCTAGTGTTACAGCAAGCCCGTCGATTGTCTAACTATCTTTCGGTCACCACAACCTAACTTTCGGACAACATGATCGCCTATTGCCTACAAGCAGGACGGACTAAAGTTTTATCGGTGGCGGCTTGTTTGGTGCTGCTAATCGTTTTAGCAGACCGGGCGGTTGGCAACAGCGTGTCGCTCGGGGTGCTCTATATCTTGCCGGTGGTACTGGCCGCGGTAGTGCTGGCCCCGCTGGAAACCGCTGCCTTATCCGTGCTTTGTTCGCTGCTGCGCGCCTGGTTCGATACGCCCGGCTCGCATGCGGAGGTCGTGTTTCGCTTTATCTTTGCAACTCTGGGGTATTTCGCTTCCGGCCTCTTCGTCACCGCGCTTGTGCGTAACCGGGAATTGGTCGTACAGCATCTCAACACGGTGCAACAGGAGCAGCAGTTAAGGCACAGCGCCGAGGAACAACTGAAGCTGCTGGTCGAAAGCAGTCCGGCGGCAATTCTCACCGTCGATGCGGCTGGAGTTGTCTTAGCCGCCAACGTCGCCGCTAACGCAATGTTCGATCCGCACGAGAATCGCAGCCTGCAAGGGCAGAATATTGGCGGCTATCTGCCGGTGCTATCGGATGCCGTGCGGTTCCAGATTGGGCCGGAGACTTTTCGAACAGCCGCGCAATGCCAGGGGCAGCGCGAAAATGGCGACATCTTTCTGGCCCACACTTGGTTTTCTTCCTATCTAACGTCGGAAGGCGCGCGGCTGGCGGCGATTGTGGTGGATTCCTCCGAGGAAATGCGCGCCCGTGAGGAACAAAACCTGCAGCAGCTTGATGAGTATAACCGCATTACGGCCGCGGCCCTTTCACACGAAGTGCGGAACGTATGCGCGGCCGTCAACCTGCTATCACTGAACCTGCGAGAGAAATACCGGCTCGGCCTGGACGCCGATTATCAAGGGTTGACCAACTTGATCGGCGGCCTGGAAAAAGTGGCGGCGCTCGACCTCCACTCGCGCGGCAGCCGCGCCATGGAAGAGGTTTCACTGCAAACGGTTTTGGACAATCTGCGCATCATCATCGAACCAGAATGGCGGGAGATGGGTGGAAGCATCCGCTGGCCCCGCATACAATCGCCGCCAAATGTTTGTGCCGATGCACACGGCCTGTTGCAAGTATTTCTCAACCTGGTGCGGAATAGTTATCGCGCCATACAGGACAGCGCCGTCAAAGAATTGGCGATTCATATTCTCGTGAAGGGCGGGCAAGCGGCCGTGCAACTCCACGATTCCGGGCCTGGCATCCCCAATCCGGAGCATTTATTTCAACCCTTCCGGCCCGGCGTTGAAGGCAGCGGACTGGGTCTTTACATCTCGCGCGCCATGGTGAGAAGCTACGGCGGCGATCTACGCTTTGAGCCGTCCGCCGCTGGCGCCTGTTTCACGATTGAATTACAAGTGGTGTAATACACGTTTGGAAAACGCGCCGCCGCTTATTGCCACGCCGCCCGCCGTCTTACCAGCCATCAAGGTGCTGCTGGTGGACGATCACGCCATGTTTCGCGACGGCATGGCGCGCCTGTTGGAACAGCGGTCGGGCGTGACCATTGCAGGCCAGTGCAGCTCTTCTTCTGAAGCTCTGTCCGTGCTGCAGACCTGCGGCGCGAACATGGTGCTGCTGGATGTGGACCTCGGTTCGGAGCGTGCGCTCGATTTTGTATTGGAAGCCAGGAAGCGCGGATTTGAAGGCAAGGTACTGGTGGTCACCGCCGGAGTCAGCGGGCCGGAAGCCGTCCAATTGGTTCGTTCCGGAGTGGCCGGCATTCTGCACAAGCAACATTCCGGCGATGCTCTATGCGAAGCCGTTGCAAAAGTAGCGGGCGGCGGAGTCTGGCTTGAAGACGATTATCTGCAACCGCTATTCCGCTCAGTTGATTTAACCAAGACGCATGGCCGTCCGCGGCTCACTGACCGCGAAAAGGAAATCCTACGGTTAATCTTTCAGGGCTTGACCAATAAGGAAATCGGCGGCCGGCTTCAACTTTCTGAAAGCGCCGTGAAGGCGTCGCTGCGGCAGCTTTTCGATAAGCTCGGCGCGCGCACCCGCGCACAACTCGTAAAAGTGGCGCTGGAACAATACCGCGAACAGTTGTAGCTATTTTTTTGTCTGTTCGCGAAAAATGACATCCGCAAAGGTTGCAAATCCGGGGCGGCCGGCAACCGGCGCGGGATCGCCCACGGCAGCCTTAATCTCAGCGAGCGACTTGCCTTGCGCAATCAACTCCTTTACCTTGGCCAACTTCGCTTCGGCGTCAGATAGTTTCTTCTGCACATCGGCTTTTGTCATGGGGTCGCCATGTCCGGGAATAAAAACATCGGCATCGAGCGCGATGATGCCTTTGGTGGTCGTAATCCAGCCTTCCGATGAGCCGTTCTTTTCAAGGTGGATGAGGGGTTCAGGCCGGGACGTAATAATATCGCCAGTGAACACGATCTTCTGCTTCGGCAGAAAAACTACCAGGTCGCCGGTGGTATGCGCGGGCGCCCAATGGCGCAGTTCAATGGTGGTCCCGTCAATTTTCAAGCGATCCACGTTCTTGGTGACGGTTTTGTTGGGAAGATGATCGGCGGGCGGAACGCCACGTCCACCGGCGGCTAGAGCCGCGGCCTGCTCTTTCTTGTTGTTCTCATGCGCCACAATTGTGAGTCCGGTAGGGAAGGCGGCTAAACCGTTGACATGATCCCCATCGCTGTGTGTGAGGATCACCGTAGTCACCGGCTCCGGCGTGATCTTTGCGATATCTCCGAGCAGTTCTTTCCCGCCCGCGCCCGTCGTTTTGGCATCAATCACGATGACGCCCTTCTTGCCAACGATGACGCCGCTGTTACCGCCGCCGCCTTCTACGTACGAGACGTTGTCTTTTATCGAGTGAGTCACAAAGGGCGCAGCTGCCGGTGTTTGCGCCGCCGCGAGCGTAGCGAATACGCTCAGGCTTGAGAGCCATAAACTTCTTCGAAAAAGCATATGGAACATCATCCCACTTATATGGGCGCTCTATCATTGGATATTGGCTTCCTCCTCCTCTTACGACGAAATTGCGGGCATGTATGACGACCTATGGTCGGACTGGTATCTGCCTGCCGCGATGCCCGCGCTGGAGCGCTTGTTCTTTTCTAAAATTGCCCCCGGATCCTGCGTGCTGGATCTATGTTGCGGCTCCGGTCATGTTACTCAGGAGTTGGTGCGCCGCGGTTATGAAGTGACGGGAGTGGATAATTCAGCCGGACTCATCGCGCTGGCGCGCCGGCTGATGCCGGGCGTCGACCTGCAAGTGCAGGATGCGCGGCAGCTTGCGCTCGAACGGCATTTCGACGCGGTGCTTTCCACCTTCGATTCGTTGAACCATATCTTAAGTCTGGAAGACCTGCGAAAAGTGTTTGAGAGCGTTTATGGATTACTGAACTATGGCGGCCGCTTCGTCTTTGACATGAACGTGGAAGAGGCCTATTCGCTCGACCTGAAACAGTGGGCCGTGGATATCAAAGAAAGCCGCGTGGGCATGGTGCGCGGCCAGTATGACGTGTTCAGCAAAACGGCCCGTACTGAATTACTGTGGTTTGTGAAATCCGAAGACGGCAATTGCTGGCGGCAGCATCGCAGCGTAGTGGAGCAGCGCTGCTACGCGCAAAGCGAGATTTTGCAGGCGTTGCACGCGGCCGGCTTCCGAAGCACGGACGTGTTCACTTCTACCGAAGCGGGCATTACGTCGGATCTAGGTTTTGGCCGCTTGTTTTTTGTCGCGCGTTGCTTGGACGTGCCGGCTGCTTAGTGGCGCAGCCGGCCCCGCATAAAGCGCGCGTTCCAGTCGCGCTCGAAGAAATTGCACCTCATCCATTAGGATCTAGAACCGGTAGCGAACCGCCAATTGCATGATGCGTGGATTACCCGCTGTCGAAATGACTCCGAACGTGGAACTTCCGAACGATGTGCCAGGATTTCCGAAATTTACCGTGTTGAAGGAGTTGAACGCGTCCGCACGAATATCAATAGCCGAACGCTCGTTCACCGCAAAGCGTTTGACTAAACTCAGATCCATGTTGAACAGCCCCGGTCCCAGCGCGACATTGCGGCTGGCGTCGCCGGGCGTGTTGAGAGGCTGCACCACAAAGGCGGTCGAACTCAGAAAGTCGTTGCGGTTGACCTCAGGGCTTATGCTGGTATTGGGGTTACCCACAAGATCGGGCCGCAGAGATCCGCCGTTCATATTGAGGAACTTGTATTGCTGGTTCGTGGCAGGATTGATACCTGTGGCCGCCAGCGTGACATTGAGGGGCAGACCGGTGCGTATCGTCATAATGTTCGAAACCTGCCAGCCACCCAGGAAGCCGTCCATCACGCGGTTCCAGTTCGAGCCGAAGCGCCGCCCGCGCCCGACGGGCAATTCGTAAACATCAGACAGCGTGAAGTTATGCCGCGGCGTTTGCGATTGCGGCCCATTTTCAGCGGCGAAGTTATTCCGGAACTGCGGTGAGGAGCCTGCGCCCCAAGCTCCCGCTTGGTCAATGGCGCTAGCGAAGGTATAGGAAGCCAATGTGTACCAGCCTTCAGTCAGGCGCTTTTCAAACTTGAGTTGCAGCGAGTTATACCAGGAGCGCGCAGTGGTGGCGCCGACCTGCACGGTGTTCCACATCGGATACGGGCGATTGGCCGGCACGCTGCCATCCAGGCCGTACGCAACCTGGTTTCCAGAATATTCAGCAAGTTCGTTATATCCGCGATTCCCCACATAGGCCGCTTCAAAAGTGGATTGCTTGGGTAACTGGTATTGCAGCGCTACATTGAACTGGTGAATGCGCGCAGCATGATAGTTTTGCTCGCGCGCGGTCACGGAGAGCAGACTGGTGCTGCTGCTGAGAATATTGGCTGGCACCGGTTGAGAAAGAATCAGCACCGGCGGTCCGTTAGCGGCCTGGGTCAAAGTCACAGGTGTGACATTTGGCGGATTAGCAGCCAAATCAATATCAGAACCCGACATATCTTCACCCGAGTAGAAAAGGCCGTAACCGGCGCGCAGGACCAGCTTATTGGGCATGATCTGCCAAGCCGCGCCGATGCGCGGACCAAAGTTTAAATGATCGGGATTCACCAGGTAGTCTGTAGGACCGTTGCCGTGGAAGAGTTGCCCGGTTTGGAAATTGAAGTTGATGTTCTCATTTGGCGCAGCCCCGTAATAGGGCGTCTCGTATTCCCAGCGCAGCCCCAAATTAAGCGTAAGATTTGGCAGAATTTTCCAATCGTCCTGGAAATAGACGGCATACGCCTTTTGCAGAATGTTTTCCACCTCCTGCGTGTTGGCAACGAACTGATACACCTGACCGGTCAGCATATCGGCCAAGGCCTCGCCGGTAAAGTTCCCGTTGAAGTCATACTCCGGTACAGTGCGGTTGGAGTTTAGGTTGACGTTACTTTTCTGCCGCGTTTCGAAACCGGACTTGATATTGTGCTGGCCACGCACTATAGAGACGCTATCGAGGACTTGATAAAGAGTGGGCTTTTGATATTGCGGCCGGAATCCCCGCGTGCCGAGATTATTGTAATTGCTGGGATTGATGAGCGGCAAACCGCCGTTGCCCGCCAGGATAACCGCTGCCGGAATACCTTGGAAACCGAAGGCAGCCGCCCCTTCTCCATTCTGTGAATTCTGCGCAAAGCTTGCGTTCGTCGACGTGTACCCGAAGCGGAAGGCATTGACGATATTCGGCGAAAATGTGCGGGTCCAGGCGCCTCCGTAACTTTGATTCATGTTGAATTGGCTGCCCTGATTTCCGACACCATCGGCAATACCCGGAAAGATGGCGTTATTGTAAATACTCTGCCGCAAGAAACTGAAACGTAGTGACAAAATGTCTTTTCCTGTGACGTAGTAATCGGCTTTAGCATCGCCTTTATGATCGTTCTCGGTGCCGGGCGGCTGCACTCCGTAATTGTTAATATTCTGGCCGGTTCCGGCAATCGTTCCCGGTAGATTTGCGGCGGGATAAAGGGCGAGCAATTTCACTCCCAACGGATCGTACATCGAGGTAGGAATCTGATTCCCCGGAATGGGAGTCTTCGTCCCCGGATACGTCAGATTGCGATAGAAGACGCCGTTGTGCTCGGCGGCGGTGGGCACGGTTTCCACGAATGGAGTGCTATAAGATTCTTTAAATCCTTCATAGTCGCCGAAGTAGAAGAGCTTGTTCTTGATGATCGGTCCGCCGATAGTACCTCCAAATTGGTTCCATTGAAGATCCGGCTTAGACGCCCCAATTAAGTTCGAGGCCCACGGCGTGGCGGCCAGAATCGCATTGCGGTTGTAATACCAGGCTGAGCCGTGCAGCGCGTTCGTACCCGATTTCAGCACCACGTTGACCACCGCTCCGGCAGATCGCCCAAACTCGGCGGAGTAACTATTGGTTTGAACTTTGAACTCGGCGATAGCGTCGGGCGATGGAGAAACCACCTGCGCGGAGAGCGACTGCGCATTGTTAGTGCCTTGATTGTTATCGACGCCTTCCAGAATGAAATTGTTCTGCGTTTGATAATTTCCGTTAACCACGAACCAGCCGACGCCGCGCGTGGTGCTGTTATCCAAGGTGCTGTCCGTCGCGCCCGGAACCAATAGTGCAAGCTGGGTATACCGGCGTGCCGCAAGCGGCAACTCAACCGCTACGCTGCCTTGAATCACTTGCCCGAGTGAACCTTGTTCGGATTGAATGATATTGGCCGAATCGGACACATCCACGGTTGAACTAACGGAGGCGACTTGCAGGTTTACGCGAACCAGCTTATTTTCGTCCACATCGAGGGACAGATCCGTCACGTGCGTTTGCTGAAAACCGGGCTTCGCCACGTCAATGACGTAGTTGCCGCGCGTAATGGGTGTAAAGCTGGCGTAGCCATCCGAAGCACTGGTACGCGATGTCACCACGCCCGTAGCGATATTGCTCAATTTGATAGCAGCATCACCAATAGGAGCAGAGCTGGCATCCACTACAAAAATACGAATAGTTCCCGAGTCGGTTTGTCCAAAAGCAGCGGAACAGCAGATAGCGAACAGAAGAGGCAGTAGACGTTTAATCACCGGTAGTTGTTTTCCTTCATGAAGGCCGAGAGGTCTTCGTATTGATCAGTTGCGATTAGATTGACGCCAGCATCGAGGGCTGCCTTCCAGCGCGCCATCGCTTGCGCTTTCGAGCCGAAGTTGTAGCCCGCGCCCCAGCCTTTGCCTTCGGATGGTTCAAATCCGTCGAGCGTGTAAAAGCGAATCCAATAGCCCAGGTGATGCGCGTGATCGACCAACGCGCGCAGCCTTGCATCATCCGCTGGTGTCCAATCACCGGCCTTGCGCTGTCCGCCTTCTTCTACTTCATCCCAGCCGTTGTTCCACCAGCGGCGGTAGTTGGTCGGGCGTTCCGTCAGAAGCTGATCCGGCGGAAACGTCGCGGCCAGGTGTACGCGCTCTTCTCTCGGCTTATCTTTGAACTCCGTCGTATGCGCCGAGCCGAATAGCCGCAGGCGCGCGCCCTTGGGAATGTCACGGAAGAAGACTTGTTCCTGTATGTCTGCGTCTTCGGTCAGAACCAGCAGCGGCTTGGGATCAAACGGCGCGAGTTGATGCGGATCGGAGGTTTGCGCGGCAGTTGTGATCCAAGGCTCATATTCACCGAGCAAATCCCAGACAGCGCGAAGTAAAGTTGGGTCCAGCGACTTGAAATCAAAATGCACGACAATTAGCGGCCAATGTGCGCGATCGTTTTGCTTTAGAGCCTTTTCAACGATGGGGCGGACGTGTTCAAAGAAGTAATCGCGGAGAGCGGGTTCACTGCCGTTGGTCTTAGGCGTATGCGTCACAACCGGGCGTCCTTTCCCAGTGGCCGGATCGACGGCCCAGGCGACGTCCTGTTCAATGCCGACTGGATATCCGGTGCTGATCGCGCGGTCAATGCGGTCTGCCCACTGCCCGTTATAGGGGTAGCAGTTGTGGGCGTCGAGAACGGGGCGGTTATGGTTTAGATAATCAGGCGGACCTTGTTGGGCACACGCCAGCATCGCGCTGGCCAGCAGGCAGCAGAAGAGTTTCATGGATAGTTGGGTACCTATCCGTTGTATCGGGTAGGCAACACTATCGAATTACGCTTGCGTTACTGTTTGGATAATTAGGAAACCCTAATCAGGTTTCTGAAACTCCGCGCCGCCTACGAATGCGGGAAGACGCGAATATCAATGCCTTCGGCGGCTTGGATGAGGCGGTCAAGATCGCTTCCGAAACAACGCTCCCACCAACTGTCGTGACCTTTGTGTCCAATATAGATTTGCGTCACGCCGCGTTGGCGCGCAAATTCAAGAATGGTTGCCACTGCATCTTCGCCATCCAACTCAGCAATCTCGCCGCCGTTCTGCTGCGCCAGCAAAACACCATCGTCTATTGCCTTGCGCTGCTCCGGAGACCACTCCGGCCGGTTCAAATGGACGGCCAGCATCTCGCCATGAAAACGGTCGCGATTGCGGGCCGCGGCCGCCACCATGCGCTCCGCGTCGGCGCGTGGCGATAGGCAAACCATAATCCGCTCTTGCGTGCCCCAACTCTGGACGATATTGTTCCGGCTAAGATAGCGTTCGAGTTGCTTATCCACAACATCAGCGGCCAGCAGCAGCACAATTTCACGCAGTTCGGAAAGTTGATGCTGCGTCAGCTTGCGGCCGTTGCCTTCACTCGATGTCAAGCACGTGTCAGGCGGAGCATCGACGATTACGATCTCGTCGGCGGCCTGCAGGAAGGTCAACGGAACTGTTTCCGAAACGTGCTTACCGGTGATGCGCTCCACCAGTTCGCGCTTCTCTTCAATGTGCTGCAGGTTCACCGATGTGATGACGGAAATCCCCGCCGTCAGCAATTGCGCAACATCCTGCCAGCGCTTTTCGTGAACAGAACCGGGAGGATTGTCGTAAGCAAGACCATCCACCAAACAGATCTTCGGAGAACGTTGAAGGATGGCCGGCACATCCATCACGGCGACGCCGTTCGACTGCCTGACCGGGATGATCTCAAGAGAAGACACCGTCTGCGCGAGATCCAATGGAAGCGACGGCTGAACGGCCCCGATCACTACATCCTGACCGCGTTCACTCCGCCGCCGGCCTTCGTCCAACATACGGAAGCTCTTCCCCACCCCGGAGGCATAGCCGAGAAATATTTTCAGCCGCCCAGTGGACTGATACTCCTCATCAGTCTGCAGTTGTTGCAGCAGTTGTTCCGGGGTCGGTCTGGTTTGGATGGTTGCGCTCACGGTTACTAATTATCCCCGCTTCATTATTGCGTGTTTTGCCCTAGCGGGCGGATTGCTGGTCAAGTTTCAGATTTAATTCCAAAACATTGACACGCGGTTCGCCAAGTATACCCAGGTCGCGCTTTTCAGTTGCGGCGGCAATGGCGGTTTCAATAGCCGCGGGGTCCACGCCACGGGCTTTAGCTACGCGAGCAGCTTGGGCGTTGGCATTTGCCACGCTAATATGCGGATCGAGACCGCTGGCCGAAGCGGTTAAAGCGTCAGCTGGAATGGGGCCCTCGTAATCAGGGTTCTCTTTGCGGAACTGATCGGCGGAGGCTTTCATGCGATCAGCCAGTTTTTGGCTGGTCGGCCCAAAATTCGAGCCGCTGGAAGCACTTGCATCATAACCGTCATTGCCAGCCGCAGAAGGGCGCGGATGAAAATATTCAGGCTTGGCAAAGTTTTGGCCAAGCAGGGAAGAGCCAATCACGTGGCCGTTGTGCTCGATCAGGCTTCCGTTCGCCTTGTCATGAAAAAGCACTTGGCACAAACCAGTAACTACGCCGGGGTATACCAAACCTGTGACGACGGTCAATAGCAAAACCATTCTCAAAGCGGGTATCAATTGTTGAAACATGTTTTTCTCCAGTACGCGTTACTCATTACGCCAAGTGCAGCAAATTTAGAAGCTGGTCCAGAATCCAAATACCAGGGAAGGGCGCGAGTATGCCGCCCAAGCCATAGACCAGGATGTTGCGGCGCAGTAGGGCAGCGGCCCCCACCGGTCGGTATTTGACACCGCGCAACGCCAACGGAACCAGCGCGATGATAATAAGCGCGTTAAAAATAACGGCCGCCAGAACCGCGCTTTGCGGTGTATGTAAGTGCATGATGTTAAAGCGGCCCAGGGCCGGATACGTAGTCATGAACATGGCCGGGATGATGGCGAAATATTTCGCCACATCGTTCGCGATAGAGAATGTGGTCAGCGCACCGCGTGTAATCAGCAATTGCTTGCCGATGGCGACCACCTCAATGAGTTTGGTGGGATTGCTATCCAAGTCCACCATGTTGCCGGCTTCTTTGGCGGCCATCGTGCCGGTGTTCATCGCGAGACCTACGTCGGCTTGCGCCAGCGCAGGTGCATCGTTGGTGCCGTCACCGGTCATGGCCACCAGGCGGCCTTCGCTCTGCTCTTTTTTGATATATGTGAGCTTATCGGCGGGAGTGGCCTGTGCCATGAAATCATCCACGCCGGCTTCCTGCGCGATGGCGGCGGCAGTGAGCGGGTTGTCGCCCGTAATCATGACTGACCGGATGCCCATGGCGCGGAGTTGAGCAATGCGCTCGCTCATGCCCCCCTTGACGATGTCTTTGAGGTAAACGATGCCCAGCGCGCGGGGTCCATCGGCTACGGCTAAAGGAGTACCGCCTTTGCGGGAGATCATGTCCGCGGTCTGTTCAAAGATCGCCGGTACCGTGCCGCCGAGTTCCTTCACAAAAGTAGCGATGGAACCGCTGGCGCCTTTGCGCAGCATGCGGCCGTCAATGTCGACGCCGCTCATGCGGGTGTAAGCGGAGAAGGGAATGAAGGTCGCCTCGTGCGCGGCCACTTCGCGTCCGCGCAGTCCATATTTTTCTTTGGCAAGAACAACAATGGAGCGGCCTTCCGGAGTTTCGTCGGCCAGGCTGGAAAGCTGCGCCGCATCCGCCAATTCCTGTTCGGTGACCCCCGGGAAGTGAATGAATTCCACTGCCTGCCGGTTGCCGAGCGTAATGGTGCCCGTTTTGTCCAGCAGCAGCGTGTTGATGTCGCCCGAAGCTTCCACTGCCTTACCGCTCATAGCCAGCACGTTGTGCTGCATAACGCGATCCATACCGGCGATACCGATAGCGGAAAGCAAACCGCCAATGGTGGTGGGAATCAAACAAACTAATAGCGAGACCAGCACCGCGATGGTCGGCACGTGCCCGCTGCCGCTAGCGTTAGCGGCGTAAATCGCAAAGGGGTGCAACGAAGCAACGGCCAAGAGGAAGATCAGCGTGAGGCCCGCGATGAGAACGTTCAGCGCAATCTCATTCGGCGTCTTTTGCCGCTCCGCGCCTTCAACCAGCGCGATCATTTTGTCAAGAAAGGTCTCACCGGGGTTCGAGGTGATGCGAATCTTTACCTGATCAGAAAGAATGCGCGTACCGCCGGTGACGGCACTACGATCTCCGCCGGATTCGCGGATGACGGGCGCGCTTTCACCGGTAATCACCGATTCATCAACGGTAGCGATACCGTCAATCACGTCGCCGTCGCCAGGAATTAAGTCTCCGGTTTCGGCAATAACAATATCGCCGGAGCGGAGCTTGGAGGCAGAGACGGTTTCGATACCGCCTTTCACAACGCGCTTGGCGACGGAATCCGTTTTCGTCTTACGTAGCGTGTCGGCTTGGGCCTTGCCCCGCGCTTCGGCCATCGCTTCGGCGAAGTTAGCGAACAGCACGGTGAACCAGAGCCAGATTGAAATCTGAAGCTGGAAGCTGATATTCGCTCCGTGCGTGAGCAAGTCACGGACGAGGAAGAGCGTGGTCAGTGCGGCTCCTACTTCCACTACGAAGATGACCGGGTTCTTCAGAAGAGTAACCGGATTCAATTTCAACAGCGAATCTTTGGTGGCGCGCCGCACAATCTCCGGATCAAAAAGCGGCCGGGAGCGGCCGAGTTTGTTCGGCAGCAACGAGCCGGCTTCGGGGGTTGCGGACGGAGTAGGCAAATGTTCAACAATGGCGGGCATGTTTTAGCTCCAGACCTGCAGTAGCAGCGTAGAGAACAGCTTGCCGTCCTGCATCAAAAAGTGTTCGACAATTGGGCCAAGCGCAAGAGCCGGGAAGAAAGTAAGCGCTCCGACCAAAATCACAGTGCCCACCAGCAAGCCGACAAATAAAGGCCCATGGGTGGGGAATGTGCCGTTGCTGGCCGGGATTTTCCGCTTACGCGCCAGGCTACCGGCAGCCGCCAGCAGAGGAATCAAGAACATAAAACGGCCGATCAGCATGCCCAGGCCGAGAGTCAGGTTGTACCAGGGTGTATTTGTGTTGAGACCAGCAAAGGCGCTGCCATTGTTACCCGCGGCACTGCTGTGCGCGTACAACAGTTCGCTAAAGCCGTGCGGCCCACTATTAGTGAAATTCGCGGTAGCGGCGCCGGGCGGATTCCAATAACTCATTGCTACCGGCTGGCCCTTGGCATCTTTGCCGGGCGAAGGAAATTGGACCACCGAAGAGATGGCCGCGAAGACCAGCACGCTGAAGGCGGTAGCGATCAGCGCCAGCATGGCCATTTTGACCTCCTTCGATTCAATTTTCTTGCCGACGTACTCAGGCGTGCGGCCCACCATGAGACCCGCGATGAATACGGCCAGAATGGCGTACAGCAGAATGCCGTATAAGCCCGCTCCCACTCCGCCGAAAATCACTTCGCCGGTTTGTATATTGAACAGGGGAACCAGGCCGCCCAGTGGCGTGAAGCTGTCATGCATGCCATTCACCGCGCCGCAACTGGCGTCAGTCGTGATAGTGGCGAACAGCGCCGTGGCCGCAATGCCGAAGCGCGTCTCCTTCCCCTCCATGTTGCCACCCATTTGAGTGGCGGTGGCATGCGTTTGGACACCAAGCTTCGCAAAGCCGGGGTTGCCATTTTGCTCAGCCCAATAGCAGACGAATACGCCGGCCAGGAACATGACGGAACAAGCGGCGAAGATGGCCCATCCCTGTCTCTTGTCGCCGACCATGGAGCCAAAAGTGTAGGTCAATCCGGCGGGAATGAGGAAGATCAAGACCATCTGAATCAAGTTGGTGAACGGCGTCGGATTTTCAAAAGGATGGGCCGAATTGGCGTTGAAGAAACCGCCGCCGTTGGTGCCTAACATTTTGATGGCTTCCTGCGAAGCAACCGGACCTTGCGCGATCACCTGCTTGGCGCCTTCGATGGTGGTCGCCGTGGTGTAGGCATGGAAGTTTTGGATTACGCCCTGCGAACAGAAGACCAGCGCCGCGAGCAGCGAGATTGGCAGAAGAACGTAGAGTACTGCACGCGTTAAATCGACCCAAAAATTCCCTAAACTGTTGATCTGTTGGCGCGAGAAGCCGCGTACAACGGCAATGGCGCAGGCGATTCCAGCGGCGGCGGAAGCAAAATTCTGCACCGTGAGGGCCGCCATCTGCACCAGATAGCTCATCGTCGATTCGCCGCCATAGGATTGCCAGTTGGTGTTGGTGGGGAAACTGACGGCCGTGTTGAAGGCCAGATCCGGCGACACCTGAGCCACGCCGAACCCTTGCGGATTCAAGGGCAAAATGCCTTGCAGCCGCTGCAGCACATAGACGAAGAGAAAGCTGAAGACGCTGAAAGCCAGTAAGGACGCGGCGTATTGCGTCCAGCGCTGTTCGGTTGTCTCGTTGACGCCTATCAACTTATAGGTAAGGGTTTCAAGCGGGCGCAAGACCGGGTGTAGGAAAGTGCGGCCCCCCTCGAAAAGCTTGGCCATGAAAGAGCCCATCGGCTTCGTCAAAGCGAGGATGATCAGGAAATAGATTACGATTTGCAGAACGCCGTTCGAGGTCATGGTTAGAATTTCTCCGGTTTCAACAAGGCGTAGATGAGGTAGGCGAACAACAAAAGGGTTGTTATTCCGCCGATAATGTAGTCCATAGAACGGCTCCAGCTTTGCGCGGCCAAGTTATAAACGATCGCATGCTTTGGTAAACGCCCAGCAAGCGACGAAAAACGCCAAGGCAATGAGAAGGTAGAACAGGTCGAGTAGCATTACAGGACCAAGTTAACGGGAATCGGCTAAAGAAGTCATAAAGGAAAGATCAGGATTCCGCGTACGCGGGGCGCGGCCGACCTATGCTATTCTGCAAATGTCCGACGGTATTCCAACCAAAAGGGGACGTAGCTCAGTTGGTTAGAGCGCTGGCCTGTCACGTCGGAGGTCGCGGGTTCGAGCCCCGTCGTCCCCGCCATATTTGATTTCTTCGATTATTTCGACTCACCCAGGCCGAGTTGGAATCTTCCGCGAACAGTTCGCCAGTCGAAATCAGAGAGTTTACCGATGACTCGGACATCGCGCTGAAGCAGCGTCACCAAATATAGCCGGAAGTAGGAAGGCACGCGTAGGCCAGCCTGTTGCCAATCTCGAATCTCGCAATCCGTGGGTGAAGGAGGCTGAGGATCTCTGGTTGTAATTAGACCGAGAATCACGTCAGGCCTGTTGAAATGGTACACCTCAGTTGATAGCACCACGGCGGGTCTCGATTTAACTAGATGCGCTCCCGGAAATGCGCAGATCACAACGTCGCCGGGATTCAGTCCGCCGGGCACTGCGGCTCTTCAAAGTGCAAGATCGACGCAGCGGTCGCATCCGACAAATCCTCCGGCGTCCAAGTGTCGGACCACTCGATGGGACGCTCTTTCGCAAGGCTCGCAAGCTGTTTCGCCCAATTCAAAATCCGTTGTGCTTCCACGGCGGGGAGCGATCTAACGGTCTTAATCAGCAACTCTTCCTGAACTGTAAGCGCCACTATCTCAATTGTAGCCGCAATTCTATGCACTTGGGCCGCCCGCTTAGGGATACTAAGTTTATGACTTCTGGACAGCCAACTCCTAATGTGCACCTCACGAACACGGCGGATTACCGCGAAAGCTACGCAAACAGCGTGCAAGCACGCGTGAGCCTATGGGATTTCTTTTTGCTGTTCGGCACCATTAATCAAACTGCGCCGGACGCGGTGACCATTCAAAACTTCCAGGGCATCTACATGAGCCCGCCGCAGGCCAAAGCGCTTTTCAATATTTTGCAGCAGAACCTCAAGCAATATGAAGCTGCGTTCGGAGAAATCCGACTGGAAGCGCATGGACAAGCCGAAAGCATCCAGTAGGCAGCTAAGCAGTAATCCGAAAAGCGGCAGACGGCGAAGAAGTAAGCGGAAACCGCAGTACGTGGCGGCGTTCTTCTTCCTGTTTGCCATCCCATTGTTCCTGTTCCACGTGCAACTCTTTTCGCTTCCTTTTTTTTGGGACGAGCATGGGCAGTTCATCCCCACCGCTCTCGACTTGTTACGAACCGGGGCATGGGTGGCGCATTCCACGGTGCCGAACGTGCATCCGCCGGGAGTGGAAGCGTACCTGGTGTTTTGGTATAAACTCTTCGGCTATTCAATCCCCCTGACGCGCGTGGCCATGCTATTCATGGCCAGCTTCGGCTTGCTGTTCACGTTTCTGCTGGCAATTGAATTGAGCCAAGGGGCCAAAGGCGCTCCGGCGTTTTTGCCGCCGCTGCTGTTGCTGGCGTCTCCGCTGTTTTACACGCAAAGCATGATGGCGCAGCTCGACATGCCGTCCATGGTGTTCACGCTATTGGTGCTGCTGCTCTTTATCAAAAAAGAATACGCTTGGGCCGCAGTGGCGAGCATTGTCCTGGTTTTGATGAAAGAGACGGGCCTTTCCGTCCCTTTCGTCTTATTTCTGGTGTTGTGCTGGCGCAAAGACTGGAAGCGCGCGGCATTTTTCACCGCCCCCGCGTTCGCGTTAATGGCGTGGCTGGTAGTGCTACATAACGCCACTGGATACTGGCTAGGCGATCCGGGGTTCGCGCACTACAACGTGGGGTACGCGCTGCGTCCGGTACATGTGCTCTTCTCGTTCACGCGCAGAATCTACTATCTGTTCTTTGCGGAGTTCCGATGGGTCGGCACGTTAGTCCTAGTAGCCACGTTTACGAAAGTACAGGTGTTCCGAACGCCGGCGTGGGCAATTGTCACGGGTGTGTCCGCGCTGACGATTGTACTGGTTTCGGTACTTGGCGGCGCGGAACTGGAGCGTTATCTGCTACCGGTGCTGCCAGTGTTTTACAT
>DASXGT010000261.1:0-5755 GCA_036488895.1 Bryobacteraceae bacterium | reverse complement strand
CCAGAATGAGATGCGCGCGTTCGCGCGTGGGGCCGATGTTCTCGCGCAGATTTAGCAGGTTGATCTCTTCCCAGATCTGCCGCGCGGTCTGCACCGCTTCTTCCTCATTCAGCGCCGCATACCGGTGGAAGTAGGAAGATTTGTTCTGGAACACGGTATCCCGCAAGCGCAGAAACCGCTCCACATACCAACGCTCCACGATTTGCTCGCTGGCATCCAAGTAAATGGAAAAATCGAAGAAATCGGAAACGAATAAGCGGGAGCCGTCACGCGATTCATCGGGCGATTGCAGCACATTCAAACCTTCAATCATGAGAATGTCGGGCTGTTCCACATACTGCATAGCACCCGGAATAATGTCGTAGTGGAGATGCGAATAGACTGGCGCAGATACTCTTGGCACACCCGCTTTGACATCAGCCAAAAAGTGCAGCAGCGTGCGCTGGCTGTAGCTTTCCGGAAAGCCTTTGCGCCGCATCAAACCGCGTGCTTCAAGCTGGGCGTTGGGAAGCAGAAACCCATCAGTGGTCACTAATTCCACTTTCGGATGATCGGGCCAGCGCGCCAGCAGGGCTCGCAGAACGCGTGAAAAGGTGCTCTTACCCACGGCCACGCTGCCCGCGATTCCAATGATGTAAGGAACTTTGAGCGGAGCTGGAGATCCCATAAACTCCCGGCGCGCTTCGTAAAGATGCTGTACGGCGGCCACGTGCAAATTGAGCAGCCGCGACATGGGAACGTAAATCTCTTCGACTTCGCGCAGCGAGACTTGGTCGTTCAGGCCGCGCAGCGCGACCAGGTCGTCTTCGCTCAACAGCAGCGGCGTACTGGCGCGCAGCGCCTTCCACTGTTCACGATCGAAAGAGACGTAGCGGCTGATGGGCATTCGCGCGGAGCTAGTGGTTGAATTCAAACTGCCTCAAAACCACCTGCCTGCACTACCTGCCTGCCTTGGTGAAGAAAATGATGTGCTGCCAGGGCAGTGAATCCACTACTTTCTCAAATTCGAATCCTTGCGGCGTTACTTCAGCCTTCACTTCTTCCACGCTCATTTTGTGCTCAGGCCGGATGGGAACGGCAGGATCTTCCTTCCGGAATTCTAACAACACCAGCCGGCCGCTGGGTTTTAGCGAATCGTGAATGCGGTCGAGCATGCGCTGCGGGCGCGAGAATTCATGATAGACGTCCACCAGCAGCACTAAATCGAGCTTAAGCGCCGGGAGCCGGGGATCCGTTTCCACGCCCAATACCGTGATCACATTGGTCAAGTGCTGGGCGGCGGCGTTGGCTTCGATTCTTTCCAGCATGCCACGCTGAATGTCATTCGCGTACACTACTCCGCCGGGTAAGATCGCCTTCGCGACGCGCAAGCTATAGAAGCCAGTTCCAGCGCCAACGTCGCCCACGTTCATGCCCGGTTTCAAATTGAGCTCGGCAATGGCCTTTTCGGGCTGCTCTTCGCGTTGGCGATCTTCTCTATCCAGCCAATCCGCTCCACTTAAACCCATGACCGGGGCAATGCGCCGCCCGGTAATAGGATGTACGGACTGCGCATGGACAACAACCCCGGAAAGGCTCAGCCAAACAGCGACGGCAGGCATCAGCCAAAATGGAGACAGAGAGGCCCTGCTCTTGATTCGATCGCGATGATTAAAGACCATAGTTCGCCCCGCCGCACCCCCTGCTTACGTCAGGTCTTTGATGCGGCGAAATCCTCCTTCGTTGCTTTAGTGGCGTTTGCCCTGGCTTTTTTCTTACCCGCAGATCTACTTTGCCGCGCGGCAGAATCGCCGCTGGCCATTTTGGATGCCGGCGTTGAACGATCGGAGGATGCTCCGTTTGCGGCCGGCGACTATCGCTTCTATCCGGGCGACTATCTTTACTTCCGCTTTCAGATCGGCGGCTTTGCGATACATAGCGATGAAGCTAAACAGATTCGCAGCATCTCACTGGCCTATGAAGTGACCCCGCTAGATGCAGCCGGCATCCCGCTTGCGGCGCCGGCCTCCGACACGATCAAGGCCGAACTCAATCCGGAAGACAAAAACTGGACTCCGAAGCGGCGCGTCTCCTTCCTGTTGCCGTCGTTCATGGCGGCGGGAGAGTTTCACCTGCGCGTGACGGTGAAAGATTTGATAGCGAACACCGAGACCACGCATGATTATCCTTTTGGCGTGGCGGGCACGGAAATTGTCCCGTCCAGCACGCTTACGGTTGAGAATTTCCGTTATTTCCGCAAAGAAGACGACCGGCAGAGTATCGAACTACCGGCCTACCGGCCGGGCGATACGGTGTACGCGCGCTTTGATATGGTGGGCCATCAATTTAGTCCCGATCATAAGTATCATCTGGCTTACGGCTTGACGGTGAACAAGCCGGATGGCAAGGTGTTTGTGCAGGAGCCGAATGCGGCCCAGCTTACTTCCGACAGCTTTTATCCCGCGCAATTCGTTCCAGGCGATATTGCGATCACCACCTCGCATGACAGCCCAAAGGGCGTGTACGTGGTTTTGCTCAACGTTAAAGACTTGATCGCAAATCGCACTTACCAGGCCAAAAGCACGTTCAGCCTTGAGTAGCGGCTAGTTGCTGTCCTCATCCAATGTCACTACCTGTCCGCCCGCCGTGCTCTGACGCTTTTTCTCGACGAAATTTAAGCCGCGAAAGTACAGCTCCGCGTTTCGCTGGTCGGCGGGCGCCACGTAAGGATGTTCGGCTAGCACTACGCGCTGGTGCGCGAAATCGCGGCACTCACGGGTTTCCAGATCCGGTTCGAACAACAGAAACAGGTTGCGCGACAGGCCCTCCGATACAAAGACAAGACAGCCATCGGCGCCGAGTTCGGGACGGATCAAGGCGGTGAGGGCTTGGAGATCGCCGGGCGGGCTAAGCAAATAAAAAGCATCCGGCGGAATGGAGAGCGCAA
The DNA here is from genome assembly GCA_036488895.1 of Bryobacteraceae bacterium. GTDB lineage: Bacteria > Acidobacteriota > Terriglobia > Bryobacterales > Bryobacteraceae > Bog-105. The sequence continues at coordinate 2,829 of DASXGT010000261.1, read as the reverse complement.
AGAGAAGAATGGCCAGGGCGGGACTGAGCGCGCGAAATACCGGGCTGAGCATCGCAAACATAGGCGGCAAAACCAGAGTGGAAAGCCGTTCCAGCGCCGCGCACGAAACAAGGACAAGACCGGGGACGGCCCACAAAAACTCATTGGGGGTAAAGGCCGTTATATTGACGGCGGCAATTGCGGCGGGTACGAGGGCAGCCACAGCGCCGCCGGAAAGGCAAAACACGACGATACGTTTGCGCCGTAATTCGGGGACGACAGGCGCGAGCATCAGGGAATCGGCCATCAAACGCCGCCAAGAGGGAAAGGTGCTCCAGGCGCCGCCGATCAGACCGATTAGTAAAAGAACCGCCAGCGCGGCCCCTGTCCAAACGCTCCAATCGCCGCCCGGGTAAGGTTGTCCGGAGAGCCATACGCCGTCCAAGTGGGAATGCGCCCACACATAATAGGGCGCGAAGAGCAGCAGGGGCACCACGGTGGGAGGTAGCGCGAACCACAAGGCGCGGCGCTCGGATTTTCCACTGGCAAAACGCAGCAGGAATAGAACGTAACCAACCGCAGGCATGAAACTGGCCCAGTGAGTATACAGACCGGCCGTTAAAACAACTGCGTACCAAATCGCATTCCGCGGAGTGGGCGTCTCCACTAAACGAAAAAAGAAAAGAGCCGCCAGCAGCAGCAGAAAAAGGCCTTGCTCAAATGGCCGCGCCTGACCGGCAAAGTAATAATGCACCGGCACGGCGAGGAAAATGAGCAACGCCAGATAAGGACGCCGCAAGGGAATCAGCCGCGTCAATTGAAAGAACAGAAAGCACGACCCTAGCGCAAACAGCAATGACGGCAAACGCAAAACGAGGCGCGAGTGGCTTAGCAGCGCAAACGGGAGTTGCACTAAATAGCAAAGAGGGCCTCCGCCGGGCGTCTTAGCGATCCACTCGAACATATTTTTCAGGGAAAAATGCTCGAATGCAGCGGCTTGTAGAACTTCATCCAGATGCAAGGGCAACAGCAGACAGGTGACCAACAACAGCAACCCGTAGACGGTGGCGAAAACGTAGAAAGCCGGTGGGAATCGACGCACTTAAAGGGTTGTCCTTACAAAAAGATATCTTGTGGAGTCTCCGTGTAGGTTAGCATTCCGCCAGAAGACGTAGACGCTTTATACCTTCAGCGAAAACATCAGGGGTTGTGATCAAACTCACGATGATGTACGCCTCAGCCGCCATGTCAAAGAAATAACCCGGCTGCACCAAGACTTGCTGTTCGCTCAACAGGCGGGCGGCCCATATTTCTTCCTTGCAGATATTGGGCAGTTGCAGGATGGAGGACCACCCGCCTTCGGCGTGGAGGATGTGAACAGGGCTGCCCTGCAAAGCGGCGGCTAGAGTTGTGCGATTTTGGGCGATTCTGGCGGCGATTTGCCGTTGTATTTCCGCGCCGGTTTCGAGTAGGGAGCCGAGCGCGCTTTGCACCGGGGTTCCCACGGAAAGGTAGGTGTCCAAGATTAGTTCGAGGCGGGCGCGCGCTTCAGCGCGGGCGGCGGCAGGTCCATTGATGGCGATCCAGCCCAGTTTCACTTGCGGCATGCCGGCGGCTTTGGAGAGTCCGTTCAGGGAAAAGCTTAGAGTGCCGTCGCGGCCGATTAGTGTTCGCGCGAAGTGGTCGCTTGGATGATGGAAGGCATAGTCCATAAACACTTCGTCGGAAATCACCGGCAGGCCGTGCCGGTTGGCGATTTCCAGCAGAGTGGCGCACTCCTGGATTTTCAAGAATGAGCCAGTGGGGTTGTTCGGGTTGACTATGACGATGGCTTTAGTGCGAGTGGAAATAGCGGCGCGCATGGATGCGAAATCGAGGAACCAGCTTCCGTCATAGAGCAGCCGGTAGGGGACGGTTTTGACGCCTTCGAGCCGCGCCAGATATTCAAAAAGCGGATAGGAAGGGATGGGAATCAGGATTTCATCCCCTGGATCGCAGAGGAGCTTGAAAAGCAGCGAATAGGCCTCACTGGTGCTGGCCGTTAGCGCCAGTTGATTGGGAGAAATGTCGATTCCGCGGTGTCGGTACCAGGCGGCGATGATGGTTCGGGCTTGTTCGTGACCGAAGGGATCAGGCTGGTAGGTGAAATCTTTGATTCCGGCGTAGGCTTGCGCCATGCGGCCATGCGGGTAGTGAGGGAATGCTTCGGTGGGATTGGAGATCGTGAGATCGAGCAGTGAAATACCGAGACGGCGCTGTTTCTCCAGGAGATTGCTTAACGGATTGGGGAGAAGGGACCAGGATAACCGGCCGGAATAGGGCTGCAAATGGTTACTCTGGCATGGATGCTGGTGTTTCGCAAGGAGGGCGGCTGATGGGAATTCACGGCTCGGAAGGGTTTGTCTAGAGACACACTTGGGGTGCTGACGTGGCTGACGAAATTTTGTTGAGGCGATTTAGGCGGCTTTTTGGGTTTCGAACTGCCTGTTTTCACGGGCCAGGGCGGTTTCGAGGCGCTTTTCCTGGCAATAGATGTCGCATTTGACCGAAGAAATACGGGTGTGCTGGTAGTCAGCCAGCCCTTCGCGGCAGCGGAGGTTGACGCGGTGCAGCTCTTCTTGGCGGGCTTGCGAAGCGAAGCCAATTTCCTGCTTTTGCTTTTCGGCTCTTATCTTTAGGATGTCAGCCAGGCACTTGTGGAAGGCCCGCTCGTGCATGGTTTCGTAGCGCATGAAGAGGCTGACCTGCGAGGCGTTGCTTTCGTCGCCGGATTCGAGGTAATGGTTTTGGTAGTGGAGCGCGCGGTTGCGCAGCCAGTGGTGTTGCGCCATGCGCTCCACCAGAATGGCT
>DASXGT010000251.1:0-5501 GCA_036488895.1 Bryobacteraceae bacterium | reverse complement strand
GTGCAAGGTCCATCGGCCAGCACATCGCCCTTCTTCACCTTTTGTCCTTGATGAACAATCGGCTTTTGGCTGATGCAGGTGTTTTGGTTTGACCGTTTGAATTTAGTGAGCTGATAAATGTCAGCGCCGACCTCGCGCGACATCTGCCCTTCGTGCGCTCCGCCTTCCACGCGGACAATAATACGCTCGCCGTCCACCGAATCGACAATGCCGGAGCGTTTGCAAATAACCACTGCGCCGGAATCGCGCGCGGTGACGCGTTCCATGCCGGTTCCCACATATGGAGCCTCGGCGCGCAACAGCGGTACCGCTTGCCGTTGCATATTCGAACCCATCAAAGCGCGGTTGGCGTCGTCGTTTTCAAGGAACGGAATCAAGCTGGCCGCTACCGAAACAAGTTGTTTCGGGCTCACGTCCATATACTCGATCTCGTCGCGATGCTTCAGCACGAAGTTACCGGCTTGGCGCGCATTCACCAGATCTTCAATGATGCGGCCTGCGTCGTCGATTCGCACGTTCGCCTGGGCGACGATGTACTTGTCTTCTTCCCAAGCCGACAGGTAATCGGAGTGAGCTTCGTATTCGATCGGCTTCCCGCCCAACGCGGTAGCCTTATCAAGGTCTTCGCGGGAGATGATCTGTCCGACCTTGAACTCGGTGTCCCCGGGATTCATGATCCTGACTTCGTCGATGAGAATGCCTTCGCGCACGCGGCGGTACGGGCTCTCGATAAAGCCGTACTCATTAATACGCGCAAAACAGGAAAGCGACGAAATCAAACCGATGTTCGGGCCTTCCGGCGTCTCAATCGGGCAAATGCGGCCGTAGTGCGTCGGATGCACGTCGCGGACTTCGAAGCCGGCGCGTTCACGTGAAAGACCGCCCGGTCCAAGCGCGGAGAGACGCCGCTTGTGCGTGATCTCCGAGAGCGGATTGGTTTGATCCATGAACTGCGAAAGCTGGCTGGAACCGAAGAATTCGCGGATCGCTGCCATCACAGGCTTGGCGTTCACCAAGTCGTGCGGCATAGCCGTCGACATCTCCTGGTAAACCGACATCTTTTCCTTGATAGCGCGTTCCATGCGGACCAAACCGATGCGGAACTGGTTTTCGAGGAGTTCGCCCACCGCGCGCACGCGGCGGTTGCCCAAGTGATCGATATCGTCGACTGCGCCGATTCCCTTGCGCAGTTTCAGCAAGTAGAGAATCGTGTCGTTAAAATCTTTGCGGTCAAGCGTGCGCTTGTCGAGCGCCGTGGCGTCGGCCTTATCGTGCAGCTTGATGTTGAATTTCATGCGGCCCACGCGCGAAAAATCGTACTTGCGCGGGTCGAAGAACATGCCCTGGAATAACTGCGTCGCGGTGTCGAGCGTCGGCGGATCGCCGGGGCGCAGCTTGCGGTAAATTTCGAGCAGTGCGTCGCTCTGGCTTTTCACAGCGTCTTTGCGCAGGGTAGCGGAAATAACGTTGCCCGCTTCGTCGCGCTCAGGGAAAAAGATTTCGAATGTCTCGATGCCCGCTTCGGCCAACTTGCTCAGCGTGGTCGAAGTCAGTTCGTGGTTCGCTTCAATCAACACTTCGCCGGTGGACATATCAATGACATCGGAGGCGACATAGGCGCCTTCCAGGTCATTGGCGGCCACTTCCACCTGCTCGATTTTCGACTTCACCACTTCGCGAAAAACCGAATTGGTGATTTTGCGGCCCTGCGGCACAATCTGCTCGCCGGCCTTGTTTAAGATGGCGTGCGAAAGCTTCATGCCGATCAAGCTTTCATTCACGTTCCAGAGCAGCTGCGTGTTCTTGAGAGAAATGGTAGAGAGCTTATAGAACGCCCGGATAATCTCGGAATCGGTCTTCAGGCCCAGCGCGCGCAGAAACACCGTGCCGTAAAACTTGCGCTTGCGATCAATGCGGACATACAGCAGGTTCTTATTGTCGTACTCAAACTCCACCCAACTGCCGCGGTAAGGAATGATCTTGCCGAGGAAATATCCTTGCGTCTGCACGCGTTCAAAGAACACGCCAGGCGAACGGTGCAATTGCGAAACAATCACGCGCTCGGTGCCGTTGATGATGAACGTGCCGTTCTCGGTCATCAGCGGAATTTCGCCGAAAAACACTTCCTGCTCTTTGATATCGCGAACGGTTTTATTGCCGGTTTCAGGGTCTTTATCGTAGACCGTCAACCGGATGGTGACCTTCAGCGGCGCCGCATACGTCATGCCGCGCTCCTCGCACTCCGGCACGTCGTACTTCAGTTGCAGGGCCACGGGATCGCCGCAGCGGTTACAGAACGTGACGATATTTTTATTGAACGTGCCGCACTTGTGACATAGCACGTCGCCCGCATGAAACGGGTCCGTACGAATTTCCGCTCCGCAGGTGGGATTGCGGCAAATGGTGCGAAGGTGATGAAGCCCCTTCAGGTTGCCGCATTTGCACTCCCAGTTGCCGATGGAATAATCGACAAACTCGAGCTGGCTCAAGCCCCGGAAATCGGAAATTGGAAAGACAGAGCTGAATACGCTTTGTAATCCCGCGTCTTCTCGCTCTTTGGGAAGCAGGTCCATTTGCAGGAAACGCTCGTAAGAACGCTTCTGCACCTCAATGAGGTTGGGAATGGGGATCGAAGTCTTAATCTTCGAAAAATCGACTCTCTGGCGGAGAGATCCGTCTAAAACGTTGGGCATCTACGCTTATCCTTTTGGAAACCGATGACAGAATCACGATCCGGCATTTGGCCGGAAGAAGCCGAAAGCAGCCTTAAGCGGCTACGGCCATAAGCTGTGAACCGGGCGGTCCACCTGCCAATGCTTGCGCCAACCTCGGGGAAACGGCTGGGCGGGAAAGAAAAACTGTTGCGAAAAACTGCTGTGGACGATAATGTTTGTATAGATCTTGGGAAAAATCTACTTTTGTGGGCAGTAGAGCTTTCCCAAAATCTACTGCTAGATAGGGTCTTGCCGCATCGGGAGCTGTAGAAAAAGCCTTCCCGACGCCGCGCACGCAAGAAAAGGGCTGGAAATTGAAATAAGGCATGCGAAAGCCCCGCAGACCCGAGCAAGATCCGCAGGGAAACTTTACGAAACTGATACTGCAATCTGGATGCTAAACCGTTTCAGCTTGACTTCTAACTAAGAATAGCATACCGCGGGCTTGCCGAGTCAAATGCGCCCCGGCAAAACCCACAGTTAGACAAATTGCTCTTCGCAAAGCCTTCTTGCGAAAAGCTTTACTTCACTTCAACAGTAGCGCCAGCATCGGTGAATTTCTTCTTGATGGTCTCGGCTTCTTCCTTATTGACGCCTTCCTTGATGGGCTTCGGCGCGCCGTCCACCAAGTCTTTGGCTTCTTTCAAGCCGAGACTGGTGACTTCGCGTACAGCCTTGATGACATTGATCTTATTTGCGCCCACTACCGTAAGGACTACCGAGAACTCGGTCTTTTCCTCAACCGGAGCGGCTGCCGCCGCGGCGCCTGCGCCCGGAGCTGCTACCGCGACCGAAGCCGCTGCCGCCGAGACACCCAACTTTTCTTCGAGCAATTTCACAAGCTGTGAGGCTTCAAGCAAGCTCAAGCCCTGAATCTGTTCCGCGATTGCGTTAATATCCGCCATTTCTTCCTACTCCCTTAACGAATTCTTTTATGCCGGCGGATCCCCGCCAAACCGTACTCACTCTCGCTCCCGGCTCGAAACCGGAGCGCCAGCATTACCGCGCTTTCACGCCGCACTACTGCTGAAACTTGTTTTGCTCCACGCCTTGATTCAACACCACCGCCAGATTGCGTCCCACCCCATTGATCGAGCTCACCAAACGGGTCGCGGTCGCGTTAATCAGGAACAGCATTTTCGCGTAGATTTCTTCCTTCGGAGGCATCGTGGCCAGATCGTTCATCGCCTTGATGTCGATCACCCGGCCTTCCACCAGGCCGGCCTTGAAAGTAAACTGCGCGTTTTCTTTCGAATATTTGGTCAGCGCCTTCGCCAGCGTCACCGGATCTTTTGACGTGTAGGCCAGAGAGGTCATACCCTTCAGGCCAGACAGCAAATTCACCGCCGCCGTACCTTCGGCGGCTAACTCGGCGAGGTTATTTTTGACAACCTTATAGTTACCGCCCGCCTCGCGAATGGTTTTGCGAAGCTGGTAATCCTGGCTGACGGTCATCTTCTCGTAGCTGGTAACGAAGATATTTGCGTTCTCCGCAACCGTCTTTTTAAGATCCTCTAGATCTTTTTCTTTATCGTCCCTATTTTTCATGCGGCGCTGCCTCTTTTATTTCTGCGTGCCAGATTTTACCAATGTGGGTGATGGATGCCGGAAGCCGCTTAAACTGGCTTGGCATTGAAAGACGCCACATCCAAGTGAACGCCCGGGCCCATCGTTGAGCACAACGTAGCGCTCTTGACGTACTTGCCTTTCGCGGCAGGCGGCTTTGCCTTGATCACGGCCTGAATCAAGCTGGAGGTATTTTCCAGCAGCTTGTCATTCGCAAAGCTGACCTTGCCCACCGGCGCATGAATGACACCCGTCTTGTCCACGCGAAATTCCACCTTACCGGCTTTGATTTCGAGGATGGCGTTACGCACGTCCGTAGTCACCGTGCCGGTCTTCGGATTCGGCATCAGGCCGCGCGGACCCAGCACCTTACCCAAACGCCCTACCGAACGCATCATGTCCGGCGTGGCGATCACGGCATCATAATCCGTCCAGCTCTCAGACTGAATCTTGTTGACCATGTCATCGCCGCCGACAAAATCCGCGCCCGCTTCCTGCGCTTCGCGAATCTTATCGCCTGAGGCGATCACTAAAACTTTTTTGGATTTACCCAGCCCGTTCGGAAGAACCACCGTGCCGCGGACCATTTGATCGGCATGCTTTGGATCCACACCCAAGCGCAGATGGACTTCCACGGTCTCATCAAACTTGGTGAACTTGATCTTTTGGACTAGCGTAACGGCTTCAGCCAGCGCATAAGGCTTCGCTTCTACCTGTTTAGCCGCAGCTTCGTATTTCTTGCCTTGCTTTTGACTCATGATTGGACTGGTCCTAACGGCTCAGGTCGAAACACAAACCTGCGCCTCCCAAATTGGTTGGAATTGCGATTACCAATGTAGCACAACAGGGATATTACGTTTCGGGAAATCTTCGAAATAAACTTGGTTAAGGTGAAAGTATGAGTGATTGGCTGAACAACGGAGTCAAAATCGTCCCAGCTGGCGATCTCGATCCGAACACTCCCCAAACTTCCGGAATGACCCGCGCCGCCGCGATCACGCACGCCCGCACTGGAGCCAGCAAGCTCTGGGCCGGCACCGTGGTTGTCGAACCCGATGCCAAGACCGGCCCGCACCACCATGGCGAGCTTGAAACCGTCCTCTATATTGTGCGCGGCCGCTGCCGCATGCGTTGGGGAGATCATCTCGAATTCACTGGGGAAGCCGGCCCTGGCGACTTCATCTATGTTCCGCCCTACGTCCCGCACCAGGAGATCAATGC
>DASXGT010000239.1:0-53747 GCA_036488895.1 Bryobacteraceae bacterium | reverse complement strand
GGTGCTTCTCGATCAGCTGCGGCTCGAAGGTTCCGTTGCGGTCCCGCGGCACCTCGATTGTGATCTCGCCAGCTTCGCCTTTCAGCGTCTTCGGGCTCTTTCCATTCCGCGAGTTGCCGCTTCCATAGCCGGCCACATTGTGTTTCGCGTAGCCCAAGTGATGGTTCATCTCACCGGAAAGCATCCGCTCCACCAGCGCCTTCGTCAACTCTTTCGACAGCCCGTCCGGACCGATTAACGGTCCTTCGCTCCTAGCCATCAACTCGTCGATCAACTCTTTCCTGATTGCCATTCGGTTCTCCTATTCTCCTTACTTGCTGAGAACCGCGTTTACACAATCCTTTGTACACCCTCGCCTGGTACGCGCTTCAGTGAACTCGCTGCGAATCGCCCCTATCGCATCGGTCCCGCTCATCTCCGGCTTTTGCAAGTCCATCAACGTAATGTCAGGACGATGTGTTCGAAAGTGTTCGAGCGCCTCGCGTCCATTAGAAGCTTCCGCGATAAGTTCCATATCCGTTTGATTGCCGATTAAAGCGGCGATGCTTTCCCAGAGAAGAGGATGGTCGTCTACTGACAGAATTCGAATCACAGTCATTCTCATTTCTTCCGAAACAGACGAAAAAGAGGACGGCGTGTCGAAGTCCTATAGGCAATCGATGCTGCGATACTCACTCCAATTTCTGTACCGGCTCTGAGTTCGCTCCAAATCTCCAACTTGCCACCAATTTGTCTCTCTCGCTCACGCATTCCGGGCAGACCGTAGTGGCCGGAGCGGCCCCCATCGCCGGCTTTATGTCGGGCATGGCTGGCAACGTCAGCGCCTTCGCCACCGTTTGGACCTACGACATTTATCGTGCCCTCTGGCGCAAGAACGAATTCCACGCTCACTATGTCAGCGTTGGCCGTTGGTGCACCGTGCTTGGCGTCCTGGTCAGCATCGGCACCGCGTATTTCGCGATGCGCTTCCTCAGCATCATGGATTATGTGCAGGCGCTCTTCAGCTTCTTCATCGCGCCGCTCTTTGGCACCGTGATCCTCGGCATGCTCTGGAAACGCGCCACGCCCACCGGTGGCTTCTGGGCCTGTTAATCGGTACCTTCTCTTCCATCGGCATGTGGGCCTGGGTGAAAGTCGATCCGTCCGCGTTGCAATACATTGCTCTTTCCCCCAACGCCAAAGACATGGCGGAAAATATGTTCCGCGCCCTCTGGTCCTGGGTCATTTGCGTTGTGGTCACGGTCATCGTGAGCCTGCTCACCAAGCCCATGGCTGAAAAAGACTTAGTTGGCCTCGTGTACGGGCTCTACCGAAATTCCTTCGGAGGGCCATCTCGCCTTCTATCAGCGTCCGATATTCTGGGTTGGAGTGGTCGCCGTCGCGCTAGTCATCGCCAACGTCATCTTCTGGTAAAACACATGGAACATAATTACGGCCGGCTTTCCATCTGGTTTTTCATAGGCCTCCTGCTGACGGCATACGGTGTCCTCATTTGCGGAGCAGGCATCTACGGCTATTACTATCCTTCGCCGGATTCACAAGTAGTGCTCTCCGAACTACACATGGGAATCTGGTGGGGAGTTCTGTTGTTCATCATCGGAATCATCTACGTCATCCGCTTTTATCCCAAAAAAATAATGTCGCAACCTGTGAAACAAACTCCCAAACTGGGCCTCATCGTCGGCAATCGCGGTTTCTTCCCTGATCATCTCGCCGCCACTGGCCGCAAGGAAATGCTCACTGTCATGCAGCAGGCAGGCATTGAGGTCATCACCGTCACACCCGAGGAAACCAAGTTCGGTGCAGTCGAAACTTTTCAAGAGGCCAAGCGCTGCGCCTTTCCGGTCTGCAGGTTCCCGTGTTGATCCAGGCCACGCCGGATTCGCAAGACCACATGACCATCCGCGATCGCCGCGACAGCTTCTGCGGCAAAATGTCGGCCTGCAATAACCTGATGCAATACGGCATCCCGTATTCACTCACTACGCTGCACACCGAAGCGCCTACTTCGCCTGAGTTCGCGCAGGATCTGCAATCGTTCTTAGCTGTCTGCCGCGTGGTGCGTGGCATTCGCGGTCTGCGCATCGGCGCCATCGGAGCGCGCCCGCAAACTTTCAACACGGTACGCTACAGCGAGAAACTGCTGGAAGCGCACGGCATCTCCGTCATCACCATTGATCTCTCCGAAATCCTCGGCCGCATCGAGCGCACGAAGGATGAAGACCCCGCAGCCCAAGCCAAACTGGCTGCCATCAACAGCTACGTCTCAACAAGCGGAGTGCCTGCTACCTCGCTCATGAAGATGGCCAAGCTCGGCGCGGTCGTGGACGGTTGGATGCAGGAAACCGAAGTCGGCATCAGCGCCGTCCAATGCTGGACCTCGCTCGAAGAATATTTCGGTGTCGTCCCCTGCACCATCATGAGTATGATGAGCAACGAACTGATGTCCAGCGCCTGCGAAGTCGACATCGCCGGAGTAGTCGGCATGCACGCCCTACGCCTAGCCTCCGAAACGCCCAGCGCTCTGCTCGACTGGAACAACAACTACGGCACCGATCCCAACAAGGCCGTCTGCTTCCACTGCAGCAACCTGCCCAAGCATTTCTTTGCTGAAGTCAAAATGGATTTCCAGGAAATCATCGCCGGTACCGTGGGCAAGCTGAACACCTTCGGCACCTGCGTGGGCCGTCTGAAATCCGGCCCCATGACCTATGCCCGTGTCTCCACGGACGACCGTGCCGGCAAACTGCGCGGCTATATCGGCGAAGGCCGCTTTATTGACGACTCTCTCGAAACCTTCGGCGGCGCGGGTGTAGTGGAAATTCCGCGCCTGCAGGAACTGCTGCGCTTCATCTGCGAACGCGGCTTTGAGCATCACACGTCGGCCAACCTCTCGACCGTTTCCGCTAGCGTTTACGAAGCAGCTAAGACCTACCTCGGCTGGGACATGTATTGGCACAAGGCATGAGAATTAGTGCCGCGTGTTGATGCGGTCTCCCCTGCGCGCGATCGGTAAGCGAGCTTGACTGTAGGAGGGCTGTCAGCCGGCGCCCCAAAAACTTTGAATTCTGCCACACTCGCTTGACTTCAAAAAAGCACGCTGATATTATGCTTGCGTATTTTGCAATATGCGTTGTTAACAACGCAACGTTATAAATTCAAAGGTAAGAGACTGTTTTGCGTATAGCGCTGAAGAGATGATTACGTCAAATGTCAAGCGATAGGTAAGTCGATAGCGACTTGGATATGTGCCAATCGAGTTTGACCTTCCATACTGCGGCATGGGTGGGTACCAGTAATCTATTTCCAAGATAAGCGCCTCCCTGTGAAGGCTGCAAATCAGTCGAAAGGCATAGCGGTGATGTGGAAAAAGGTTGGCTGTGGAATCGCGGCGGTGATCGGGTTAGGTCTCATGACACAGCCGATCGCCGGGAACAAGAATTTTGTCGCGGACTGGACTTTTAAGGGCTCATCTATAGCCGCATTTCGGACTCTGGGTGAGGCCGACTGGCGGGCGGAGAACGGCGAGATCATCGGAACCCCCCGGACGGAAGCGGGCGGTTGGCTGCTGCTGGACAGACCGCTTCAAGACGTCGAGTTCGCCTCAACGTTCCGCTGTACGGGGGGCTGTAAAACTGGCGTGATGGTCCGCACGGAATTGACTCCGGCAGGAATCCGCGGCGTCTATGTCGCGCTGCCGGATGGACAGAATCAGGCCGCCACTTTTGGATTGAATCTGGATGCCAATGGACATGAATTAAAACGGGAGCCGCTCAAGCCGGCTGGCGGTATGGTGCGGTTCATTGCGCCGCCGCTCGATGGAAAAAGCGCGGCGGGCGCGAGTAGAGGCGCGACGCCACGTCGACCCCGGCCCGGCTTCTACTCCGGTCTGCCCCCCGGTTCGCCTTACAGTCGTCCAGATTATAGCTATAAACCGAATGAATGGAATCCGCTGGAAATCATCCTCGACGCCAATATCCTCCGCGTATGGATTCATGATGGGCCGGAGGGCGGAACAACGAATGGCCAGGCGGACGAGGATATCGCGAGTTACGGGCCGGCGGCGTTGTATGTGGGCGGCACCGGGGAAGTGCGCTTCAAAGAAGTGGAACTCAAGGATTTGGGACGCCGCGTGCAGCCAGAAGAAAAAATCTCCAGCCGTTTCCGCATGCAACATATCAACGACTTCTACTATGGATGGTCGGCCGCGGCAGCTGACATCAACCGCGACGGCATTCTAGACATCATCTCTGGCCCCTTTTACTATCTGGGCCCTGACTATCGTGTTTCACGCGAGATCTATTTCAGCAAGACCTCCGATGTAACCTCTCAACTCACTCCTGCCATGGTCAACTTCGCCTATGACTACACAGGCGATGGCTGGCCAGATGTTCTGATCGCCAAAGGCCGGCCGATGACGTTGTACGTTAATCCGAAGGGGGAAGCGAGGCGCTGGGACTCGTATAACGTTCTGCCATCCATCTCTTCCGAGATCGCCGTCTTCAAGGATATTGATGGCGATGGAAAGCCGGACGTGGCATTTGTCGGCGGAGGCGCCGTTTCCTGGGCGAATCCCGATCCGGCCGACCCCACAGCACCGTGGAAGATTCATGCCGTGTCGGAGCAAGGCTACGGAGTCGCCGCGCAACATGGCCTGGGCATCGGTGACATCAATGGCGACGGCCGGATGGACATTGTCTCGCCGCAGGGCTGGTGGGAACAGCCGCCCAAGGGCACGCCGGAAGGCCCCTGGCCTTATCATTCGGTGATGCTGGGCCGTTGGCCGCGAGCCGGCGGAAGCGTCGGCGGCGCGGAAATGAGTGTGTATGACGTGAATGGCGATGGCCTGAACGACATCGTGACCAGTTTAGGGGCGCACGGCTGGGGACTTGCGTGGTTCGAACAGAAGCGCGACCAAAGCGGCGCTATCACGTTCATCGAACACATGATCATGGACGACTATTCGACGAAGAATGCGGGCGGAGTCACGTTTTCCGAGCTTCACGGCTCAACCGTGGCCGATATCGATGGGGATGGCATTCCCGATTTTATCGTCGGCAAAAGGCTGTTTTCGCATCAGGAAAGCTACACCGACCCAGACCCGTTTGGCCCACCAGTGCTGTATTGGTATCGCACGGTGCGCAACGCCAAGGCGCCAGGCGGCGCGGAATTTGTGCCTGAATTAATTCATAACCTTTCAGGCGCTGGATCTACAGTGCTTGCCGTGGATTTAAATAAGGACGGCGCAATGGATATCGTTACTTCTACTAACCGTGGAACATTCATCTTCTGGGGCAAGTCAGACGCGAAACGGCGCCCGGCCCGATAGGTGGTTTGAGGGCTGCACGATTAATAACGGCAGCCCTCAAACTGTTACTGTTTAGGTAGTGTAAACGCAATATAGCTTTTCGATGTTGCGGGAGGAGTTACACCGCCTGGCGGGAGCTTCGCGCCTGACGGAAACCGGTTTCCGCCAACCACTGGAATTAGGACGTACTCGCGTCCGCCAGCTTCGTACACCGCCGGAACAGCAGCCGCGCCGTTCGGCAGATCTTTCGTGAAAATGACCTCACCTGTGTGTTTGTCGAGGGCATAGAGTTTTGAATCGTTCCCGGCGAATAGGATTACCCCGCCGCCCAAGACGACGAATCCACTCTTGGGAACGACATTGCCTCTTAACTTCTTACTGGGGCCGGCTTGCGGCAGGTCGCCGTAAGGCGTTTGCCACATGATCTTGCCGCTATTCAGATCATAGGCTGTGAGAGTACTCCACGGCGGTGAAATGATATAAGGCTCGCTGCCGTAGCCGGTTTTGTAGCGTTGTGGCGGCTCGGGCGTTACGTCTACTGGATAGTCGGGTTCGACGTGCTCCACCAGTGCGTTTGCGGGAGCCGCAGTGCCCACAGGCACTGCTTCCGGCTTGCTTAGAAATACCATCAAATTTTTCATCGTCTCCGTTTTAATAGACGGAAATGGCGGCATGCCGCCTCTTCCATTTGAGATCGTATTGCGTACCGTATCGACGCCCAGCCGGCTGACCGCATTATCAATCTCGGGACCGCGGTCGCCTTTGAGGTCGGGGCCGTGGCATCCCTGGCAAGATTGCTCGTAAATGGCGCGGCCCAACCGCGCGGGTGTGATCTGCGCGCCGCCTTGCCGCGCCGGCCTCTCGCGATCCGGAATCAACCCACCCGCATTGGAGGCGAGCGATTCGCCGGAGGGAACGAGCTTAATGATCGACGGCATGTCTTTCGATTCCACATAAACATAGCCCTTCTCGGGATCGGCGCCAGCATCGAAGAACAAAGCTCCGCCGTTGACGCTGGGGAGCAAGATCGTGTCAGTAAGAGCCGGCGGCGTATATAGGCCGGTGCGCGCCTTCGTGATCCGCTCGGTCCACCACACCTTCTCTTGCGGAGTCATGAACCCGTCGTACATATCTTTCAGCGTCATGCCCTGCCGCGCGAACGGGGACACCACGGTTGGAAACGGCTGCGTGGGCGATGTCCATTCGCCGGGAACATCAGACTTCGGCACCGGACGCTCTTCGATCGGCCAGAGCGGCTTTCCCGTGACACGGTCGAAGACATAAAGGAAACCATTTTTAGAAGCAAGCGCGACAATATCGACGGTTTTGCCGTCATGTTTTACCGTGGCGAGTTGCGGTGCCGCGGTTGGATCGTAATCCCAAATATCATGGTGGATCATTTGAAAATGCCACAGATACTTCCCCGTTCGTGCATCCAGCGCGAGTAAGCAATCGGCAAATAGATTGTTTCCCGGACGGTCTCCACCGAAGAGTTCATATTTGGCGGACGCCACCGGAAGGAAAACGATGCCGCGTTTCGCATCTACGGTAATCTCTCCCCAAACATCCACGCCGCCCATATATTTATACGCATCTTTAGGCCAGCTGTCATAACCGAGTTCGCCGGGCCGCGGAATTGTATGAAACACCCAGGCCAGCTTGCCGGTGCGCACATCAAACGCACGAATGTCACCCGGCGGCGCAAGATAGCCTTCGCCCGTGAAACTGCCCATGATAATTAAATTTTCAAAAATGCGTCCCGCGCCTCGGGGCGCCAGAGGAATGGGTGCGCGATCGATGCCGGTCTTCAGGTCCAACCTTCCATGATCAGCAAAGTCATCGACTAAATTCCCGGTGCGCGCGTCAATGGCGTGCAGGAAGCCGCCGGTGGTGACAAAGAGCCTGCGGTCAGCGCCGTCCCTACTCGCCCAATAATTGGCGCCCCGCAACATTCCAACTCCGGCGAACCTGCCTTTCCCAGGAAAGGAGTGCACCCAAAGTTCCTTGCCATTAGTCGCATCCAGCGCGACAATCGCTCCCTCTTTGGCCGCGACGTAGGCAACGTTGTCCACAACCAGCGGAGAAAAATTGTAATTCGCATCGGCGCCCGTCGGATAGCTCCACGCTATTTCCAACTTCGCGACATTGGCGGGAGTAATCTGCTTTAGAGGCGAGTAATGCGAGCTGTCAGCACCTCCCAAATACTCCCCCCAGTTAGCTTTCGTCTGTTGCGCGGAAGCAACCCGTAAAGAAAGAGGACAAATCGAGAACAAGGCAAGGATAAATCGGAGCGAATGCGCTCTCATGAGGACTCCTTTCTGTGAATAAAAAATGGAAATTCTTCCGGAGCATTGACCGGTTAACTTATTCAGAAGAGCGCCGGTTCTCGCGACTGGAATGCATCTGGTTCCAAAAGATAAAAGTCCCTTTTACGCAGGAAATCACGATGTCCGGAGCGCCGTCGCCATTAAGGTCCTTGATTTCGAATTGCGAACCTACTCCTGATCGGTTGTTGATCAGCTCCGGGACAAACTCTGCTCCGCCCTCCGCTTTGGGATTGCGCACGGTGCGGTACCAATACAAAACTGCCGGGCCATACGGATCGGGATCGAGGTGGCTTTCCAGATGTGAAAACAGGCGTTTGCCGACCACCATGTCCGGAATCCCGTCGCCATCCAGATCCGCAAAGGCAGCTGCATGCGGTTCCGAGAAAGTGACGCCGCCCGCATTCTTGGCGCCGAAATCGCCCATGATGTCATGGCGCAAAAATCGGATCTCCCCCGTCGCCTCGCGCTTCTGCTCGAACCAAGCCAGTCCCCAACCATGCGCGGCCAACGCGGTGACGACATCATTGAGACCGTCGCCATTCACGTCGTAAATACCCATTTCAGCGCCGCCGGAGCCGAAGTCTGTGGGATGAAACTTCCAGAGGCCTTCAACGCCTTTGAGCGGCTGCTCCCACCATCCGCGGCTATTCACGACGTCCGGGCGGCCATCGCCATTAATGTCACCCACGCCCATTCCATGCGGACCCGCTAGACCCGGCTCGGAAATCGTATGGACTTTCCATTCGGCTACCGGGTTTGCCGGATCCGGCTTGGCGTAGGCCATGGTTGCCCGCGGGCCGGTAAGAAGAATCTCGGGACGGCCGTCGCCATCTATGTCCCGGAACAGTTCAATCTCGGCCGTAGCCTTTGGAACGATGTTGTACCGATCCCATCTGCGCGATTGGCCCTTAGGATTTACGTACAGGTAAATAGGGCGCGAATAGACGCCGATGATGTCTGCCCATCCGTCGCCGGTGAAATCGTAAGTGAAGTAAGTTAGGCCCTCCGGAAACGTCGCCGGGCCATAACTGCGCGCGGCTGTAAATTCGTGGCGCTCGGTATAGTTTGGCCCAAGAAAATAGAAAGGCCCGGCGATGACATCGGGAACGCCGTCGTGATTGACGTCACCTGCCGCAGCGCCCCAGGAATAGAGGAAATCGTTGATGCGCTGCTCGCGGAAATGCGAGGACGTCGTCTCCGCAGGTTCGAACTTTGGATTGAGATCCTTCGCCGAAATATCGTTAAAGCGAACCTCACCGGCTCCTCCCACATGCAGAACGATGGGTCCGTAACCCGTCATGCGATCATTTGTCGCGGCATTCGAGCCGCGGTGGCCGTTGATCACGGGCCAAACCATATCCATGTCCACGAGGGCATTGAACGTATTCCACTCGTTGGCGCGCACTTCTGGCGGTGGCGCACCGCTCCGGCCTGCGCTGGGCGGGGCGGCCGCCCTCTTTGCCGCTTCCTCTTGCTGTTCGGCCAGCGTGGGAGCCGGCTCCGCGAAGCCGGGAACATGCGCCGCGCCATTGGACGATGAACCTACCGCGATTCGCGTAAACTGAGCTGTCGCGCGCTCCAAGCGCGCGCGGGTCCGTTCCGTACCGTCCGCGCCTACCGTCAAATCGTATGCATTTAAATCGCCGTCGCTCAGTGAGAAATACACACCTTTTAATCCGCCTTCGGCTGTTCGTTCGGCGCGCAGAAGAACACCCGCGTCGCAGCGGGCGGAGCAATGAAAATTGAAATGGAGCTCAACATCCTGATAGCTCTTATCAAGCACCAACCAGCCGCCCGACGAACCGCCCGGCGTCGCGCTAATCTCGCCCTGAGAGGCCTTCCATTCCGCCGTTCCCAGGGTGCGCAATCCAGAGACCGACGATCCGTCGAATGCAAAATCCGGGATGAAATTATGTATCGCCGCAACAAGCAGTGACGCCAAAGCTGAGCCGACAAGAATGGAAATAAAAGTCTTTTTAAACACGGCTGCTCCCTAACATTGCATATTAAGCAATCATATTTGCGCGTTGGCCATTTCGTAAGAGCGTATCACAAGCGGCAACAATCAGCATGGAAAAGATGATGTCTATCGAGACACCGCCTTGCAATTTTTGACGCAATACCATTTGCGCAACACGCAATAAGCCGGTAGACTGGTCCAATCAATGAACCGTCGCACCTTTTCGCAAATACTCTCCGCGGCCCTGCTGCCGTCTTTTGGATTTGCCGCTGACAAGCTCAGCTTGCGCATCGGACACACCGGCCTGACGTGGCTTCCTTTGGGACCATCGGCAGGACCAAAACCAGCTCTCAACCCAATGGCCGACCCTCAGTACGTGGAGGGTGCGGTGCACGACATCGCCGGTCTGGGATTCTACGGGATCGAACTCTTCGGCAACCAAATTGAGGCCATGGAGGCAAACGGCGGTCTCGGGGCGATTCTTGATAAATATAAGCTGCCGCTGATTTCGGCCTATTGCGGGGCGAACCTATCGGACCCGGCGAAGCGGCAGGAATCCATCGCGAAAACGCTCGAATGGGCGAAACTTGTGAAGAAATACAATGGCAAAGTGATAGTCGTGGGCCCGAACGGCGTCAAACGCAGTTCCTACGACTTTAAGGCCCACCAAGACGGCATCGTGGCTACGCTGAACGAGTTGGGTAAGGCGGTGATGGACGCCGGCCTGACGCCGGTTCTCCACCAACACACCGGTACCTGCGTCGAAACCCGCGACGAGACTTACGCTGTTATGGAGTCCGTCGATACGAGGGTGATGAAATTCGGGCCGGATATTGGGCAATTGCAAAAGGGCGGCTCGGATCCGGTAAAGGTCGTGAAAGATTTCCTCCCGTTGGTGCAGCACATGCATCTGAAGGATTACTCGGGCGGCTCTAACTACTTAGGCTATTGTCCACTTGGCGAGGGGAAAGTGGACATTCCCGCCATCCTTGCCATGATGAACGGACGGAAAACCGCCGGACTTGTGATGGTGGAATTGGATTCTCCGCCGCCGCAGCCCGTTCCTGCGTTGGAAGATGCAAAAATCGCCAAGGCATATTTAGAAAAGCACGGCATCACCTTCCGTTCTTAAGCGCGATGAAAGCCGGCTGACGCCTGAATCAGCCGGTTCCGCTAATTTGAATTGGTTGGCAGCGGCGGGCGTGGTTAAACAGATTTGTCGATCGAGTAATAATCGGTTATGCCGTTTGGGAAAGCAAGGGAATTAGATCCGTCCGCTTCGAACGCGGGCGGCGCAAAACAGAAAACGCTGAGCCCAAAGCAAACCCCATCCATTCAAAGTTTGGACCGCGGTTTGACCATCTTGGAAGTGGTGGCTAGATCTACCGGACCAGTCTCACTCGGAGAGTTGACCAAGGTTCTTGATATTGACCGGAGCAGTGTATTCCGGTTAGCAGGGACGCTGAAGCGCCGTGGCTTCCTCACCTATCCGGCAGGGCGAAAAGACTATATTCTGGGTCCATCGCTTTGGCGGCTGGCGCATAAATACGATTGGGGCAACATGCTGATCAAAGTTTCGCACGAACAACTTAAAGTTTTGGCCAGCAAAACTAAAGAAACCGCCCAACTGGCAGTACGCGAAGGCAACTCCTCTTTTTTCATCGACTGCGCCGCCGCCGACCAAGTTATTTCTATTTCGGGAAGGATCGGCGAATCGACGCCGCTATACTGCACGGCGCATGGTAAGGCGCTGATTGCCGATCTTGACGCAGAGGAACTGGAAGTCATTTTAAGCAAAGCTGCGTTTCAATCGTATACCAAGCGAAGTGTCGTCTCGGTCAAGCTACTCGCCAAGATCTGCTCGGAAACGAAAATGCGCGGATATGCAATCGATGACGAAGAGTACATCGAAGGCGTTCGCTGCGTCGCCGCACCCGTCCGCGCGGAGGACGGTCAGATTTTGGGCGCCATTGGCATTTCCGCTCCTCTCACGCGCTTTCCGAGGGAACGGTATGAAATTTGCGGACGGGATGTCATGGAGACCGCCGCCAGCATTTCAAACCTCCTCAGCAGCCAATCCCAGGACGATTAGGGACTCAGGTAGGCAGGCCTCGTCGTGGCAGGCATGGGTGACATTGGCGCCTTCCTAACGCCGGCCTTTTGGAAGCCGGTCACTCGGTTGTTAATGTCAGCCGTTCGCAACGCGCTCCCTATAAGGAATGTGCGCCCTGGCAAGTGGAACGGTTGACTTTGGACTAGACCGCCGAAGAAACCGCGGTTTCCCAGCCACTTGGTGGTCCAGATAAAAGATGAGGAAGAAGTCCTGTTCGCGTTTGATTGAAAAGATTCTTAAGACTTAATAAGAGTTGTTCCAATGGACCATCGGCAGCCCGCCAATGGGCGCTCGAAAATAGGGAATACTGCGGCCCCTAAGGGAACCGATGTAGACCGTTTTCAGATCGGGACCGCCAAATGTGACGCTGGCCATCCAGGGAGCCACTCCCTGTCCCGTGGCGAATAGCACGTCCGAAGTCACGTTGTTCTGGAAAAACGCCTGTTCCAACACTTCCACCTTTTGCGGGTCACCTTCATCCAGCAGCGTCTTCATGTCGCCTTCAGGTGTCAAGACAAATAGCTTGTCGGAGTAAACGGTGGTTCCCCAAAGATTACCGAAGGTGTCAAAGGCAATTCCGTCCGGCCACGCGCCTCTTCCCAGCTTGGAAGGCCCAAAAATCTCGCGCCCGCTTAAGTTTCCCGCATCATCCACCTTCAACCGGCTGATGCAGCCACCAGTGGTTTCGACCACATAAAGAAACTTCTCTTCGGCGTCGAAACGAATCTCATTTGTGAAATGAAACCCATCCGCCACGATGCGAAGCGAATCGCCATCGTAACGGGCGATATAGCCATCGGCCAAATCGGTTCGTAGCGCGTGCATCCAGTTCTTGATTTTGGTTGAAATCGTAACCCAGATGCGGTCCTGCGAATCACGCAAAACGAAATTCACCTTTCCAATCGGCTCGCTGTCGATGCTATCGGCTAGCACTCGCGACTGGCCATCCCGCGACATGATTTCCAGGCGATCAGTGCCGAAGTTGGAGATGAGAAAATCCCCATTTTGGGCGAAGGCCAGTCCATTCGGAAGCGTCCCCTCTAAATAGCGGGACTCTTCGGTCCCGGCAGTGGAAAAGAAGCTGGAACTTCTCTGCGAGACGAGTTCTTGCCGGCCGTCCGGTTTAATTCGAACAATCCCCCCGCGCGCATCGGCGCTCCAGAGAGTGCCATCGCGTTCAGCCAAAATACACTCCGGCCGCTGTAAGTCCTGACCTATGTATTTAAGAGCGCTCTTGTCGATTTCAAAATTAAGAATAGGATTGGTAGGCACGTTGGATAAGCCGCTTAGATGGGGAAGTCGACGTCGTCGAAAAATTTATAATTGTCGAGGTTTGTACCTGGAGCGAAGAAACAGATGACCTTCATCTCTTCTTCTCCCGTGTTATGCAGCATGTGTATCTCGCCTTGCGGGAACAGCACGGTGGAACCCGCCTTCACAGCGGCAACTTCGCCGTTGACTAAAACGCGGCCGCTTCCTTGAAGAATGTGAATCGCCTCTTCGCCATTCGGGTGAGAATGCGCCGGCCGCACCTTTTCGCCTGGCGCGACCCGGATCATGCACACAGACAGGTGTTGCGAATTCAGGAGATCGGCTGTCACCAGCCACCGCAGGTGGCGGCCCGGAAGATTCAGTTCTTCCGTTTCCTCTTCTTGCGTTATTCGCACGCTCATACTGAATTTGGCCTCTTAAGCAGCGTTGATTGGAAGTTCGGAAAGGCGGCTGCCGATGGCTGCCGCGATGTGCGCGGGCGAAAGATGAAAGGCCTCTAGCAATTCTTCATAAGTCCCGGAGTGAATGTACTGCGGCTTCCCGTCGGCATCCAGGGCGTTAATAGACAGAACCCGGCGCCAATCACACATCTTCTGGTTTCGATACAGAGCCTTAAAAAAGTTCTGAAGAACATAGCCGTTGTTTTGTTCGGCGAAACACAAAAGTTTGCCGGAGCCATTCAGGCGCAGCAGCAAATTTTCGTCGATCGACGGCATGTCCACTACGCCTATTTCTATTCCTTTTTCCCGTGCGATCTTTGCGGCGGCCAGCGCCTCATGCACTCCACGGCCCGTCGTTACAA
The DNA here is from genome assembly GCA_036488895.1 of Bryobacteraceae bacterium. GTDB lineage: Bacteria > Acidobacteriota > Terriglobia > Bryobacterales > Bryobacteraceae > Bog-105. The sequence goes on along the minus strand of DASXGT010000239.1, from coordinate 39,965 downwards.
TCACGGCGCGCTCACCGGCTGACTCTTGCAAGACATGTGCCTTACCGCACTCAAATACGTAATCCGAATCGTAGATGACAGCGGCGGGAGCGCGCAGCACGCGAAGATAAACGAGGCCGCGGTTGCCTTCCATGATCCATCGCATAACGCTCAGCAACTGCCGCGGACAACAGACATTGATGATATTCAAATGGGCGACACCGTCGAATATCGTCAGGTCGTCGTTGCCCATGTGAGTAGCGCCATTCGTTCTGGTTTCGAAGTCTGGTCCTGTTGCCAGCATTGTCAGATCCAGGCCATGACCATCGGTGAGCCATCCATCCGCGGCTTCAATGGCTTCCCGTCGCTCTTGGTACCCGACAGCAATCCGGCGTAAAACTTTCCAATCGTAAAAAGGACAAAACGTGCTGATCCAAGCGTTGTAGCCGAGCGCGGCGAACGCTTCACCGATGCACATCATGTTCGCCTCGGCTACGCCTACATTCAGCGAACGCCGCTGATCGACCGCCGCAACGCCAGCCTCTAAACCGCTGGTGGTGGCCAAATCAGAATCAATCGACACAACCGAGGAGTCTCGCGCGAAGACTTTCATCGCGCCCGTCACAATGTCGCTCGCGCTATATTCCTTTGCGGAGTCCAAGCGGGGCAAAAGCGCGGGATCATACTGCACGCGCTTGTTCCGTTTGGGAACGCGCTTTGTCAAGACAGGACCCATCGACAAAGAAAGATTTCCAAGCGAGCCGTGCGACGTTTCCAGATGCATGCGCCTGGCGATTTCGACGATCCGCCCCTGCATCTCCTTGCCCCTGGGATGCTCTTCCAGGCCGTCGAATAAGCGCCTCAATTCATCCACCCGGCTCGCCCGGAGTTCCGCTTGTAAAGCGAGTTCTTGCTCAATCAATGGCTTCCCGATCGACACCTTATGCTTATTCAGGAAATCTGAAAACGAACCGAAGCCCTTTGTACTATGACAAATAATCGCGGTCGGCTGGCCGTTGCGCGGGTTATGACGAAACTGCTCAAGAGCGGCATAGATACCGTCATAGTGAGTAGCGTCTACGCTAAAGGTGCGCCAGCCGAATGATTCGAAGACCGTCTCCAAGTGCGGCATCGGGAAGACAGTCTTGGTGGCGATGTCCAATTGCCCCTGGTTTTGATCAACCAGCACGCAGAAGTTATCCAGATGCTTTGTGGCGGCGAACATGACGCCTTCCCAAATGGGGCCTTCCTGCAACTCGCCATCGCCCACCATGCAGTACGAGTCGAACTGCGGGCTCATTCTTCCCGCGATGGCGAAGCCTTGAGCGACGGAAAATCCCTGCCCCATGGGCCCGGTCGCAATCTGGACGCCTGGAAGAATAGGGCCCGGGTGGCCGTTCAGAATACTTAAAAACGAGCGCGAGTTCTTTAATACACTCTTGTCGAAGTAACCCAAATCGGCATAAATCGACGCCATGGTCGCAACCGCATGCCCTTTGCTAAGAACGAACATGTCCTGGCCGCGGCGCGTTGGATTCACAATATCGGCGTCAATGAATCCGCCATAAAAAAGAGCGACCAGCGGGATTACCGCGGACATGGCGCCTCCAGAGTGAAGCCCCTGGTCCACGGCGTCGCGCGATTGCTCGATGTCCAGAATGCGAACATCGGAATCCTTGATCTCAAGCAGTTTGAGAATCGCCTTCCGCAAAAGAAAGCGATCGGATATGAGCGAGTCATGAGCGGCGGTAGGCTGGGCTGCAACCGGGAGCGTACTCATAGCTGCTCTCCTGCTTCCCGCACACGCTCGAGTTCCCGGACATAAGCCGCAATGCCGACATCCGGCCGGTTGGCCCAAATGGGAGTGCAGTTTGGATAGGTTTCGCAGCTCCCCCAATATTGGGCGTTTGGAAAGCGCTCCAGCATGCCCTTGGCGCAATCGCCGACAACCACGACATCTCCATCCACTTCATGGATGTCGTGGAACTGCAATCCCGTAAAGACGTGAAGCGGCCGCTTTAACTTATCTAATGTGCCATCCGCTTTCAGTTGATCAAGCTGAATCCGTACGATCGCTTTGCATCCGGCTTCGCAGGTGCTACCCATAGTCACCTTGACATTGGGAAACTGTCCGGCCAGCACCGTATTCTGCCGGCGGAAGCGGCGCTTGACTTTGTCGAGCGGCACACCGGCGAGCTCAATCTCGTCCATCTGGTTCGTGCCGAGGCCTTCCGCCGCGCCCAACACGGTAGAAGCCACATTGGTGCCGGGATCTTCCCAATCCATTAGCGCTTCACAGATGGTGTCCACCGCCACCGGATCCGGACCGCCACAAATTGTATTGAAGTCGCGAATCAAATCGTCCTCGCGCGCGCTGAACGGACCGTTCCCCTGGCATGCATACAGAGAATCCATCACGAACCACGTCGGGTTCGCCGCACGGGTTAAATTCACGATTTTTTGGTAGATGTCGTCACGATGGCAGCGAACCATCCAGTCGTAGTCGGGAAGGTTGCCGAACTGCAATTTCATGGCACCCGTGAAGGTCGTATGCAGATGCACCTTCATCTTCGGCAAACCGATGTAGACGTCCGCTTCGCGTACGGGGCGGGGAACGGGAAACTCGTTAAACGCTATCGGTCGGTCGATTTTGTACATATCGAACGGCACGTTGTCGAAGGGACAAAGCTCTACACCCGTGCGCGCGGCGACTTCCGCGATGCCGCAAACTTCCATCGCGTGCTGAGTATCCGCTCCCATTGCGCAACGCTCGCCAATTTGAATGCGCGAAGGATTCTGTTCCTGCACCAATTCAATTAGCGCCTGCAGCATGCGCGGATCCGTGGTAAATCCCGCATTGGCCGCGACCGGAATAACCGTATTGATCTTAATCAATACCTTGTTACCCGGCTTGACGATGTTCCGCATTCCGCCCATCGTGTCATCAGCGATCTGCCGAATCATCTGCCTCACTAGATCCAATTGCTCTCTGGAGCAGTCTGCGGGTTTGCCAAGGTCCGCGTCACTATGGGCAATACTAACGGTTGTACGTTTTATCATTTTCACCGCTTATAAAAATCCGTACTAAAGAACGCCGCGTTCAGAACTTCCGAGACCATTCCTTGGGCCAACGCTCGATGACAACCTTCTTGTCGGTGTAAAACTCGACGCCATCTCGTCCCTGTCCGTGAAGCACGCCCAGAAAGCTGTCCTTCCACCCGCTAAACGGAAAATAAGCCATTGGCGCCGCAACGCCAATGTTGACGCCAACATTCCCCGTTGGAACCTCATACCGGAACTTACGCGCGTGATTGCCGCTGGAGGTAAAAATGGAAGCGGCATTCCCGTACACGCTACGGGACAAGATTTGAATTGCATCGTCGAGGTCGTCGGCCGCCTGCAGTGCCAAAACAGGCCCGAATACTTCGGTCTTCATCAAAGCATTCTCCGCACTGACGTCTGAAAGAATGGTCGGCTTGAGGAAGGCACCCTTGCCTCCGTTGATGCCTGCATTCCGCCCATCGAGAACCGCCTTGCCTCCGCCGTTGAGGCCTTGCGAAATCAGCCCTTCGATGCGGCTTTTGCTAGCGGGAGAAATGACGGGTCCCATCTGCGTGCTTTCCTCCAGTCCATTTCCCACCTGAAGGCTCGACGCAATCTCAGCTATTTTGTCCGTGAACGGCTTGGCCGCGTCGCCCACGGTGATGGCGGCGGAAATGGCCAAACATCGTTGGCCCGCGCAGCCGAATGCGCTGTCGCTGACGATTTTGGCGCTCATGTCCAGATCGGCGTCCGGCATGACAACGACATAATTCTTGGCTCCGCCCTGGCATTGCACTCGTTTGCCGTGTGCCGAACCTTCGGAATAGACATACCTAGCCACGGGAGTCGAGCCGACAAAGCTGATAGCTCGCACCTCCGGATGATGCAGCAGCGCGTCGACCGCCGGCTTAGCGCCCACCACCAGATTTACGACTCCTTTGGGCAGGCCAGTGGAATGCAATAACTCGACCAAGAATTGCGCGGTCAGCGGAACGCGTTCCGACGGTTTCAAGATGAACGTATTCCCGCAGGCGATGGCGTAGGGTAGAAACCAAAGCGGAATCATCGAGGGAAAGTTAAACGGCGTGATCGCCGCCGTGACTCCCAGCGGCTGCCGGATCATGATCTCGTCGATTCCACTCGCGACATCTTCCAGATTGTAGCCCTGCATCAAGGTCGGAATTCCGCAAGCGACTTCCACATTCTCGATACCGCGCTGGAGTTCAGCGCGCGATTCGGCGTGCGTCTTTCCATTTTCTTGGGTCGTCAACCGGGCAATCTCAGAGGCATTTTCCTCGAGCAGCCGTTTGAACTTGAACAAGTACTGGATACGCACTTGCGGAGGAGTCCGGCGCCACGAGGGGAAGGCGGCCGAAGCGGCGTTCACGGCGGCATCGACATCGGCGGCGCTTGCCAGCGATACACGTGCCAAAACCTCCGACGTAGCGGGGTTAAATACATCGAAACTCTCGATGGAGTTACTGGGCCGCCATTCGCCCCCGATAAAGTTTGCCTTTGCCGCTTGATTTACCGTCGTCACTGTGTCTCCGTTTCCGCTTTCGCGGCTTGCATAATATGCAAAAAGGATTGCGTTTATTCTTGATAAATCATACCAAAATCCGATGGGGACGTAGATGTTTCTTCCACTTTGCGCCCGAAGAAGTATGCCACCGCCGAGATACCGCGACGGCGCCGACAATCGAAGGCGAGACGATCTTCCATTGTCCGCGCGGCACGTTTGCGGGAGCGTAAGCCGAGCGCTGCGCCACGACGAAAAACCGAATCCACGGATAATTAGCGTTCCTGATTTCTTCCGGCGCATTCCTCGCCCCCGCGAGACCGAACTGCATATTGGGATTGTTCGGCGTAGATCCAGACATCCCCGACGAGCACATCGTGCAATTCGACCGTCTGCTTGCCGCCGACCTTGAGCCTGTTAGGGCCACCTGCGGCTGGCAGCTGAACTTTCACCTGCCACTTGCCATTCGAGCCTGCCGTTCCACTCGCGAACTCCACCTTGACCGTATCGCCAGGCGCGGACCAGCCCAAATCGTGTCAGCCTTGCTCCGTTGCAACACCATGTTGCCGCCGAAGATGGGGCTGACGAAAGGAAGCTACGCTGCGCCAAAACGCAGATGTGCTCATCGGCGAAGCACACGCGGCGCTAGCCGTCAGCAAGATCAAAGCTTGGATTTTCATGGTTACTACCTTCCGTCTAGAATCTCTGATAATCTTCAGAAGCTTCATTTAGAGTTCGCTTGTCGCCCGCGAGGACTGGTCAAACGACATATTCACATCGTCGATCCGCTTGTTTCGCTCTTGGGAGCGATAACTCCGCAGTGGAGAAAGTAGAGATTAGTATCCAGCGCATGATCGTCCAACATGACATAGTAACGGGCGAGAGAAACCTACTTACTGATAGGTTTTGCGAGGGCTTAGCTGAGCAAAATCCGGCGCAACTCGCCTTCCGGATCGTCCACCATCCCGCAATGACTGTCGAAGACCATTGTTTGACAGCGCACCGGATCGCTCGGCGTCCAAGCGAGTCCAGGCTGGCTCGGATTGCCGGTCCGCGCGAAGTTTACCCACGCCCGGGCCATTTTAGCGGCCAAAGACTGCGCATCTTGCGTGTCTCCAGTAGCCTGTTCGCAGCGCTTTGTGTTATCGAAGCAAAACGCGAGTTCGGCAGTGTGCCACGCGCCCGCGTCTTCTAACATGGGCGATTGCCAGGTGAAGTAATACTGATAAACCGGCGCCGCCTTGAGTTCGCATTTTAGCTTCACCATGCGCTGCACATTGTTGCGGGAGTTTATGCCATTCACGCCATAAGATAGCAACCGCGTGCTTTTCTCCGGATAAGCCTTTTTCATCGCGGCTATCAAGGCAGTTGCCTTGGCTCCCCCGAATCCGCGCGCGAGCGTGGAATGCCACTCGTCGTCCGTTGGGCGCGAAGACATTCGATTTCCTTCTTCGCTCACGTTGCCGATTAGCATCGGTACATTCTTGGAGATCTCAGGAGCCAAGTCATAGAAAGAACGTTGCGTGACGATGCGGCCATCGAGAGTGGGAGACCATCCCACCCGCGGCGCGGCGGTGGGGGCTGAGCCCGGTCCTGTCAGGCCTTGAACGCGTGGACTCAGTTTTGCAATGGCAGCATTGCCGGCCGCGTTCAGCTTACTCCATTCCATCTTTTGCAGTGAGGCCAGGTCTTTGGGCGGCAAGCCCAGTTCTTTCATTAGTTGCGTGGCCAATTCTCTCGACTGTTCGATTGCTGGGATATTTCCGCCTCCACCAGATTGCACGGAAGTGCGGTGGAACAGTCCGGCTGCGGAGGGCATACCCATCAGGCAAGTTACTTTGGAACCGCCGCCGGATTGGCCGTAGATCATCACGCTGTCGGGATCACCGCCAAAATTCGCAATATTCTCGCGGACCCACTGAAGCGCGGCCACCAGATCGCTCATTCCCACATTCACTGAATCCGCGTAGGCCGATCCGCCAATCTCCGATACATCCAAGAATCCAAGCACATTGAGGCGGTGATTGACGGTCACCGATACAGCGTCATGATGCCGCGCCAATTGGGCGCCTTCCTGCGATGGCAGTTCGTACGATGAGCCAAACGAATAGCCGCCGCCATGAAAATACACCAGTACGGGCCGTTTGCCGGTAAGAGCGGGTGTCCATATGTTCAGCTTCAGCATGTCTTCGCTCATCCAGCCGTCATCCCAATCCATCAAAAACGATTGTTCAATGGCCGTGTAGTCGTGTAAACGCTGCGGGCAGTTGGGGCCATAGACAAGGGCGGGATACTCGCCGCTCCACGGCTTGGGAGGCTTGGCCGGAAGCCACCGGTTTTCCCCGCCCGTGTTCTGACCGTATGGGATCCCCTTGAATGTGAACACGCCGCCGGCCAGAAAGCCCCGAACGTTTCCATACTGCGTCTTGGCGATAGCCGAGCGAGGCGTCGAGCAGCCTCCGGGAACTTGATGAGCCGCGGTCTTTGTGCTGTCCGAGGCATTGGCATGTGCGGCCATCGAAGTTGCCACCGCAGCCGTTGCGGGCGCGAGGAACCGGCGCCGGTTGAAAGTTACACCATTTTCTAAATTTGATTCAGCCATAGCTATTCTCCTTTGACGAAACAAGAGGTTAACTCAGCAAGCAGTATATACTCTCAAAAACTGTGATTGCGTCTACCGCAACGGTATTTGCGGAGAAAGAAATCTGTCGCGCTTTTTTTCTTGACTTCTTTCTCATGCATTGATAGCATCCATTGCGTATACGTCAATAGTCATTTCTCTATTCCCAGAATCGATATTGGGATCGCTCTCGGAACGGCAGTGGCTTGGCGACCATGTGGGAGGTTGAATGAGCAAGATTAAATCGGCATTGCGTGCGCTCTTTTTGTTCTCGGCGCTCGCCCTTATCTGGAGTGCTTCTCTCTTTTGTCAAGCTTTCTACGGCTCCTTGATTGGGACTGTCGTTGACCCGTCTGGCGCGCCTTTGCGCGGCGCCGCCGTCACGCTGACAAATAACAGTACCGGCGAACGGCACCAGGCGCAATCCGGCGACGGAGGAGATTACCAGTTCTTGAACTTAGTCCCCGGAAATTACCGCGTGGAAATAGAACAGAGTGGCTTCAAAAAGGCCACTACTGCAAGCATTGAAGTCAACGTCGCTGGAACGGCCCGCGCCGATGTGACGATGCAACTCGGCGACGTGACGCAGAACGTCGAAGTGCAGGCGACAACGCCAGTCCTTCAGACCGAAAACGCAAACCTGAGCCAGGTCGTTAATAGCAGGGCCGTCCAGGAGTTGCCGGTGAACGGCCGTAACATCATGAACCTTACAGCGCTGGTGCCCGGCGTGGTCGCGCAAGGTTCAACGGATGGAAACGCACTTACGGGCAAGAACATCTTCGCGGCCGGTAATTACCAGATCGGGGGCGGCTTCGCCAACCAAGGCGCCGTCTACTATGACGGCGTTCCGAATAACTCAGCCTTGGGAAATCTCGTCAATATGGTTCCGAGCCCCGACGCAGTTGCCGAGTTCCGCGTGCAGACGAACAGTAATAACTCTGAGTATGGGCGTTATTCCGGAGGCATCATCAACATGTCCTCTAAGTTAGGTACTAACGAATTTCACGGCAGCGCATATGAGTATTTCCGCAACACGGTACTGAACGCGAACAGCTTTTTCGCAAACGCAGGTGGAAACGGAAAGCAGCCATTTAAACAAAACCAATACGGTGTCACCGCCGGCGGACCGATTAAGAAGAACAAGATGTTCTTCTTTGCTGGTTGGGAAGGTTTTAGATCGCGCCAGGGATCGAATTTCCTCGCGACCGTGCCGCTGCCGGAAATGTATAGTGGCAACTTCTCCGGCTATCGCAACGCTTCTAACGCGGTGATTCCCATTTACGACCCTCTGACGCAATGCGGAACGGCTGGCAACAACGCTTGCGCCGCCGGCCAAACCGTTCAACGCTCGCCGTTTCCCGGAAATATCATTCCCGCGAGCCGCATCAACCCGGTCTCCGCCAAGATCCTCGGCTTCCCGCTCATGGCGATGCCGAACCTGCCGGGACAGCAGTTCACACACAATTTCAACTTCAACGCTCTCGCTGTCCAAGGCGGCAATAACGACCAAGTCAACGCCCGCTACGACTATACCGTCAACGAAAAGCTTCGCGTCTTTGCCCGCTATTCGCGCTGGGCCTCGCAGAGCTTGCCTTTCGCGCCTTATGGCAACGGGATTTATGCTAACGATCCCTACTCGCCCGAGCACTTCACCACCACGCAAGGTCTTGCCGGAGCGACTTACGTGATCAGTTCCAACATGGTTCTCGATATCCGGGGGTCCTATGTCCGGTTTCCCTACGGCCGCTCGCAGTCTTTCGATGGGATAAGCCTGAGCAATACTTTCGGCTTCCCAGCTTACATGGATCAGCAGCTCCCGATTATTCACGGCGGTCCGACAACTTCGATTCCCTCGTTTTCCATCACTGGCTACAATCCGGTCAGCGGCCTCCATATTGTGTCCACCGAGAACGATTACGTACTGATGCCGAACCTCAGCTGGATCAAGGGCAAGCATACCTTCAAATTCGGCGCCGACTGGCGCGACATGCAAAATACTTACTATCAGACATTTGACGGCGGCTCTTTCACATTCACAAATGGGATTACTTCACAGAACGCGCTAAATCCCGGCGCTACCGGCAATGGGTTGGCTTCGATGCTGCTCGGTTACGGCAGCTCAGGCAGCGCAAGCGCTTTCGCGAGACCGTATGAATCATTGCGCTACCAAGGCTATTACGCGCAAGAGACATGGCAGGCCAATCAGAAGCTCACCGTGACTTATGGAGTGCGTTGGGAGATTCCGGGCGTTTGGCATGAGCGCTACAACCGCATCGCGTCTTTCAATCCGAGCGAGCTTAACCCGGCAACGCAGGCGATTACGGTGAACGGTCAACCCGTATACGGCGCTTTGGATTTCGCTCTAACCAGCCAACATCCCGAACAAGGGGCCAGAACGGAGCACTTCGGACTTTTTGCTCCGAGAGCGGGGGTTGCGTACCGTTTGAACGACAAGACGGTGATCCGCGCCGGCGCCGGTATTTATTACCTTCCCTCAAACCTTCAATTCAGCGAAGCTCCGTGGGGGATGCCTCTTAGTTCCATTGGCACGCCTTGGCTACCGTCGCTCGATGGCGGGGTGACGCTGAATTCGCCTATCAGCAATCCATTTCCGAACGGCTTCCTGCCGGCGCCCGGCAATCTTCCCCACGCCCAAGCTCAAGCGGTGTTAGTCGGCGGCGGTCTCACCAACATTCCCGTACAGACTGTTCCCTATCCGTACCAATCGCAATGGAACTTCACGTTGCAACATGAGTTTTGGGAAGGCATCGCCTTAGAGGCCGCCTATGCGGGAGCAAGCGGAGTCCACCTGCCTCTAGGAACCTATCAACTCAATGCTCTGCCGACTCAAGATTTGTCGCTGGGATCCGCTCTCAATACGCTAGTCCCCAATCCCTTCTACGGCTCTGTCCAAACGGGGCCCCTGGCGCAGCCAACCGTACAGCGCGGTCAGCTTTTGCTGCCTTTCCCGGAATACACGAGCGTTGCCTCGGGCGGAGGTTATGTCGGCAACTCGACCTACCACTCTCTACAAATGAAGGTCGAGAAGCGCATGCCCAAAGGGGGCACCATATTGGCCGCTTATACGTTCTCTAAGCTTTTGACCAATACAAACAGCACCACCGGCTGGCTCGATTCCGGCTTGGGCGCCAGCCCTGGCTCGCAAAATCCAGCCAACCTGCGCCTGGAGAAGTCATTAGCTTCCTTTGACTCGCGCCAGCGCCTTGCGGTGAGTTACGCGGCCGATCTGCCGATCGGCAAGGGGCATCGCTTCCTAGGCGGCGGTAACTCCGTAGTGCAGAAGTTCACCTCCGGCTGGAGCGTCAGCGGAACGGCAATCTTCCAGGATGGTTATCCCTTGGCATTTACCGCATCACCCAATGTCACGGGCCTTAACCTGGGTCTGCGGCCAAACGTGGTTCCGGGCTGCAATCCACAATTGAGCGGCTCGGCCCAATCGCGGCTGAACGGCTGGTTCAACGCCGCGTGCTTCTCTGTTCCCGCCGCTTACACACTGGGTAATGCAGGCCGGACCGACCCTGTACTGCGCGGCCCCGGCATCGCCAATTACAACGCATCTCTATTAAAGAGAACGGCGATTACCGAGCGCTTCAATCTGGAATTCCGGACGGAGGTTTACAACCTCTTCAACCGCGTGCAATTTGGACTTCCGAATACCACGATCACAAGTGCGGCCAATTCCACCGCCGGATATGTCACAACGCAGATCAACGACCCCAGAGAAATTCAACTTGCGTTACGATTGATCTTCTAGTCATTCGGACTCGCCCGCGCGTTCATGAATTTGCTTCGCTTTGTCGCGGTGCTTGTTATTAGCTGTGGGATCTGCGCCGCGGCTGCGAAGGATGACGGTTCGGACTACGCCGGAAGCGCGGCTTGCAAAAGCTGTCATCCGGAGCAGTTCGAACAACAATCAAACACTGCTCACGCGCATGCTTTGCGGCGGGCGCAGCCAAGCGATCCAAGTCCAGGCAGCCATGCCGAATGGGCCTTCGGAGCCGGCGTCAAAGCGACTACCTGGGTCACACAGACTGACGAAGAAACCGCCGTCGAACATGGCTTGAGCTACTACACGGCGACGAAGTCACTGGCGGTAACGCCCGGCCACGACGCTCCCACGGACACCGTATACCGGATTTTCGACGCATCCGAATCAGTGTTACGTTGTTTCCGTTGCCACTCGACCGGGCCGCTCTCGCTCGGGCCGAGCCTTCAAATTCAGCCAAATGAATTGGGTGTCCGGTGCGAAAACTGTCATGGCCCCGGGCGCGCGCATGTGGAATCGCACAGCGCACGAACCATCCAGAATCCTGGACGCCTCTCGGCGCTACAGATTAACACTCTGTGCGGCGCGTGCCATCGGGAAGCAACCGATCTCGATGACGGCGCGGATTGGAGCAATGCCTGGAATGTACGCCATGAGCCTCGCTATCTTCACCGCGCGGCCTGTTTCCGCAATAGCGGCGGAGCTCTTTCCTGCCTCACTTGCCATGATCCTCATCAGCCGCAGAAAAGGACCTCTGCCTTTTACGACTCCCGCTGCACCTCTTGTCATGCCAAGGTTGCACATACCTCTCCTGTGGCTTCCGGCAGTTGCACGGGATGCCACATGCCGCGAGTTAAAACCAGTCCAAACTTGACGTTTACCAATCACTGGATTGGCATCTACGATCCGCACGCTTCGAAACTGATCCCGGCCAAACGAGCAGTTGTCGATCTGCGGGCCATGCCGGGACAAGCAGAGCCGTCCAGCGGATTGATCGTGCCGGCGGATGTCTCCACACTGACACCCGTTTATGTGGCGGCAGTCGCGGCGCGAGAACGGCAAGCAGGTCCAGAAAGCGAGAAAGTGGCGCGTGCGGCCTCGAATTTAGGGTTGTTCCTGCAGGAGATAGGAAAGAGCGCGGACGCCGAGGCTCCGTTGCGGCGCGCGCTTGCGATTGACGAGCAAAAAACGAACCAGGCGGTGGATGCGGACCGTGAAAGCCTCGCACTTGCTCTGGAAGCGGAGGGCAAAGCGGAGGAAGCTCTCGCTTTGTTCCGGCGAGCGGCGGAAGGAAATACGCCGGCGGTCTCGGCGCGTTCCTACGTGAAGCTCGCTGTGATGGACCGGCAACATGCTGATAATTTCTACCGTGCAGCCATCGCCGCCGAGGAAAAAGGATCGGGCGCGCAATCGCCGGAAGTCGCCGTTCTGCTGCAAGAGTATGCCTTGGCGCTACGAGCCGGCAAACGAGACGATGAAGCCGAACCGCTGTTACGCCGCGCGCTCGCAATCGAGCGGGTTTCGGCGAAACTGGACCCGCAAGTATTAACGGACGTTCTGAATACACTGGGAAACCTGATTGAGGGACGCGGTCAGTTCGACGAAGCCGAGCGACTGGAGCGTACCGCGCTTGCGTTAGCCCAGGAGAAGTTCGGACCAGAAAGCCCACAGTTGGCGGCAGTCTGCACGAATTTGGCGGACGTCCTTTGGAACAAAAAGGAACTTCCGCAAGCCGGACAATTCTACCGGCGAGCCATCGCGATCGACAAATCGCTGTATGGTCCAGAGCGGCCAGAAACCGCGGCGGACATCGCAAACCTTGGAATGCTTCTCAACGATGCCGGCCAATCCGCGGAGAGCATGGTGCTGCTGAAGCAAGCGCTGGCCATTTACCAAAAGACGCTCGGGCCCGACAGCGACGAGGCGAAGTTGGTCAAGGAGAACCTGCTCCGGTTGGCGCATTAGCGTTTTAGTTCTGGAACAATAATGGCGCGTATTTAGAGAGATAAACCTGCCAGTTGGGCCAGCTATGACCTCCGCTGGAGGAATTGAAGACGTGCTTGACCTGCTTGGACGTCAGAAGGTCATCCATCCCCTTGACCGGCTTAAAGGCAGCGTCTGCCGTACCGCATCCGAGCCAGAGGACCTTCAATTGACGGTTGAGCATCGCCGGATCGGCCTTCTCCCATTCGGCTCTATTTCCGCCTCCGCTGAAAGCCGCAATATAAGCGAATTGGTCCAAATTGTGCAGGCCGATCGACAGGGATTGAGCGGCGCCCATCGATAGGCCGCCGATAGCCCGATTCTCGCGGCCGGTTAGCACGCGATATTTGCTTTCCACTTCAGGCTTCACTCCGGCTAGCAGTTCTTTTTCAATAGCCACCATATCGGGTACGCCCGTTGCGGGTGGAGGAACGGCGGGCTTGATTTCACGGGGTATATGGCCATAAGGCATCACAACAATCATCGGCTTGACTTTGCCGTCGGCCAGCAGGTTATCCATAATTACGTTGGCCCGGCCGGTCCAAGTCCAGGAAGACTCGATCTGTCCGTTCCCGTGTAATAGATAAAGCACCGGATATTTTTCCTGGCCGGATTCGTACCCGGGTGGTGTATAGACGTAGAACATGCGAGAAGTGCCGAGGCTTTTGGAATCGTAAGTATCGACATGGACAATACCGTGTGGCACTGCCCTTTCCTCAAAGATTGCCTTTTCGGCCGCTGGAACGATGAAGCTGCTGGTTGGCCCCCATCTACGCACCTCAAGGTTCGGGTTTGAAGGATCGGGCATGCGAAGGCCGCCGTCAATCGCATATCCATAGGTGTAAAAACCAGTTGGTAACGGTCCCACCGTCAGGCTCCAAACACCGTTGCTGTCCTTTGTGAGTGGCTTCGGTTCTTTAATCACCTCTAGAATGCCTGGGGAGCCCATCAAAATGACTTCTGACGCCTTGGGCGCGAAGAGACGGAAAGTCACGGAGCGATCCGGGTGTATTTCCGGCGAGACGGGAATGTTTTTGGTGTCTTCGTAATAACGCGCGGACGGCTGCTGGCACACTCCGCTCGAGGCTAGACCCAGCCCCAGCAAACCCAACCTAGCGATCCAGGAACGCATGCTCATCTCCCTTTTTTAAGTACAGAAATTATGGACGAAGCGCGACAGCCACGTATGCCTTTTTACCAACCGGCGGGTTGACGCCTCCGGGAGGCATTAGCGACCCTTCCGGCAGACGGCTACCGCCGACCAAGGCAAATAAGATGTATTGGCGCCCATTCACCTCATAGACGGCCGGCACGCCAACGGCCCCGTTCGGCATAGCTTTCGTGAAAACAACCTTGCCGGTAGCTTTGTCCAGGGCGTAGAGCTTAGCCTCGTTGCCCACAAAGACAACCAGCCCACCCGCCAGAACAACGTAGCCACCTCTTGGATTCACATTGCCGCGCAATTCGCGGCTGGGACCAGCCTGCGGCAGGTCGCCATAGGGGGTTTGCCACTTGATTTTGCCGGTATTCAGATCATAGGCGGTGAGCATGCTCCACGGCGGCGTAATGATGTAAGGCTCACTCCCATAACCAGTTTTATAGCGCGAAGGCGGCGGTGTCACGCTGTCCGGATAGCCCGGCTCATTGTGTCCCGCCACATCTCCGGGCCGCACGGCCGACCCGGGTGGAGCGGACTCAGGGTGGCTCAGGAAGGCGATTACGCCGTTCATGAGCTCCGGCCCAATTGTGGGAAAGGCAGGCATTCCCCCTTTCCCTTTGGAAACAATGATGCGAACCGATTCAGCGCCCAACCGGCTGACCACGTCGTCAATCCGGGGACCGCGTTCGCCTTTTAGATCGGGACCATGGCAGACCTGGCACGATTGTTCGTACACCGCGCGCCCCAAACGGGCCGCGGCCGCTTGCGGGCCGCCGTTGGCCCGAGCGCGGCCTGACTCGGAAGCGGGCGGGCGAGCGGGAATCTGCGAGCCGGCGTTAGCCGCTGTCGACTCGCCGTCTGGAACAAGCTTCAAAATAGAGGGCACGTCCTTGGATTGGACGTACACCATTCCCGTTTCCGGATCGGCCGCGGAACTCGAGTACAGCGCGCCTCCGTTGACGCTGGGAAGCAAGATGGTGTCTACGAGACCAGGAGGCGTATATAAGCCCTTCCGCGCTTTAGAAAGGCGTTGTTCCCACCAAACTTCCTCCTTGGTGGTCATAAAACCGCCGTACATGTCTTGCATTGTCATCCCCTGCCGCGCGAATGGCTGGACAACGGTGGGAAAGGGCTGTGTGGGTGATGACCATTCGCCCGGCACATCAGATTTCGGCACGGGTCTCTCCTCAATCGGCCAGAGCGGCTTTCCGGTCACGCGATCAAAGACGAAAAGGAATCCATTCTTCGAAGCTAATGCTACGGCGTCAACCGTTTTGCCTTCGTGCTGGACTGTCACGAGTTGGGGAGCAGCCGCCGGATCATAATCCCAGACATCGTGGTGGACGGTTTGAAAATGCCACAGATGTTTGCCGGTGCGCGCGTCCAACGCGAGCAGGCAATCCGCATACAAATTGTTGCCGGGGCGATCTCCTCCATATAATTCATACTTCGCCGACGCGGTAGGCAGATAAACGATTCCTCGTTTTTCATCGACCGTGATTTCTCCCCAAACATCGACCCCGCCCATGTACTTATAAGCGTCTTTGGGCCAGGTCTCGTAGCCTGGCTCGCCGGGGCGAGGGATTGTATGAAATACCCACACGAGTTTGCCGGTGCGCACGTCAAAGGCGCGTATATCACCCGGAGGCGCAAGATACCCTTCGCCAGTGAAGCTTCCGAGAATGATTAAGTTTTCGAAAAGCCTTCCCGGTGTCCGGGAAGCGAGAGGGACGACGGCGCGGTCCACGCCGGTCTTCAAATCGAGCCTTCCGTGGTCGGCAAAACTCTCGATTGTCATGCCCGTTGCAGCGTTGATCGCGGTTAAAAATCCCGCTGAAACCACAAAGATCCGGCGGTCTGAACGATCTGGACTCTCCCAATAATTAGCACCCCGTTGAGCGCTAATGCCGCTAGAGCGGCCGCCTGGGAAGGTATGAACCCAGCGCTCTTTTCCAGTGGCCGCATCGAGCGCTACCAAAGATCCTTCTTGCGCCACGACATACGCCACGCCATCGACAACCAGCGGACTGAAAGTGTAAAAGCCACCGTCCTCGACCGGGTAGCTCCAGGCAATTTCCAGCTTGTTCACGTTCGCCGGAGTAATTTGCTTAGACGGTGAATAATGCGAGCTGTCAGGGCCGCCTAGATAGTCGCTCCAATTGACGCCGGATTGGCCTGCGCCGACGGAAAACGCGCACAGCGTCAGGCCGGTTAAGCAACGTAGGAGTAGGTCCGTGTCCATAGATTCCTTTTCACTGCCGTTATCTGATGATTCGTTATTGCATAATTCGCAATAACCATTTCTCATTTTTCAGGATGAAGAATATCATATTGCGTATTTGTTTTCCGGCGAACTTTAACAAGCGGGAACTTGACGTTCTACTATTTGCGGAACGACAAGCGTGACGAAGTGGAATGTCGCTAAAAATGCAGTACGCCGGTGACGATCGCTGCCGCAGTCATCAGCAGGGAGGCTGCGAACAAAAATAAGAATGAAAATTTTTGGTGCGCGCGGAGTTCGATTTCGGCCAGGCCGGCAACCAGGAAGGTGGCAGGAGTTAGAGGGCTGATGGGAAATCCAGTGGTGTGCATGCCCAGGAGGGCCGCCTGCGCAACTTGCGACGCCGGTATTCCGAAGGTCTTCGCCGCTTCGGCCAAGATGGGTAGAACGCCGAAGTAGAAGGAATCAGGATCAAAAATCAGGCTCAACGGCATGGACACGATTGCCAGCGCAACGGGAAGGTGCGCGGCCACGGAAGCGGGAGTGAGTTGGACTGCCACTTTGGCCATGGCTCCCAGCATTCCGGAATCACGCACGATGCCGGTGAAGCTGCCGGCGGCGAAGAGGATGGCTGCCATCAGCAGAGCCGTGCGCGCATGTGCTTCCACGCGTTCTTGTTGTTGTTTCAACTTGGGATAGTTGATCTGCAGCGCGATGACTAACCCGGCCATGAAGACACTTACAGGTTCCAGCTTTGCGCCCACCATCGCTCCGACAAGGAGAAGAGTCAGGAGCAAGTTGACCCAAAAGCGGCCGGGGCGCGCAAGCGAATTTCTTTTTTCACTCACCTCTCTGGCATGCGGCGTCAACATGTCATGCGAAATAATGCCGCCGGCGGAAGCGAGACGCTTGCTTTCACGCCAACCCAAAAACCAAGCGCAAGAGAAAACAAATACCAAGCCGGTCAGCTGTGCGGGAATCAATGGGTTGAACAACGCCGTAGTGGAGACATGGAGCGCCGCCGCGGCGCGGATGGTGGGCCCCGTCCAAGGAAGAAAGTTCACTCCCGCCGCCATGGCGCAGACACACGCCAGGACACGGCGGTCCATTCCCAAGCGGTCATAAACCGGTTTCATGACCGGGATCGTTACCAAAAAAGTGACAGCCCCAGAACCGTCCAGATGAACCAACAAGGCGAGCAGAGCGCTGCCCACCGCGATTCGCGCGGGATTGTTGCCGACGACACGAAGCAGCCGGTCGATAATAGGATCTAACATGCCTGCATCGGTAACAACGCCAAAGTAGAGGATGGCGAAGATAAACATTCCCGCCACTCCGGCTACGCCTTGAATTCCATGCAACATGAAGACTGCCGTTTTGGCTCCAAAGCCGGCCATGAGCGAAGCGCTGACGGGCACCGCAATCAGCGCGGAAAGCGGCGTGAGCTTATTCGTCAAAATGGCAGTGAGCAGAACTAAGATCGTTAAACAGCCAATTGTCGCGAGCATCGAACTCCCAACGATATTGCGTTATGCAAAAAAAGACAACTAGCATCTTGCGATGCAAGTGATAGGCTCGGCTTATGAATTTGAACCTGCGCCATTTGGAGGCATTCGCCGCAGTGGCGCGGCTGCGCAGTTTCACCAAGGCCGCGCGGGCGCTCTACATCTCGCAGCCCTCCTTTACAGTGCAGATCCAGCAGCTTGAAGAGGAGCTTGGCGTGCGCCTGCTAGACCGGAACACGCGGTCGGTGAACCTCACCAAGATCGGTCAGGAACTGGCGCCCGTGGTGGAGCGGCTGTTGCACGAGATTGAGGCTATCGTGGCCAATACCAAAGCTCTTTCGGCCAAGAGCGTCGGGTCGGTGACGATTGCGGCGCTGCCATCGATATCCGCCACGCTTCTGCCAGCCGTGATCGCGCGCTTTCGGCAGCAATATCCCGGCATTCAATTTCGATTGCGAGATGCCATCGGGCGCCACACCGTGGATTTAACGTTGGCTGATGAAGCGGACTTTGGCATTGGGTGCGTGGAGAACGGAAACGGCGACGTGCATTTTGAACTGCTGTTCACCGACTGGATGAGCGCCGTCTGTGCCGCGTCTCATCCCCTGCGGCGCAAGAAATCGGTTCAGCTGAGCGACCTGGCCTGTGAGCCGCTCATCTTGACCGGCCGCGACAGCACGGTGCGGCATATCGTCGATCATGCGTTTGCCGCTTTGGGACACGCTGTCATACCCGTGCAGGAAGTCACCTATATGGCGACGGCGCTGGGCATGGTGAAGGCGGGATTAGGCGTGGCAATTCTGCCGTCTTCCGCCTTGGAGCTCGATGAGATGCGGATGTTGAAAGCGATACCGATCGACCATAGTCAGTTACAACGCGCGATTGGCGTGATCCGCAAGCCGCACCGCAGCCTTTCGCCGGCGGCCGGCACCTTTCTGGATACGCTCCATGAACATCTAAAACGGCCTGAAATTGTCCGGCAGTTGCATATCCAATAGGAGCGAACTGAGGCATTTACCATGAGTGTCCAGCGCGAGGGAGCGTGTCACTCCTCCGCCTAGAGCGTGGTGCATGACGAAGTTGAGCCCAACTATTTTCGGCAATTCGTAGCGCAATACGGGCCCATGAACGATGCCGCGAAAATGGGCCGCAACCGCCCCGGCCGTCAAATACTTTACTAGCGCGACGTAGTCTTCCTCGCGATAGACGAACACCCCGATATTGGAGATATTTCCCTTGTCGCCCGACCGGGCGTGCGCAAATTCTCTTAATGTTTTTGGCTCGCTCATGGAACAACCATCCATTCCACTTGCGGGGCTGGGACCAATTCTCGCGGCACGAGCGCCGAAGCGACTGCGATGACAGGCCTTACCAAGCGGAACACGCCACCGCCGCCGGCCGGACCGTTGGTATAGAGTGCCTCGACAGTAGCGGCGATTAGGTTCGCTTCTTCGCTCGACCCTGTGCGGCCTGCTATGCGCACACGAACCTCGTTGGGCACGTTCGGCGTCTGCCCTCTTAATGCCGTTGAATCGCGACCGATCATTTCACAGCGCATTTCCTGGATTTCGCAACCGTAGGACTTCAGTTGCGCTTCCACTATTTCGATCGCAAGTTGGCCGCGTTCCGTCGCTCCGGCGCCCGCATAAGTGATCTGTCCTTCCCCAATGTAACCATCCTCATAACCCAGAGATACTTTCAGCAGCGCGGGTTTTTCGGTGCCCGTTGCGCCAGTCGCACGCACGCGATTGGGCGCAATGCCGGTCAACTCGACGTTCGAGAAGTCTGCCGTGACATCCGGCGTGAGATATCGCGCAGGATCGTGAATCTCATAGAGTAACTGCTCTTTACAGGTGGCGAGACTAAGTAAGCCGCCGGTTTGTTCCAATTTGCCAAATTCGGCAGTCCCATCCGCCTGTACATCGGCGTAGGGAAAACCCAAGCGCCCCAAGTCCGGAATGACTTTGAAGGGCGGATCCGCGAAGTAACCGCCTGTAAGCTGCCCGGCACATTCGAGAAGATGGCCGGCCAGAATGCCGCAACCCAGTCGTTCCCAATCGTGCCAATCCCAACCAAACTCGTAAATGAGCGGCCCAAGGAATAGCGCTGGATCGGCGATGCGGCCACCGAGCACAACATTGGCTCCTTCACGCAGTGAAGCTACAATCGGCGCGGCTCCGATGTATGTGTTCGCAGAGATCAACTTCGGCAACAAGGATGAGACCCGCTCGCCGGTTTCCAGAATTTCGATATCCGCTAACTTACCGGCGCGGAATGGCCCTAAAACGTCGTCGCCTTCAATTACCGCTATTTTTAAGCCATGTAGCCCGAGCGACTCCGCGATCTGGCGTGTCTTCTCTCCGGCGGCTTTCGGATTGGCGGCACCCATGTTGCTGATCAGACGCGTACCCTGTTGTCGACAAGCCGGCAGCACCGCTCGCATACGAGAAGCGAGCAGCGGATCATAACCTAGCTCAGGGTTACGCTGTTTCGCTTGCTGGGCCAGAGCAATCGTGCGCTCGGCGAGGCATTCGAACACGATGTAATCAAGGTGTCCACGCTCGATCAAATCGAGGGCCGGCTCGATTCGGTCGCCCGAATAGCCGGCGCCCGCTCCGATTCGAATGGGCCGCATTCGCGGTTTATCCAGATCGCGCATTTTTTAAAGAACGTGACGCGAGAGGTAGCGGCATGATAGACCATCATAAGTGCGCCGCGACGCGATGTGAATTCATTTCTTCCTATCGCACTTATCGGAAAGTAGAAATGACCACCCGCCCGTTTCCAAGTTATAGTATCGAGTGGCTCTCGCATGCGTTGCGTCTTGTTCTTATTATTCGTCGCGGCGGCTCAGTCTTATGGAGCTACTTGCGATCAGCTCACGGCGCTTGCGATCCAGATGACCTCGGTCACATCGGCTACCCAGCAAGCCGGTGCGGACAACCAGCGATACTGCCGGGTTGTGCTTACCGCGATGCCCGTACCCGATTCCGAAATTCACGTTGAGCTCTGGTTGCCGGAACCTAGCGCCTGGAACGGAAAGTTTTTGGGCACAGGCAATGGCGGCTATTCCAGCCAGCTTAGCTATGGACAGATGCGCGCTGCGCTGAAGAATGGTTATGCCGTCGCGGGAACAGACACGGGCCATACAGGAGACGAGCTGAGGTTTGGAGTTGGCCATCCGACGAAGATCGAGGCTTGGGCTTACCGGGCCGTTCACATCATGACGGAAGTAGTAAAGCCGGTTATTCGCAGCTATTATGGACGCTTCGCCGGACATGCCTATTTTTCGGGTTGCTCCACGGGAGGCCAGCAGGCGCTCTCAGAAGCGCAACGCTATCCGGCTGATATGACGGCATTGTCGCGGGTGACCCGGGTAACGACCGGCTGCGCTTGAACGTAGGCTTCCTTTGGTCTTGGCGCGCAGTCAACGTTGGAACAGAATCCCGGCTGCCCGCTTCGAAATTGCCTTTGCTCCACAACTCTGTCATCAAGGCGTGCGATGCTCTGGATGGGATTAAAGATGGCATTCTGAGCGACCCGGAAAAATGCCATTTCGAACCCGGGTCGCTGTTGTGCAAGAGCGGCGACGGACCCAACTGCCTCATGCCCAAAGAGGTTGCGGCCGCAAAAGCCATTTACGATGGCGCACGCAATCCGCGCACGGGCGAGCTCCTTTTCCCTGGATGGATTCGCGGCAGCGAAGCTCTTCCCGATGGCAGCGGCAGTTGGGCCGGCTATTTTGTAGACCGGCCGGAACCAGCCCGCCTTGCGTTCTTGCGCTTCTGGATGTTCGGGGACCCGAATTGGGATCTGATGAGCTTCGATTTCGACCGCGATGTCCAATACGCCGACGCGCACTTGAACTTTGTCTCCGCGGTTGACCCTGACCTATCTGCATTCCAGAAGCACGGCGGCAAACTGCTGATGTACCAGGGTTGGGCGGACCCGGTTGTTCCGCCGGAAGACACTATTCAGTATCTTGAGAGCGTGCAACGAAAGATGGGCGGCCCAGCGAGCACAAGCTCATTCGTCCGGCTCTTTATGGTTCCCGGGATGGGACACTGCCGCGGCGGATCTGGCCCCGATGTCTTCGACAGCCTGAATGCTCTCGATGAATGGGTGGAGCAGGGACGCGCGCCAAACAAAATCGCGGCCCAGCACATCACTAACAAAACCGTCGACCGGAGTAGACCTCTCTGCAGTTATCCCGAGCAGGCAATGTGGACGGGAAGTGGCAGCTCAGACCAAGCGGAAAACTTTACGTGCTCCAAAAGATAAGCAATAGCGCCTGTCTATCACTGTCTTTCGTAACTTCGAATTCACGGGCGCGGAGTAAATGCATAAACTTTTATCAATCGTTAGTATTGAGCCGCTCCCAACATGAAGAACCTAGCAAATCGATTGTGCCTATTGCTGGCAGCTCTGATCGCGGCCCAGGCTGGCGCCGCGGCTGAATCGAAATCCGAAGCGTGCGAGAGTCTGCGCGGGGTTACTCTCGGCCATGCCACCGTCCGCACGTCGGTGTGGTTTGCCGGGGGAGACTACCGGACCGGGTTTGCCAGTCGAGGCATCCCGAACGTACCGGCGTTTTGCCGCGCCATTCTGACATCGGCTCCGGTACCTGCATCCAACATCACCATTGAAGTTTGGCTGCCTTCCGAGGAGGTCTGGAATGGCAAACTGCTCGGCTCCGGCAACGGTGGTTTTGGTGGAGCGATTAGCGTTGATGCTTTGGCCGCTGCCGTGAAACGCAATTATGCCGGAGCTAACACCGACATGGGCACGTTTCCAGCGGCTCAACTGCCCAACACAGGTTACGATGCGGGCATCGGCCACCCGGAGATGGTGAAGGACTGGGGTTACCGCTCAACCCATGAGATGACCATTGCGGCGAAGGCGCTGATTAAGCGGTACTACAGCAAGCAATTGAGCCATTCCTATTTGATGGGTTGCTCCACCGGCGGACATCAGGCGCTTTCGGAAGCACAGCGCTACCCGAGCGATTACGACGGCATCATCGCCGGCGCGGCGGGGCATAACCGGACGCACCTACATGCTTCCTTTCTGCAGCGCTTTCAACAAGGGCAGACATTGGCGCCCTTGTTTTCGCCTGAAAAAGCTGAACTGGTATCGAATACTTTGCTGGAGAGATGCGCCGGTAAGAACGGCGGCGCGCCAGGCGACCGGTTTCTAAGCAATCCCGCCGCCTGCGATTTCAAACCTTCTCAATTGCGCTGTGCAAACGGCAATTCCGCGCCGTGCCTTTCCGCGCCCGAGGTGAAGGTTCTGGAGACGATGTACTACGGAACGCGCAATCCACGCACGCATGAACTGATTTATCCCGGCTGGGCCAAAGGCAGCGAAGCGTCTCTGCTGAAGGGCCTGCAGAAGCAGGCGGAGCCAACCAAAACAGGCTCGGCCGATGGAGTTTTTCGCTGGGTCTTCGGACCGCAATGGGACGCAAGAACTTTTGATTTCGACCGCGACATGGAAAAAGAAGATGCGGCCTTGGGACCAACAATCAACGCGCTGAGCGCCGACTTGAGCAAGTTTGCGGACCACGGAGGCAAGCTGATTTTATTTCACGGTTGGGCCGATCCAGTGGTGAGCCCATACGATTCGATTCTCTATTTCGACCGGCTGAAAGACCATTCATTCGTGCGGCTCTTTATGGCGCCGGGGATGAGCCATTGCCGGGGAGGCCCTGGACCCGATAGCTTTGGGCAGAACGCGGTTCCGGAAGGCGGCGCCGATGCGGCGGGCGATATCGTGGCCGCGCTGGACATGTGGGTTGAAAAAGGGATAGCGCCCCAGACGTTGATCGCTCGCAAGTTGGATGCGCATGGAACGCTGGAATCCGCAAGGCCGCTTTGCGCCTACCCGGACGTGGCCGTCTATAACGGTGCCGGCGATGCCAAATCGGAAAAGAATTATCATTGCATTCCGCAATCCGCCGGCAATACGGAATTTCCGGCGGCGAAATATTTAAAGTAAATGCCCCACTCAAATCGAGCTAAGCTGGCGTCCGTCCTTGTTGCGCTGTGTTTGGGTATGAGTGCTCAAGCGCGCGTGATTCGCATCATGATCGAATCGCGCCAAACGCTGGACTATGCGCCGAACTACGAACAACTGCGTGGCCATTTTTTTGGAGAACTGGACCCAGCGAACCCGCTGAACTCCGTCATCAACGATATCGAACTGGGCCCGCGCAACGCCCGTGGAAAGGTACAGTATTCGGCCACATTCACGCTGCTGCTTCCGCGCGACCTCAGCAAGGCTAGCGGCGTTCTTTGGTACGAAGTGCCGAATCGGGGCAATTCACCGCTGCGGCCGCGTCCCGCCAGCGACCCAATTGAGGCTGGACATATTTTGCTCAGCAGCGGCTGGCAGGGCGATCTGACACCGCGGCCCAAGTTGGAGACGATCCACGTCCCTATTGCAAAGAATCGAGACGGGTCCGCTATTACCGGCCCGGTGCTGGCGCGGCTCAGTAACATTCCGGCTGGTTCGAAGACGGCGTCACTCGAACGCGGCTACGCCGGTCTTCACTACCAATTGCCCGCTACGCTCGATACGGCCCATGCACTGTTAACCAAGCAAGGCTCCGATGATGGGGAAATGATTCCTGTCGCCGCGCAAGACTGGGCGTTCAGCGATTGCGCAAGTCAGCCGTTTCCCGGCCAGCCGGATCCGTTGCACATCTGCTTGAAGAACGGTTTTGAAGCGGGCCAGCTTTATCAGCTTAAGTACACGGCGAAAGACCCATTGATTTTAGGAATCGGGCTGGCCGCAACACGGGATATCGTCTCATTTTTTCGCTATGCGGAGAAGGACGACGCGGGCACGTTGAACCCAGTAGCGAGAGCCATCCGGTATGCGATTGCTTTCGGTACGTCCCAGTCGGGCAATTACATCAAAACATTTCTGCATCTCGGGTTTAATCAAGACGAGCAGCGTCATATCGTCTGGGAGGGCGTCAATCCGAATATAGCTGCGCGCCAAACCCCGCTTAACTTCCGGTTTGCCATACCGGGGGGTGCGGCGGGATTATATGAACCGGGCAGTGAGGGCGTTCTCTGGTGGAGCGACTACTCAGACGAAAGGCGCGGGCGGTCCGCGGCGTCGTTACTGGACCGCTGTAAGGCCACAAAAACATGTCCGAAGATCGTGGAGACGTTCGGCTCTTCAGAGTTTTGGGGCTTACGCATGTCCCCTGGCCTGGTGGGCACAAATGCAGACCGCGACCTTCCGTTGCCGCCGAATGTCCGCCGCTATTACTTTCCCGGCGTGACACATGGGGGAGGCCGTGGCGGCTTCAGCGTGGCCGCCGCGACGATGCCGAACCATGCTTGTGCTCTGCCGGCAAATCCTAATTCCATGGCGGAGAGCCTGCGCGCCTTACGCTTGGCGCTAACCGATTGGGTGGTCTCGAACGCAGAGCCGCCGGACAGCCGGTATCCTACGCTCGCGCATGCCGACTTGGTTGCTCCTTCCTACAAAGCGATGGGCTTTCCTGTTATTCCCGGCTGGCCGCTGCCCGACCATTTGATCAATGCCATGCCCGACTACGACTTTGGCGCATCTTTTCGCTACGCCGACATGTCAGGCGCAATATCGATTCAGCCCCCCAGTATTCGCCAGTATATTCGGCTTTTAACGCCCAAGACTGATGTGGATGGCAATGAAGCAGGAGGCGTGCCTTCGCCGTTGCACCAAACGCCTTTAGGCACGTATCTCGGATGGAACGTCACGGCGGACGGTTATGAAAAAGGCCGCGGCTGCGGATTTTCCGGCGGGTTTATTCCTTTCGCGCGCACGAAGGTGGAACGCGTGGCACAGCGTGATCCGAGGCTTTCACTAGAGGAACGCTATGGCACGCACGACGGCTATGTGGCGCGCGTGCGGGAGGCCGCGCGGCGCATGGTGAAGGAGCGTTTCTTGCTGCAGAGCGATGCCGACAGAATTGTACAGGAAGCGGAGAGCAGCGCCGTTTTGAGATGACTTAGATAGTGGGGCTCTGTCTAGTCGCAGCGCTTATTTGCGCACAGGTTCTTGCTGAAAAATGGAAGAACGTGATTTTGAAAGCGGTCCGCTACCGCGCTGGTGTGCGTGCCCGAGTAAATCTCGAAAGTGTTGGGGATCTCATAACTATCCAGAATCTCGTGCAGTTTGCCGGCTCCCACCTTGAGTCCATCCTGATCGCCGACATCGATGGCGATCGCCTTATAGCGGCGCAGATTGCCAATGTATTGGTCGATAAAGGCGAGCGGGGCATTGGCCGCCCACTTTGCGATTACCTCTTGATCCACCTCGCCATTTTTCATTGGCAGATCGAGATAAAGCGGCGGGTTCTTTGGGTTTGGCGACCAAGCCGCGGCAGAAGCAAGTTGCGCCCTCGGCCCGAAAGACAACTTGGCGGAGTCCGCCGGCGTCTTCACGGCTGCCAGGGCTTTCTCTAAATCAGGGTTCGCCGGCCCAGCGCCGCGCGCTGTCATGCAGCACGGACTCATGATGTATAAACTTCCAAAGACATCCGCGTGCTTCATGCCAATGCGGCTGGCCCCATAGCCGCCCATGGAATGACCAGCTAAGCCCCGGCTCGTTCGTTGTGGAATCGTGCGGTAATGAGCATCTATATACGCGACCACATCGTGCGCAACATACTGTTCAAAATCGCCAGTGGTGACGGAGCTCGAATACATCGATCCGTTGTGAACGGTTTTAGAATCGGGCAGCACGACAATCATGTCTTGCGCTCCCTGCGCGAACGCGCCTTCAATCGTTTGCGGAACGTGAATTTCCTTCGTCCACTGTTCGGCGCCGATCGAGTAGCCGTGCAACGCGTAAACAACCGGGTAGCGGCGGTTCTTTTCTTTAGCGTAGCTAGGCGGCAGGAAGACAAAGGCATCGCGATCCACCGCATTGCCTTCCAGGTTGCCCTCTAGCGCTTTTCCATGGATCTTAATACGTTCCACAGCCGCCGCCTTCGCGCCGGGGATCACCGGTGGCACTATGGTTGGAACCTGCGCCAAAATAGAGGTGGCCAATCCACCCACAATCCCTAAAAAACCAACAACCTTCCAGTTCATCCTCACCTCTACCACTCGGCTACCGAGCCATCGTCATGAAATACGCGGGCCATGGGGCGCGTGCCGCCGAATGGATATTTTGCCAGACTCGCTTCCGATAGTTCGAAGCCCAGACCTGGTTTTTCGGAAAGCGGGAAACGTCCGTCCACCATACGCATAGCCGGAAAGCCCAACCACTCTTCCCAGACTTTGTCATTAGGCCCTGGGTTTACCTGGCCGCAAATTTCTTGCACCAGGAAATTGGGCATACTCGCATCGACATGAATCGTGGCAAGCCCGCCAATCGGACCCTCGCACGCATGCGGAGCCATCGAGATCGAAGACACATTCGCCGTGGCCGCAACCTTCCACAAAGCGGTAAGGCCACCCACGTGATTGATATCTGTCTGGAGAATATCGACGACGCCCATTTCAATCAATTCTCGGCAGCCGTAAGAGGCAATCAGCCGTTCACCCGTGGCGATGGGAGTGGTGGACCGGCGCGCGATTTTTGCCATGGCCTGCACATTTTCCGGTGGGCACGGTTCCTCCACAAACAGCAGATTTAGTGGCTCCACTTCCTTCACGATGATGGATGCAACACTAGGGCTCGTCTTCGCGTGAAAATCGACCGCGATATCGATCTCGGGTCCGAGCGTTTCGCGCAGCAGCTGAATCGCTTTGATGGCGCGATCGATCTTGGGCCTACGCTCCAACCATTCGTAATAGCCGGGAATCCCGCTCTTCACGCAAGTAATACCTTGCTGCCGCGCGGTTTCACGAATCTGGGTGAGTTGCTCCCGGCCCGCACCGTCCACGTGGTAATAGCCACGCACGCCGCGCGAGTCAAAGGGACCGCCTAACAATTTATAGACCGGCATTCCTAACGCTTTGCCGCGAAGATCCCATAGAGCCTGGTCGATACCTGATATCGCCGACCCGATCACCGGACCAGCGCGATAAAAGGAGTGCACGTACATCGATTGCCAGATGTGCTCTACTTGCATCGGGTCCGCACCGATCAGGAAATCGCGAAAGTCGTTGACGCAAGCCATGACCGCCCCGGCTTTCCCTTCCAGCGTGCCCTCGCCCCAGCCGATCAATCCCTGGTTGGTCTCCAGCTTGACGAACACATAAGGACGGTCCGAGTTGGGCGTAAGCGAAACTCCAAAAACCTTAAGTCCTGTTATTTTTAGACCGGAATGCGATTCGGCAAACGCGTCCACTACCGGCCGGCCCTGTGGCAGAGCTTCTTCCGGAAGAAAGGAGCAGCCGCAACTATCGGCCGAGCTTTTGCCGGCGGATGCGAGTAGACTGGCCGCGCCCATCCCGATGAAGTTCCTACGATGCATGGTATTTCTCCAGGGCGGACTCATTTACAGTGATCCCAAGGCCAGGCAGCTTCGGTAGTTCCAGAAACCCAGCCCGGCTGGTTTCCAAATCGGACCCGATAATCTCCCGGCGCATCGCGCGATCCGCCTCCGCTGTGGGCAGTGGCACCTGCTGGATGAAGAAATTAGGAATGCTGGCGGCGATATGAATCGCAGCCGCCGTCATCACCGGACCCCCTGTATGCCGGGGAGCAACTGCGACGTAGTATGGCTCGGCGAGGGCGGCCACGCGGCGCGCGCCATCAATTCCGAAAATGCCGATTTCAGGACGCGCCAGGTCAATGAGCCCTTCGCGCAGCAAGGCTTGGAACACCCCGGGATCGTCAATTCCGGCGCCAAAGCCGAGTGGCATCACGCTTTCCCCCGCAACCTTGCGCAGCGCATCTATATTTGAATGAGAGCACGGTTCGTCAAACCAAAGTGGGTGTTTTGCCTCTAGCGTTCTCGCCACCGATGCCGCATCGCCCGGCGTCAGAGAGCCATTTGCGGCGATCACAAAATCATGGCTGGCGAGAACTGCGTCGGCGAGTTCCAAAATCCGGTTCTGATAGGACTTGCCTTGATTTCGCCCAGCCGGAGTCGGCACATCGATCACAGATACCTGGGAATCTCCACCCTGCGGTGCGTGATACGCGCGAACCTTGCTCCGGGTAGGTCCTCCCAGAATTCGATAGACGGGTGCGTTCGCCGTCTTTCCAAGAATGTCAAAGGAGGCCATGTCGATGGCTGCACGAAAAGGCAGCGCGGGAGGGATGGTGGCATAAGCGGTGGCAGAATGGCCGATCCAGCTAGATTCCAGCGCCTTGATGTCGGCGTTCGGATCATAACGGCATTCGCCCCAGCCGGTGACGCCCGATTGAGCCGTTATCCGAAGCAGCGAATATCTATTTCCTGAAACAGGCTCCCGCAGCGGGAAATGTTGAATGGTCTTGATGTCCAGCGCGGACGGCTTGCTTACCGCACTGGCCGCCGCTTGTGCAATGTTCGCCAACAGGCGGACTCGTTTTTGCAACGCAAGATGATTCATGGCCGATTTACCGGAACAGACGGGGAGCAAAGTCCTGCAAGCAACGACGCCAGGTGAGCCATTCATGCGCCGTGCCGGGCGACTCAAAATAAACGTTGTGGATTCCAGCTTGGGTGAGCGCGTCGCTAAACTTCTTAGTGTTTGGACCTTCCACCGAGCCGATTCCCAGAAATACCACTTTCATCTTTTTATTGAAGGAGGCCGCGTCCGCGAACACTCCGTTACTAGAAGTTTTTGGATCGAAACCGCCGCGCGCCCCGCTGCTTCCACTGAATCCGCCAAGGTAGGCAAACTTTTCCGGGTTGCCCAATACGGTTTGGAAGGATTGCATGCCTCCCATGGAAAGCCCGGCCATAGCGCGATTCTCGCGCCCAGGCAGCACTCGATAGGTTCGCTCCACCATGGGGACGAGATCGGTGAGCATCATCTCCGTAAAGGTGGCACCGAATGTGGGGGGAAAGCCGGCGCGCGGCGCACCTGCGGCAACATCTTCCACGGATCGCCGCGCGATAATGCTTCGCGCTGAATATAAGCTTGCATCCTCACCCGGCTTGACGGCGTTCAAATTGTCCATGACGATGACCATCGGCTTGGCCTTCCTTTCAGCAATCAAATTGTCGAGGATGAAATCGACATGGCCCTGCGTATTCCAGCCTTGCTCGTTCTCGCCCCATCCATGGAGCAGATAGAGAACGGGGTAACGATTGCGCGGGTTGCCGTCATAGTCTGGTGGCGTGTAAACAAAGCAGCGGCGCCATTTATCTGTGACCTTGGAGTAATACCAACGCTGGCTTACCTGGCCGTGAGGTACATCCTTCAATGAATAATAGTCAGCGTCAGTCTCAGTCTCGGGTATTTCGATGCCACTGTTATCCCGGCCTGAACCAAAAAACGTCCGAGTGGCCGGATCCGCCCCCACCGAACCATCCACCACGATGTTGTAGTAATGGAAGCCAATGACCTGTGGCGGGATGGTAACGGTCCAAAGCCCATCCGCGCCGCGGGTCATGTCATGCGCCCCACCCAAACGGACCTGCACCTTCTGGGCATCGGGTGCGGACACGCGAAACGCCACGCGCCGGTCGGGGTAAACACATGGATACGGCGCGCCCGGGATATTGAGGGAAGAAGGCTTGCAATCGTCCGCCGCCTGCGCTATGCACAGACCGCATACGAGCGGGACCAAGGCCAAGAGTCTCATTGTTTCTCCTATCAACCAAAAAATCTCAATCCCAGTTAATTTGGCGCATCGCGGTGGTTCTGCTACAAACCGCACCGAGGTTCTGGTAGACGGTGCTGGAAACGCCCGAGGGCCAAAGCTAACGCTGCCCAT
Organism: Bryobacteraceae bacterium; assembly: GCA_036488895.1. Taxonomy (GTDB): domain Bacteria; phylum Acidobacteriota; class Terriglobia; order Bryobacterales; family Bryobacteraceae; genus Bog-105. The sequence continues at coordinate 9,328 of DASXGT010000239.1, read as the reverse complement.
ATCTGCGGCCTTAATTAAGTCTTTTTTTACTCCGGACATTACTCTAAGCTGCCGTTTCTCATATATTCAGCCCCTGCCTTCATCGGGATTGCAACCACTCTTCCTTCATAGGCAACTCGACAGAGGCGGCTCTGGGCCGATTTAATCGTCACTGATGCGAGCCTGCCATCTTTCCAACGGAGATCGAACGTGAATCCGCCACGCGCCCGAAGTCCGCTAACACTTCCGGATTGCCATGCGCTAGGCAAAGCGGGCAGCAACTGTATTGCATCTCCATGACTCTGGAGCAACATCTCGGCAATTCCCGCAGTTACTGCTTGAATTCCCTGGTTGCCTTCCAGGGACGGAACATCGTTACTGTCTTCTGCTCGAGGATGGATGCTGATGTCCGTCAACATGCGACGCAGAAGCGATTCCGCGCGATCCCCCTGGCCTAATCGTGCTCGCAGATTAATCTTCCACCCGCCGGACCAGCCACGATTCTCCTCACCCCGGCGCTCCAACGTTGTTTCCACCGCGTTCACAAGTTCTGGTGTAGCGGATTGCGTGATCTGATTGGAAGGGTAGAAAGCGTACAACGGTGAGAGATGACGGTGAGTCACTTCTGGTTCTTCGTAGTCCGTCAGCCATTCCTGTACTTGCCCATGCTTGCCGACACGCGTTGGCGGCAAGCGATTCCGGGTACTCATGAGCCGTGACTGCAACTCGGTGTCCACACCCAAAGTTGAAGCAGCCTGGACGGTGTGGTCAAACAAATCGCGCAGTAGCTGATTGTCAAGAGTCGGCCCCATACCAACCTGCGTTTTGACGCCGGCCGGTGTTAAAAATGAATTCTCAGGCGAGATGGAGGGAGCCGTCACGAGCCAATGATGGACAGGTTCTTCGATCAGGAAGTCCAGGAAAAATTCGGATGAGCTCCTCAGGAGTGGATAAAGACGCCGAAGATACCCATTGTCTGGTTCGAATGCATAATGCTCCCAGAGATTCTGTAGCAACCAGGCGCCTCCGGTTGGCCAGGTGCCTGGCCCGGTGAAGTCCGTCGGAGCAGTGTTCATCCAAATGTCTGTGCCATGGTGGGCTACCCAACCGCGCATTCCGTACAGCTCTTCCGCGGTCCGGGCGCCCGCTTCTGAAAGTTGCTCCACAAACTTCAGCAGCGCTTCGTTTGTAGAGGCCAGATTGGTGTTTTCAGCCGGCCAGTAACATTCCTGAAGGTTGATGTTGAGAGTCCAGCGGCCCTGCCATCGTCCTTCCATGTTGTCCAACCACACGTTGTGATTGTTAAAGGCAAAGGCGCGCGGGCGCGACACCGCAAGCAACAAATAGCGGCCGTATTGAAAATATTGCGCTTCAAAGAGCGGATCGAATCGTCCCTGGCGCATCTTAGCGAGTCGCGCGGTTGTATCCTCGGACGCGGCAGCGTGGCCACCCAAATCCAGCTTGCACGCAAGAAACTTAGGGCGCCAGTCACTCAAATGTCTGGCGCGAAGGGCCGAGTACGGAATGTCCGCGGCCTTCATCTGTTCAGTCGCGCGTACCTCAGCGTTGCCGCTCAAATCGTTCCATCGAACAAAATTTGTAGCCGCCGAGACGATGATAGTGGCCGAATCTGCGTTCTTTACTTCCATGCAAGCTGCTGTGCGAGGTTCGTCCTCTCCAATGCGGCAGTTGCCCGGCACACCGCCTTCTACGACGATCTTCATGCGAGCTTGCCATTGCACCTTGGACGGGATTGTCGGATTGGCCGAAGCGCCTCGCGCGACGGTTTCAGCCGTTCCAGACATCACCAACTGATCGTTCACTAAAGAACTTTGCCCGCTAGGTTGAATGCTGGCAAGCCGAGCTGAGAACGACACCTGCCGAGGCTTATCTGCTGTCAAACGCACGACCATTACCTGATCGGGATAGGAAACAAATATTTCCCGGTTAAAATGTACTTCACCAACCTGGTATGTCACTCGTGCGACGGCCGAGTCCATGTCTAGCTCCCGACGGTACGATTCCGAACGCTCCGGCCCCTCGAAGCGGATGCGCAACTCACCCAGGGGCTGGTAGTGCTGGACGGAACGCGGTCGGCTCATCAGTCCTTCAGAAAGTCTTTGTGCCTCCACCAAATTGCCGTTCAACAGCAGTTTTCGGATCGGAGGCAGGATCTTCGGACCCTCGGGATTATTTGGATCGTAGGGCGATCCGCTCCACAGGGTTGTCTCATTGATGGGGATCACCTCGTCCCGCACCCGGCCCAACACCATCGCCGACAGGCTGCCGTTCGATAGTGGTAACCCAGCCCAATATTTTGCAGCGGGCGTCTTGTACCACCAGAGATCATCGGGATTCTGCTCAGCGCCCTTAACCCCCAAGCCAGAGATCGCGACGAAGCTCAGTATTAGTCTCAGCGGGAATGAAGGCTTCAAGTGTAAGTGTTCCTATCGTTCAGGGCAGGATTTGACGTCGAAAGTCTGAGATAAACCGGACGCCCAAACTACGTCCTTCACTGGTGCAACTATCTGCTGCAGTTCTAGGAGCAGAACCGGATCCAACTCGAAATCCAGAGCGCGCAGGTTTGTTTCCACCTGCTCACTATTAGACATTCCAACGAGAGTGGATGCCACATACGGCTGCCCGATACTGAACCCGAGGGCCATCACCGCCGGATCTACTTCCCGGGCCCGGCACAACTCAACAACCTGCTTGGCGGCACTCCGCACCCCTGCCGGCGCCGGATGCCAGACAGGGACCTCCGCTTCTGTCAACAAACCCATATGCAATGGAGAGGCATTGATGAGGCCGATTCTTTGAGCTTTCGCGAACGGTTCGAGATCATCCTCAAGGTCGGTGATGAGCAAGTTGTAATGGCAATACGACAAAATGGCGTCCACTCGCTGGCTTTCCGTGGCAGCCTTCAAAATCGCGAGGGGATATCCGGTGATGCCGATGTAGCGAGCCTTGCCTGACTTCTGAACTTCCTGAAGAGCGGGCAGCGTTTCACCAACAATCTGATCCAAACTTCCAAATTCGATGTCGTGAGCCATAAACAGGTCAACGTAATCAGTTTGCAGGCGGGTCAAGGATTCATCGATGCTCCGTTTGATTCTGGATGCGGAGAAGTCGAAAGAATCAAATCCATAGCGACCGCATTTCGTGCTGAGTATTATATTCTTTCGAATACCAATAAGCGCGTTCCCGAGGCGTTTCTCGGCTAGGGTGCGGCCATAGTACGGTGAAACGTCGAAAAAATTGATGCCCGATGCGACCGCCTGACGCACTGCCCGCGTACTCTCAGCAGGATCCGTTGCTCCAAAAACATCACCCAGCGGAGATGCACCAAAGCCGATTTGAGAGACAAATAGGTCAGTCTCGCCCAGCATCCGATATCTCATGGTGACCATGGTCAGATTGCCACAGGCATGCACCGGTGTCAACGTTAAAGTTAACGTGAACTGTTAAAACGGCGGCTCGATTGCAATCGGCTGCTCGATTCGCGTATCACCAACTTCGGTGTGATCACAATCTGCTTCGGCGGTGGCTGGGATTTTGCCGCTACCAAAGAGAGCGCAAGTTCGGCGGCATGGTGGCCCAGCAAGGCGCTGTTCTGATCAATGCTGCTGAGTGGCACGCGAAGTGCACCAGCGTAACGAACATTGCCCGCCCCGATGATGCACACATCTTCCGGTATCCGCAGTCCTGCTTCCAGCACAGCTTCGATTACCCCCATTGCGATTGGATCGTTATTGCAGAAGATGCCGTCTGGTCTGTCGCGCAAGGCAAGCAGATGCTTCGCTGCTTTGTACCCGGTCACATCTCCCGCATCGTCTCCATGGGGCAAACACAATGTGTACTCGCCGGGAATCGCTAAACCGGCTGAAACAAGCGCACCCTTGTATCCTTCGCAACGCTCGAGCGCTGTACTGACATGCTCGCCACCTATATAAGCAATGCGCCTGCAACCATTCTCCAACAGATGCCCAGTCGCTAAGCGCCCTACGGCGATGTCGTCGGTTCCCACGAAATTAGCGGCAAGTCCGCTGAATTTGCGGTCAACGAGAACGTAAGGGCGCTGCTGCTCCTCAATCTTCCGCAGGCTTTCCACTGTCCATTGAGTGGACGCGACCAGAAGCACATCCAGCCGCCGGGCCAACATCTGGGCAATTTCCCGCTTTTCCAGATCCGGGTCTTCTTCTGAAGAGGCGACCACTAATGCATAATCTTTGTTTCGCAGTACGGAGGAAATTCCCTTTGCCACTTCAGCGAAGAAGGGATGAACAAGATCGGGTACGATCAAGCCGATCATATGGCTTCGTCCACTCACCAAAGCTCGGGCAGCGAGGTTGGGCTGGTAATTCAGCTCCTTCATTCGTCTCAAGACTCGATTGCGGGTCTCCGAACTGATGTCCTCGTGATTGCGCAGGACTTTCGAGACCGTAACAACCGAAACACCGAGATCGCGAGCAATGTCCTTGAGGCGGGTCGCCACCAGAATCATTATGACAGGGACGCAGCGTTCATTCTCTTAGCTAAAAAGTTCGTTGACATCAGAAAAGATTCGTAGTAACGTTCCAGTGATATTAACCTTACCTTTAACGTTTACGTAAGTGTTCGAATGGCTACCGCGTTCAAATGTGCTTCCGAACTGCCCACGAAAGGCATAGAGATGAAATCATCCACGTTCTACAAAATCTTGATCGTTTCTACAGTGTTGATGTTTGTGCCGCGATTCGTCACAGCGCAGGTGCTGTACGGGTCGCTCACCGGTACTGTTTCTGATCCCTCTGGCGCGTCAGTTCCCGGCGCCAAGCTTCATATCCAGAACGTTGACACAGGCGTAACCAAAGACGCCGTAAGTGACGAACGCGGCTCATTTCAAGTAGGAGATTTGCAACAGGGCCTATACAAAGTAAGTTTCGAGGCATCCGGATTTGCTCCCGCGACGGTGACGGACGTGCACGTCGATCAAAACCAGGTGAGACGGCTCGACATCGGATTACAGTTGGCCTCGACTGGTCAGAATGTTACGGTCTCTGCCACTGCCGCCACGCTGCAAACCGACCGAGCGGACGTTAACAGCCAAATCTCCACTGTGCAGACCGCCAATTTGCCGATGGGAGGTGGGCGCAGCTTCCAGAGTATATTCAAAATTCTACCGGGCTTTACGACGGGAGGCTCCGCAACTCCTTCGTCCTCCAGCAATCCCGCTGGTTCAGTTGGCTACAACGTGAACGGCTCAACCGCCTACGGCAATAACACGAAGGTAGACGGCGCGAGCGACATTTTTCCGTGGCAACCGCAAAATGTCATGATGGTGCCCCCCGCGGAATCAATCGAAGCGGTCAACGTCGCGACTAACAGTCTCGATGCCGAGCAGGGAGCGGCTGTGGGAGCGGCTATTAACGTGACCTTGAAATCGGGCACCAATCAGTTTCATGGCGCCGCCTGGGAATATCACACCAACAGCGATCTGAAAGCACGCAATTTCTTCTACTACGGTGGTTCCAATCCCAAGAACATTTTGAACCAGTTTGGCTTGAACCTGGGCGGACCGATCAAGAAAAACAAACTCTTCTTCTTCGCTGATTGGGAACGCTATATGCAGCGGACGTTATACTCCGGCTTCCAAACTGTTCCTACGGACACACTCCGGCAGGGCAATTTCGTCGGGACGGGAACAACTCTGTACGACCCGGGTACGGGAACGTCCTCGGGAGCAGGCCGTAGCCAGTTTGCGGGCAACATCGTTCCGCTTTCTCGGATCAGCCCTGCCGCTATGAAAATGATTTCGCTCATTCCTGAACCTAATATTGCGACCGCCTCGGGAATTTCTAACAATTATTTCTACGCTGCAAATTGGGCATTTACCCGCGACAACGTCGATATGAAAATTAACTACAACATATCGGATAAGACCACTATGTTTGTGCGCTACGGAGCGGCGCCTCATACAGTCTTCGACCCCCAAACTCTCGGCGCGGCCGGAGGCGCTGCGGTGGATGGTGGCCAGTTCACCAACGGTGAAGGATTGACCCAGCACGCTTCCATCGGCGGTACCCATACCTTTACGCCTAGCCTGCTGATTGACGGCAATGTTGCTTTTAGTCGGTTGCGTCTATCTGTAATCAACGCGAGCGCCGGAAATAACTTCGGGCTCAACACCCTCGGCATTCCGGGAACAAATGGACCAAGTCCCTTGCAGGGTGGTATTCCGCAATTTTCGTTCAACGGATTCTCAACGATAGGCGACGCGAATTCTTCAACACCGCTAACATTCCGGGACAATCAGTGGGTGGAGACGGCAAACCTAAGCTGGGTAAAGGGAGCACACAATCTTCGCTTTGGGGCTGAGATCGTCCACCTTCTAATGGCCGACTACCAGGCAAACAGCACGGTCGGAACTCGCGGCGGGTTTGCATTCAGCGGCGGCTTGACAGCACTGAATGCAAGTAGTGCCGCCGCGCCCAACCAATACAACTCTTGGGCCGACTTCCTGTTAGGTCTGCCGAACTCAATGAATAAAGACGTGCAATATATTGCCCCTGCTGTTGTCGCCGAAAACGAATTTTTCTTCTACGTACGAGATCAATGGCAAGTGAACCGGAAGTTGACGTTTACTTACGGTTTGCGCTGGGAAATGTATCCTTACAGCCACGGGGAACACGGAATCGAGGGGATTCACTATGACCCGCTTACGAATCTTGTACTGTTGAAAGGATCCAACGTCGACACGGGCAAGGGGCTACCCGCGCCGCGCGCCGGCATTGCTTATAGAGTGAATGACAAGACCGTCATCCGGATTGGGTTTGGAATCAATGTAAATACAGAGACGTTCCGAAACAACATACAGACGTATCCCGCAGTCATCTCGCTACAGTACGCTGCTCCCAACTCTTTCTCTGCCGCTGGCAGTCTCGCTACAGGGCTGCCGCCGTTTGTGGGTCCGAATTTGTCAGGCTCCTCCATTCCGCTGCCGCCCAATGTTGGGTCGTGGTCCTATCCCACTCCGTTCCGCAGAGGATATGCGGAGAGTTATAACGTCACCGTACAACGCGACCTCGCCTTCGGCTTCAATCTACAAGCGGGCTTCGTTGGAAACCGTGACATCAGGCCTGAAAGCGGAGTCGATATCAATGCTGCCGGTCCGAACCAAGGGACAGCCGGGCAACCGTATTACAGACTCTGGGGCAATCCATCGCGAATCTCTTCCCTTATGCCAATCGACAACTCTCGCTATAACTCGCTGCAGACTCGCCTGACTCGGCGAACGACCAGCAAGGGCACATTCGGTATCAGCTATACGTTTTCAAAAGCAATGGATGCCTCGGACAGCGAAACCGGTGGATCGTTAACATGGAATTGGCTGCCTGTGCAGTATCGCAATTACGCTCTGGCTGGTTATGATCGTACACATAATTTTCAGCTTTACTACGTGTACTCGCTCCCGTTCGGGAAGAGCCAGCGGTTTCTAAACAGCGGCATCCCTGCCTTACTTGCCGGTGGCTGGCAGGTTAACGGGATTCTGAGCCGGGCGAGCGGGACGCCCTTTACCATCAGTTCCTCTGGAACATCCCTCAATGCACCCTCAAACACCCAAACGGCTAATCAGGTTGTTCAGAACGTAGGCATCCTGGGGGGCCATGGACCGAACTCACCGTACTTTGATCCGAACGCCTTCGCACCGGTCACCACTCCCACCTTTGGTAGCAGCGGACGAGACATCATTCGTGGGCCCGGACTTTTCAATTTGGACGCCAGTCTCTTCCGAGACTTCGCTATTCGCGATTGGCTCAAACTGCAGTTCCGTGCCGAGGCATTCGGAATTACCAATACACCGAGTTTCGGCAATCCCTCCGCCACCGTTTCAAACGCCACTTTCACAAATGGCGCAGTTGCGAATCTGAATGGCTATGACACCATCACAACGGCTAGCGGCGAACGGCAGTTGCGATTCGCTCTCAAACTTACTTTTTGACCGAAACGATGATCTCAATTGAAGACGATCTGGCTTGAACAAATAGAGGCTCTAAGCGACGTTGCGCGGACGCTGGGAGCCTCTTCCATTTCTCCAAGATCCTGTAAGGAATAACCAGTGACAAGATCCCGAACTTCCCTCCGCTGTGGTCGCGATGTACTGCCCAAACTGTTCACGATTCTAGTCTCAATTCCCGTTTTTTCTTTCGCGCAGGGGGCCGATATCAAGCTTTGGTACACGCAGCCGGCGCCGGTCTGGACGCAGGCTCTACCTATCGGCAATGGCAGGATCGGAGCAATGGTTTTCGGGGGCGCCAACAGCACACAGAACAACGGCGATCAGCAAGGCGAGAAACCGAGTCGCGACATTCTGGATGGCAAACACACTCGAGCGCAGGATGAGCACCTTCAGTTGAATGAAGATACTGTTTGGCAGGGGGCTCGAACAGATAAACTCAATCCGAAAGCCCATGACGGTTTCTTGAAGGTGAGATCGCTGTTGCTCGAATCAAAGGGACTGGACGGAGCGAAGATTTCGCAGGCGGAACGCTTAGCGGCAGAGACCATGCTTTCGACGCCCCGCGGCATGCCTGGGTATTCCTCCTTAGGCGATCTGTATGTTCGCTCCGGTACGGAGGGCGACGCCACCGATTACCGACGGGAATTGGACTTATCAACCGGGATCGCCTCCGTCACCTACACCTTAGGTGGTGTGCATTACCAGCGCGAGGCATTTGCGTCGGCGCCTGATCACGTGATGGTGCTGCACTTGGCCGCGGACAAACCCGGCAGGCTTATTTTCGCCGCCACCATGGATCGCCCTTCCGACTTTGATGTCCATACCTTGAGCGACCGGGATCTCGTACTGACGCAAGGACCAGAGCACAAGGAGCAGATTAAGTTCCAGGGTCAGGTCAGGATTCTTGTGAAGGGCGGAAAACTCTCACGCAGCGAGAAGGCGCTGAACGTATCGGGGGCCGACGAGGCGACCCTTCTGATTGCGGCAGCTTCGGACTTTCGAGGTGACGACCCCGCGCAGCAATGTGCGGCGACTCTGGAGACTGCGTCAAGGAGGTCTTATAACGAGTTACGCGCCGCCGCAGGGGGAGATGAGCAAAGACTGATGGACCGGGTTAGCTTCCAACTCGGCGAATCCGACGCAACTCTCAAATCGCTCCCCACAGACGAGCGCCTGCGGCGTGTATCGGCCGGTGGTACCGATCTCGGATTGCAAGCGCTCTATTTCCAATACGGCCGTTATCTGTTGACTGGGTCAAGCCGGCCCGGCGGTCTACCAGCCAATCTGCAGGGCTTATGGGCTGGCGGAATGAATAACCCTTGGGGCTCGAAGTGGACGATCAACATCAAC